>JBHJNW010000001.1:0-14374 GCA_050330395.1 Pleurocapsa sp.
TTTATTGATTTTTAATTCAAAAAGCTGTGGGTTTAAAAACTGTCAAACTATTGTATTGTCTAGGTTCTGACCGCTGGCTGTCGGGTTTCCCCTTTCAACCGCGCATTTACCAATATAGGGAATATATTTATCCTTGTCAACCCCTGATCAACTCTTTTTTTCAATTAACCTGTTTTTATATTGCTTAATTGTCTTTTAAGCTTCACCCGCTATAGTGTTATAGCATTTAGTTTTAGTTTTCTAAACAGTAAATAAAGTTTCTATGGTCAGTTTACCTTCCTTAATAATCGTTGATCGCCTACTACAAGATTGGTTATTAGAAGACATCGGTAGAGGTGATTTTACGACTCAAGGATTGTTTAATAGCGAATCCAAAATCAATCAGGCGATATGGATTATTAAAGAAGATGGGGTAATTGCAGGATTACCGATCGCAGCGCGAGTTTTTCAACTATTGGATAAGGAGGCTCAATTTACTTTTACAGTCAAAGAAGGAGATTTTTGTCAATCGGGAACGAAGATAGCCAAAATAGAAGGGAGTAGGGAAGCGTTACTAACAGGAGAGAGGGTAGCACTTAATTTAGCTATGCGCTTAAGTGGAATTGCTACAGTTACTCGTAACTATGTAAATAAGATTAGTGATTTGCCAACTAAGTTGGTAGATACTAGAAAAACTACCCCAGGTTTGAGAGTGTTAGAAAAATATGCCACGCGAGTAGGTGGTGCAATCAATCATCGGATGGGATTAGATGATGCGGTGATGATTAAGGATAATCATATAAAAGCAGCAGGAGGAATAGAAAAAGCGATCGCACTTCTGAGAAACAATATTCCCTATCCTTTAAATATAGAAGTAGAAACAACAAATATAGAAGAGGTAGAGCAAGCCTTACAATATGGTGCAGACATAATCATGCTGGATAATATGTCTCCTGAAAAAATGAATTTGGCAATCAAAATAATTCGCGAGACAAACCTCAGAGTTAAGATAGAAGCATCAGGCAATATAACCTTAAAAACTATTCGTGCTGTAGCTGAAACTGGCGTTGACTATATATCTAGTAGCGCACCCATAACGCGATCGCACTGGTTAGACTTAAGTATGAGAATAGTTTAGCTAATGGAAGAAATACTCGAACTTAAAGGATTAATTAAACAGCAGGATTATCAAAATGCCCTACTGCTGGTAGAAGAGATGGAGGAAATGGGGAAGAAAGCAATTGTCGATAGAATTTATAGCTATGTGGTTGTTCTTCTACTTCATTTGATTAAACAAGCAGCAGAAAAACGTACGACTAAATCTTGGGATGTTTCAATTCGTAATTCTTGCCGTCAAATAGAAAGAGTCAATAAACGTAGGAAAGCTGGCGGCTATTATCTTGAAAAATTAGAAATTAAGGAAATAATCGCAGAAGCATTTGATAGTGCTTTGGATAACGCTTCTTTGGAGTCTTATGAAGGGATTTATTCTTCTGAAGAGTTATTAAAATTGATAGATAGTCAAGAAATTATGGATAAAGCTTTTGAATTAATTTTGGCAGCAAGAAAATAAAAAAGTTTATCTCAATACTTAAAAGCGATCGCTGGAATTTTAAACAAGTGCGATCGCATTTGGTGATTTTTGTTGGGTTTCGTGAACTCTAGCTAAACTCCAAAGCTGACATTGAAGAGAATGGAGTAGTAGAAATAATTGTAGGAAGAACCTTATACGTGCTAACAACACTTATAAAGTTCTTTTCAATCCTTCTATTGGTAAATTTAAATTTAATATGAAGTCCGTTTAATCAGTTCTAATTAAACTGCTACTGCTGAACTCGACTGTGGCCACCAGGAAAAATTAGTAATTCCTTTAACCAATTCTGGTTGTTTTAATCTTAGTTCGTAACCTCTGAGATATTCCCATCCTCCTTCATATAAGCAGATATAACCTTGCGACCTTACTCACGTAACTTTCAGACTCTAATAACTCAAGTGCCTGTTCAATTACTACTACAGCATCAAAACTATGACGATTAGTTTTGTCTTGTCTGACTCTAGCGCGATCGCGGGTATTGACATCATTCTTTTCGTACTTGGCTAGGTTAAAGTATCTAAGTGCTTTGTGTACCCTTACTAATTCGCTATTTACTACCTGAGACATACTGTTACGATAATTAGTCTCAAGATTGTTGATTGCTTTACGATAAGCTGACACTTGAGTTTTTAACCTACGAGCATCACCTTTAACTCCATTGGGATAACCGTTATTGCTGTAGGTAGTTTCAAGATCTAGCTCCTTTCTAAGGTAGTCTAGCTCAAGGTTGCAGAGTAATTTAATTTCACCAAGCGTTGTTAGTGGTTTTAATTTTTCAATAAATTCATTAATTCTGGCGATCGCCAGATCTACACCCCAAGTAACTCTTGCCAGTCAAAGCTTTTTCCTTTACGGTTGTCAGCATCAGTTAGACTGTGCTTTTGGTTGTGGTCGTCAATCATAGTGCTATGTAAATCAAACCATTTATTGATCGTCTGACGATTGCTGCCAGTTAGTTTAAAATTGACATCCTCTCCAACCTGAAGGACGGAGATTCCCTAGAACAACGTTAATTGAACAGGGTAGGAATTCTGCTAGGCGTTCAAAACTGTTCGTAATGCCCGCCGATAGCAAAAATATAAATATACTCATCGTCAAACCTATAAATTAAACGATCCTTTGGCGATAATCGCCTCGACCAAAACCCAGACAAGTTATGTTTTAACAGCTCTGGTTTTCCCAATCCCACAGAAGGATTGCCCCGTAGCATTTCTTTCAAAATTTTACAGAGATTTTTATGTAGCTTGCGGTCTTTTGTTCTCAGTTCTTCGTATACCTGCCAAGTCTTCCCCTCAAACACCAGAGATCTCATTTAATTCCTCAGCACTCGGTTTGTATCCTTTATTTGCTTGATGGGTTATTTGAGACTCTGCTATTTGCTGCATTAAACTTTGATTTTGCAAGATATATAGGGTTTCTTGTTCTCTTTCCCAGTCCTCTGCGCTAATTACCACAAAATTTTCACCATTGCGACGAGTTACTTTTAATGGCTGATGTTCTTTAATTACAGTTTCCACAAAATGCTTTAATTTTTCCCGAAACTGATTAACGCTAATGTTATTCACCTGATTGTTTACTCTCTAGTAATGGTACGGTATTACCGTACATCTTATCTTAAGAATCAGGTTCTTCGATTGTTAATTCTCGTTCTGGGTAAAAAAATATTAACTAGAAGTACTCTTATTTTGCCTAAAAATAATACTTTTTAATTAGCTCAAACCTTAATCACAAACGCGATCGCCCCAAATGGATTATATTCATGGTTATTCAAATCAGGAACAAGTAAGACTTATTCAACTAGTTTAAACAGCCATGAATTACGAGGTTTTATTGAATATGTCTATTCGTGGTTAGCACCAACAGTCGAACAGGCTACTGCGAAACTAGACAAAGATCCTCAAAAGCTACAGGCTGGGTTAAATTGGTTTCGGAGTATTAGCGATCGCCATGAAGGTGCAGTCTCTGCCACAATTTATCGTGCCTCAGCAATTAATTGATACGACTAAGCTGTGTGAAATTTGGCTAATATTTTATTTTGTTTAAGATTCAGTGGTAGGAGTACTATCAGTATGTTCGACCACCTTATGATCGTTTGCCGCTTCTAGCTTGGCATTCATGCTGACAGATTCTTCGATTTTCTGCGCTTCTTTTTTAAACTCATTTTCAAACTCTTTAGAAGCATCCTGAAAACTGCGCAAAGTTTTAGCAACGCTGCGACCAATTTCTGGTAGTTTCTTCGGGCCAAATACTAATAGAGCCACAATTGTAATCACAGCCATTTCTGGTAAACCAATGCCAAAAATGTTCATTATCTTGACTTCCTGTAAATTGAGTAAATTAAGATAGATATCAGCTCGATCCTCAGTCACTTAGGGATCGAGCAGGGTTATTAGCTAATTGAATAGTCAATAAATGTGTTGCTTTACGTCTAGCGACTTAAAGTTCTCCAATCCACATCGATTCCTTCGAGGATTAGGGAGGAATTATAAAGCTGCAAAATAATTAAGAGGAAAACAAGAAATAAAGCCATGAATACCCCCATTAGGACGGTTGTTCCCCAGCCAGGGGCAACTTTACCGTATTCGGAGTTAAGCGGCTTGAGAATATTTCCCAAACGAGTTTGTTGTGACATAGTCCAATAATAATGTAATCTCAGATTTTTCGTAATCTTCTGTAATATTATAGAGTAAGAGTAATCATAATTTATATTTACTTATGGAACCTGCAATAGTTCTTAGCATCAGTATTGGCACGATATTAGTAGCTATCACTGGCTATTCTATCTATACAGCTTTTGGTCCACCATCGGCTGATTTAGGAGATCCTTTTGAAGATCACGAAGATTAAAAAAGCTATTAGCTGGCAATAGTTAATCTGGGTATTTATACCGCCCACTAATTGTAATTGTCTAATTGTCAGGAGTCATTTGCTTACTCCTGACCTTTTAGTTCAATTAAAGCTAGACAGCCAGTTAGTTATTATCGCATTGACTGCTTCAGGGTTTTCATCGTGGGGACAATGCCCTGCATCAGAGATAATCTGAAACTGAACTTCAGAATTATTATCCGCTAAGTCTTGATAGATCTTTGCCCCCGCTACTGGTGTCCAGGGGTCTTTTTCGCCCCAAATTACCAGTAATGGCGACGAGAGATTAGTTAGAAGCTCGTCAGGAGATTGACCCGCTGGCGCGGTTAAGACCGAGGCAAAAACCTTTTGTGCGCCAAGATCGCAAGATGGTTGATAAAGCATTTCTACCAGTTCGTCCGTCACTGCATGGCGATCGCGATAAACTTGATAGAGAGTACGGCGAATTTGGCTTTTGCGACGAATATTATTAAAAATAAAGTTACCAGTAACGGGATGGCTAATTAATTTAGTAAATGCACTCATCACTATGCCTAAAACAGGATTGAGATCTCCTGGTCGATGATTTAAGCCCCCCGCACAGTTGATCAGCACTCCTCCTGCGGTAATTTCAGGATGGTTGGTTACCACCATCAATGACAGTAAAGCACCAATCGAGTTACCAATAAATATGGTTGGTTCATTGATATGTTCTGACCAAAAATCTCTAATCTGCGACTGCCATAGTTCCAGGGTGTAATCTAACGCAGCTTTATCAGATCCGCCAAAGCCCAATAAATCTACGGCAAAAACTTTGTACCCCGCTTCTGCCAGTACAGGAATATTTTTCTGCCAATGTCCGATAGATGCCCCAAAGCCATGAATTAATAATAATGGTTTGCCTGTCCCAGCTACAGTGTAGCGAATTTTATGATTTTGCCAATGCCAGTCTAGTTTTGACCAGCGATCGTTTTTAGATAACGATTTTATAGTCACAATTTTTATGAGGTTTAATATTTAAAGAGTCTTTATTGATCGTACAAAAAATCCATCGTCTTCAGCAAGAGGAATTCCATTTGTGCCAAGACGCTTGCTGTTTTAGTTAGCGATCGCTAAAAAAAATCACACAGGACTTACGCACTTCAGTACTGTAAACCTTGATTTACCGTTACAGTCTCGCTGCTCAAACAACGAAATTTCGTTCAACTGCGTAAGTCCTGTCACAAGAGTCCTAAGTCTTGTAAACATAGTCTAGTAATTTCTAATCGTGCTGCGGCATCTTTTTCGGTCACAATATCAATATTAGTAGCGAAGAAATAAACATTATCGTTTTGTTCCAAATAACCCACATACCAACCTATTTGTGGTGTCACGGAAGTAACCCATCCTGTTTTTGCTCGAAGCACATAATTAGATGTTTGTTCAGCGATCGCAATATCTTTAACTAGATCTATATTTCTCTGAGAAAAAGGTAATTCATTTTGCTCAAGACGGCGGAGAAAGTCAATTTGCTGTTGAGGTGTAATTCTTAACTCTCCCTCAAGCCAAAAGTTATCGAGATTTTCGGCTGCACCAATATTTTGATTGCCGTATTGAATTTTATTAACAAAATCCTGCATTCTTTGATGACCAATTTTACGGGCAAGGACTTGATAAAACCAAACAGCAGAATACTTAAAAGCGAGGCGGAAATTTAAATCTTGATTCCAGACTTCAATCGGAGAATCATCTAAACCTCTTTCAATTCCATCCCAAGTAAGAACCTCAACATCATTTTTAATTACCCCAGTTTCCAAAGCAATTAGAGAGTTAGGAATTTTATAGGTTGAACCTGGGAGAAAGGCAGCATTATTGCGATTGGGATTATGTTGATAAAAGCGATCGCGGTTAAGATCGTAAATAATAATCGAACCATTCACTCCTAAGTTAGCAAAATGCTGCTGAAAATTAATTTGCTCTATTTCTGGTTCGGTTTGCGAATAAGCCTGATGTTCGACAACAAAACAACTACCAACTATTGTCAAAACGAATATTAATATTAAATTAATCAGTTTTTTCATGATTCTTGCCGTCCGAGACAGTTGACATTGTACTTTGTTCTATTCAACTTGTCGTTTGCGAGTATGAGTTAAAGCTGATTTAGGATTATAGGACATAAATTTACGATAAACTCGCTCAAAAACAAGTCTTGTAAATTTATTAAATTTATCAGCGATCGCGCTTTCGACATCAATAATATTATGTACACAGTAATTTCAGAGTATTTGATTGGAGAAAAGATGCAACGGCAAACTATTAATACCGTTAGTCCTTTTTAAAGTTTTAGTATGACAAGACTTTATTTGGATACCAGTATTTATAATCGCCCTTTAGACGATCAAACCCAAGCCAAAATTTTCTTAGAAACTCAAGCTGTGGTTTTAATTTTGAATCTAATTGATAGTCAGTTAGTTGAATTAGTAGATTCAGGAGTATTAGAATATGAAAATAGTCGTAATCCTTTTCCTTTAAAACAAAAATTGATGAGTAGATATTTAAAACTAGCTACTATATATCAATCTGTTAACGAAGTCATTAGACAAAGAGCAGAACAATTAGAAATGCAAGGAATAAAAGCCATTGATGCACTTCATGTAGCTACTGCGGAAGTTTCAAAAAGTGATTATTTTATAACCTGTGATAAAAGGTTGATTAATCGCTGTCGAGAATTAACTATTAAAGTAATCAATCCTATTGATTTTATTTTGGAAATAGAAAATGAAAATTAAAGTAACGAAAGAACAAAAAATTATACAAGAAGCTTTCAATGTTTTATTGGCTAATTTAGAGCCTTCTAAAGTAATGCGTTTTTGGGCAGCTTGTCAACTTGGTGAAGGAGATTACCTACAGCTTAAAGATCGGCTTTTTGAAGAAGAAAGCGTTACCAGTCTTTATGACAAGATTTCTGCTTATGAAGATAGTCAACAAAAATAAATTCTTATCTCAAAAAGCGATCGCACTTGCAACATCAATTATTGAATAATTATTCGATATTTACGCTCAAAAATTATCTAACCGATAGATATACTCATGGCTAGAACTGCCTTTGAAAAAATCAGCATTTTTGCGAGTTTCTAGCCTAATAAAACCTAATCTTTGCAATAATTGAATCGATGCTAGATTGCGCGTATCCACTTCAGCGACTACCTCGCTAATACGATAATTTTGCCTAAGCTCGATGATTATCTGTCTACAGGATTCAGTGGCGTATCCGTTACCCCAGAATCGAGGTGAAAATAAATAGGCTATCTGACAGACGCGATTTGCCAATACTGTCGCTTCTACTTGACCAATATATACTTGTTGCTGTTTATGATATATCGCCCAGTTTAGCCAAGCTTCATGTCCATCAGGTGATAAGCGGGTTGCTAATTTCTGATAACGTTGCTCCAATGCTTTGAGAGAAGTTGGTGGATCTTGAGGAATATATTGATAAATCCGCTTGGCTTGAATTACAGAAAATAAAGCGATCGCGTGTTTGGGTTGCAAGGGTTCGAGCTGCAAACGTTCTGTTTCTAATATTGCTTCAGCATTAACAAGCTGCATTTATTCTGATTCTCACTTCTTTTCTCACTCGACCTTTATTAAGTTAATGATAACTAGTTGGCAATTATTTTAGACTTATATCAAGTACGGATAATTGGTGAAAAAAAGTTGCTGGCAATAGAAAAAACTCATTACTCGACTTTATAGATTATGGCGATCAAGTTTGAGATCGGATAAACTGCGTTTAAGTTAAAATACTCATTAATCATTTCATTATTTATAATTTTCATCATTTTTTTTAGCGATTAAAATCTATTTAGAGATCTATTCATGTGGTTAACTGCAACAGAAGTATTTCTCGGTACATCAATTATTTTTCTAGAACCGATTCAGATTTTGAATGAATCTGGACAGCCTGTTTCGTTTAACTACTACACCTCAGAAAATATAGAGTTAATTGCACCAAAACAGTTTTTAGGAGCTACTGACTCTGAACTTGTATATTTGCTCGATTTTAAGCAAACAATAGCTGCTAATCGCGTTCAACCTGCCAATCCAACTTTTCCCACCCTGACTTTAGAACACCACAGCAATCTAGATCGGGAAACTAATGACGTCGGCGATCGCTCAATTCCCTTTAAGGCAGGAGTTGCCACTTGGAAAACTGATACTCAGCTGGGTTCTCTCGCTTTTGATGGCAATTTTGATGCTCAAGCCAACTTTAATAGCGGCAAAGCATTTTGGCAAAGCAATACAGATATCGGTTCGATAAATCTTTTGGTTAATGTCAATAATCAAATCAAACCAATTAAAGCTACTACTGGTTGGCAAACCAATACTGTTTTGGGTTCGTTAGCAATCAAAGGTAACTTCAATGAAGATATTGCTTTTATTGGGGGTAATGCCGCCTGGAATGCCAAGACATCTTTAGGTATGATTGCCGTCCAAGGAAATTTTGACGATCGCACTAACTTTCGAGGGGGCAATGCTGCTTGGAATGCCAAAACCGAACTAGCTTCACTATCAATCCAAGGTAACTTCGATCATCGTAGCGCTTTTACAGGAGGAAACATTAAGGTTGCAACCAATACTGTAGTTGGTTTCCTCGCTGTCAATGTCCGAATAGATGAAGAAACTCAATTTGATGGTGGCGATGCTTCTTGGGATACCGAACTCTTATTTGGTTCGAGGATCGGAGTTGATGGTCAATTCAATGAAGATAATACCTTTACTGGTGGCAGTATTAAGTTGGGTAGCAATACTAGCTTAGGTGACTTAGGCATCAAAGCTAATCTCGATCACGACACCCACTTTACTAGCGGGAGTGCTTTCTGGAAAACTAAAGCAGGATTAGGTTCAATTGGCTTAAATGCCGAGCTAAAAACCGATGGTAATTTTGAATCTAGGCTGGGTATTGAATTTCCTTTTTAATCACATCACCTGAATTTGCTTAATTTGTTCGCTCCGTATTCTTCTCTAGACAATAATCAATACGGAAATTAGCCATAAAGAATTATACTATAAAAACGCGATCAAGTAATAATATACAGGTGGAGAATAAAACCTTTAGATCATTAAGAAAGTGACAGAAGCAAAAAGCTACGAACGAGATAAACGCCTGAACCAAGTTCAAGCGACGCGTTCTTACAAAGAAACCGTAAATCTGCCCCAAACAGGATTTAATATGCGGGCAAACGCCGTGCAGCGCGAACCAGAATTACAGCAATTTTGGGCGGATAATAAGATTTACGAGCAACTGTCGCAGAATAATCCTAACAACTCTTTTATTCTTCATGATGGCCCTCCTTATGCTAATGGCTCGCTGCATATGGGTCATGCCTTGAATAAAGTGCTGAAAGATATTATCAATAAATATAAGTTATTGCAGGGACACAAAATTGACTATATCCCTGGGTGGGATTGTCATGGGCTGCCGATTGAATTGAAAGTTCTCCAGAAAATGAAGTCCCAAGAGAGAAAAGAATTAACTCCTCTCAAGTTACGTCAAAAAGCCCAAGAATTTGCGATCGCAGCTCAACAGGAACAGTGTGAAAGCTTTAAACGCTATGGAATTTGGGGCGACTGGTCACATCCTTATTTAACCCTGAAGCCTGAATACGAAGCAGCGCAAATTGATGTCTTTGGGCAAATGGTGTTAAAAGGGCATATCTATCGGGGTTTAAAACCCGTCCACTGGAGTCCTTCGTCGCGTACGGCACTGGCTGAAGCGGAATTAGAATATCCAGAAGGACATACTTCTCCCAGTATCTATGCAGCTTTTCCTGTAACTAAATTAGGAGAAGGTGCAACAGAATTAGAGCCATACTTACCAAATCTAAGCGTAGCTATTTGGACTACTACCCCCTGGACTATCCCTGGTAACTTAGCGATCGCTGTCAACGCAGAATTGGCATATGCAATTGTGGAAATGAGTCCGCCTTGTCTTGATGCAGTCCTAAAGGATACCGCTTCGCATATCGCTCATGAGGGAAACCCCCGCCGCGAGAGTGGAATAAGCTTGGGAAACCCAAGCATTTCCTCTCGCAAAGACCGCGCTGCATCGCTACCCTCTGTAGAGTCAATGATGGCAAAGGAAGGGGTGTCTTATTTAATTGTTGCTCAAGATTTGGTTGAAAGATTATCGGTAACCTTGGGAGTAGAGTTAAAAGTTAAAACTACCCTAACAGGTAAAGCTTTAGAAAATACTGTCTATCGTCATCCTTTATTTGACCGAGAAAGTAAAGTCGTAGTTGGTGGTGACTATATCACGACTGAATCTGGTACAGGACTAGTACATACTGCCCCTGGACATGGGCAAGAAGACTATATCACAGGGCAAAAGTATGGTTTACCGATTCTTTCCCCAGTGGATGATGGCGGAAAGTTTACCGAGGAAGCTGGTGACTTTGCTGGGTTGCAGGTAGTCGCTAAAGGAAATGAAAAAGTTAGCCCAGGTAATCAAGCAATTATCGATGCTTTGACTCAAACGGGTGCATTACTCAAACAGGAAGAATATGCCCATAAATATCCCTATGACTGGCGCACTGGTAAACCGACTATCTTTCGTGCCACTGAACAGTGGTTTGCCTCAGTAGAAGGATTCCGCGATGCAGCCTTACAAGCAATTGCTGATGTCACCTGGATACCCGCACAAGGGGAAAAACGCATTACGCCAATGGTAAGCGATCGCTCTGACTGGTGTATTTCTCGTCAGCGTAGTTGGGGTGTACCGATTCCTGTATTTTATGATGAGGAAACCAATCAGCCTCTTTTAACTGACGAAACGATTAATCATGTTAAAGCGATCATCGCGTCAAAAGGTTCTGATGCTTGGTGGGAATTGTCCGTAGAGGAATTATTACCTGAGTCTTATCGTAACAATGGACGCACCTATCGCAAGGGTACTGATACGATGGATGTCTGGTTCGATTCTGGTTCATCTTGGGCTGCGGTAGCAAAAGGAAGATTAAAATATCCCGTCGATATGTATTTAGAAGGTTCGGATCAGCATCGAGGTTGGTTTCAATCAAGCCTACTTACCAGCGTTGCAGTTAATGGCATTGCCCCCTATAAAACAGTTCTTACTCATGGTTATGTCGTGGATGAGCAAGGCTTTAAAATGAGTAAGTCTAAAGGCAATGGTATCGCCCCCGAATTGATTATTGAAGGGGGTAATAATCAGAAGCAAGAACCTGCTTATGGTGCTGATGTGCTGCGCCTCTGGGTATCTTCTGTAGACTATTCGACTGATGTTCGCGTTGGTAAGAATATTATCAAGCAAACTTCTGATATGTACCGCAAGGTGCGAAATACTGCCCGTTTCTTACTAGGCAACTTACATGACTTCGATCCGAGTAAAGATGCGATCGCTTATGCAGACTTACCAGAATTAGATAAGTATATGCTGCATCGTATGACAGAGGTATTTGCCGAAGTTACCGCAGCGTACGATAGCTATCAATTCTTCCGCTTTTTCCAGGCGATCCAAAACTTTTGTGTTGTCGATCTGTCTAACTTCTATTTAGATATCGCTAAAGACAGACTCTATATCAGCAGTCTCGATTCTTTCCGTCGCCGTAGCTGTCAAACAGTATTAGCGATCACCATTGAAAATATTGCTAAAGCGATCGCCCCTGTATTGTGTCATATGGCAGAAGATATCTGGCAAGCTTTACCTTACGATACAGGTTATAAATCCGTATTTGAATCTGGTTGGGTAGAAATCAAAGACGAATGGCGCATTGTAGGGGCGAACGGCTGTTCGCCCCTACAATGGAACGTCATTCGAGATCTAAGAGATGAAGTCAACAAAGTTATGGAACAAGCCAGAACAGCAAAAGCGATCGGTTCTTCTCTCGATGCCAAAGTCTTACTTCATGTTCCTGATTCGGAGTTGAAAAATAAACTTGCATCCTATAATTCTGCTAATACCCTTAGTGAAAAAGACGTAGATGAGTTGCGTTACTTCTTCTTGGCTTCCCAAGTCGAGTTAGTTGATTCTATCAGTAATGCAGAATATAAAAGTGAATCCGATTTAGCAACTATTGCCGTAGTTAAAGCCGACGGTGACAAGTGCGATCGCTGTTGGAATTATTCTACCACTGTAGGAAGTTTTAAAGATGATCCGACAATTTGCGATCGCTGTAATGCTTCCTTGAAAGGCGAATTCTAATCTTTTTTAATATGTAAGGGGAAACTTATTTAAATTTCCCTACCAAATCTTGTTATATTAAGAAGCCGTTAGCCGTTGTCTATTTTTTGGTGTGGATACGCAAAAACCCAAGTTTATCGATCTTTTTGCTGGAATTGGCGGTTTTAGACTTGCTTTTGAACAAGCGGAATATGAATGTGTATATTCTTGTGAAATAGATGCTGCTTGTCAAGAAGTTTATCTTAATAATTTTGGAGAACAGCCAAAAGGCGATATTACCAAAATAAATATCAAAGAAATACCAAATTTTGATGTTTTAACCGCAGGTTTTCCCTGTCAGCCATTTAGTATTTGTGGAAAGAGGCAAGGGTTTGAAGATACAAGAGGTACTCTGTTTTTTTATATTTGCAAAATCATAGAAGCTAGACAACCTAGTGTTGTACTTTTAGAAAATGTAAAATATTTAGTTCATCATGATCAAGGAAAAACATTAGATATAATTTTATACTCTTTGGAATATTTAGGATATTTAGTTGATTATAAAATATTAAATTCTAAAGATTTTGGTCTTCCACAAAATAGAGAAAGAATAATAATTTTTGCTACTAAACACAAAAAATTTAATTTTAATGAAGTTAAATCCAGTAATTGTTGGGAAAAGTTAGAATATTATCTTTGCCAAAATGGAAGTTTTGAATATTTAAATGATCAAGAATACACTTTAATAGATAATCCTAAACAGCAAGATTCAGGATTAATTTTTGTAGGCTATAGAACTAATAAAACTACTTGGAAAAAAGGCGTAAGACCAAATACACAACATCTTTCAAGAGTGCATCATCAACCAAATCGTATTTACTCTGTAGAAGGAGTTCATCCTACAATTCCATCTCAAGAAACTTCTGGAAGATTTTTCATTTATATTCCAAAAGAGGACAAAGTACGCAAATTAACAATTAAAGAATGTTACAGAATTATGGGTTTTCCCGACACATTTAAAGTTCATAATTCAGTAGCAGAGTGCTACAAACAAATTGGAAATTCTGTATCGATTCCAATGATTTATGAATTAGCTATTCAAATTAAAAAACAAAATCTACTTACAGATAAACAAAGGCTGAATCCAGATTACATTAATTTTTACCAGTTCGAACCATTACAACTTGATATTTGTACAACTGTCATTATGAATCATAAAGAAAAATTATTAGAAATATACAATAAATCTCTAGAAGTAGAAAATCTTAAAGATGCTATACCAGAAAAAATATTTACATACATACAAACTATTGCCCAAAATTGTTCTAAACAAAAAGGTGTTTATACAGTATTAATAACTCTACTAATACATAAAATTCTTGAACCAACTCAAGATGTTCGATATCATCAATCACATATGCCTAATGGTTTTTCTGGTAGAACAATAGATACTCAATATATTACGCCCACTCTTAAAGAATTAGGACTACCTGCGATGGCAGAAAGTGGGTGGTTAACTCGCTCTCTGGAGCAACCTTATCCCTATACTTTAGACTACAATGGCAAAATCAATAATAGATCTGTTAAAGAAGCATTTTTAAATATTATTGATTTTGTAGAAAATCATCACAATTTAACAGAAATCATTACTAAAATATTAATTTATCAAGTAAAAGAAAATACACTAGTACAGCTCGGCGTAAGTTAACCGACTATTGTTGTGGGAGAATAAGTAATTAGATTAAAAATAGTTTTTGCTGACAAGTAGGGAATCAGGATGTGGCACGATTAGCTCCAAAAGA
>JBHJNW010000002.1:0-26274 GCA_050330395.1 Pleurocapsa sp.
TTCTGACAGCAAACCTCGAAGTTGGGTAAGTCTGTCATCTTTGTGGGAAACCCCTACGATGGTGATTGATCAGATACCACGACTACAGCCCCAAAGGGCTTAGTCGATGGAGACTTCATGACTAGGAGTAGTTTTGTCTCTCATACTTTAATTTAAATATGACTCAATGTATTATCAGCATTATTATCCCAATTCTTAATGAAGCAGCGTTGATCAAACCAACTTTGATGCGATTACAGCAGCATTCTGGGGTAGAAATAATTGTGGTCGATGGGGGAAGTCAAGACAATACTGTTGCTTTAGTTGAGCAAACAGGGGTGAAAGTTATTACTGTCTTGGGAAAAGGCAGGGCGGGACAAATGAATGCAGGGGCAAATGCTGCTCAAGGAAACATACTACTGTTTCTTCATGCTGATACTCAATTACCCCCAGACTTTGTTGATCTGGTTATCAAGACTTTAGAACAGCCTCGAACTATTGCTGGAGCATTTAAATTAGCTATCGAAGGTGCAGATAGATCTTTGCGTTGGGTTGAGATGCTTGTAGAAATGCGATCGCGCCTGCTGTCGCTTCCCTATGGTGATCAAGCAATTTTTATTTCTCAGCCAGCTTTTATTGAGTCGGGGGGATTTGCTGATTTACCAATTATGGAAGATTTTGAATTTGTCAGACGAATCAAAAGACAGGGAAGAATTGCGATCGCGCCTGCTGCGGTAGTTACTTCTGGTAGACGTTGGCGAAAGTTGGGAGTCTGGAAAACTACTTTAATTAACCAATTAATTATTGCTGGCTTTTATTTGGGTATTTCTCCCACTAAGCTAGCTAATTTTTATCGTAGTCAAGGTAAAAAGTAGAGTTGAAAATTAGCAAGATTAATCAAGGCGATCGCCTGATGCAGAAGTCCAATTAAAACCAGCATTCATCAAAAAACCGACTAATACAAACAAAGTGCTTAGTCGGCTAGATAATTATTACTTGATTTAATTAGTTAATTATTTATGTTTATTTGTTGAAGTATTTTTGTGCTTGAGCTAGAGCAGCACTACCAATGTTAAATACAGCCCAACTAGCAGCGATCGCCAAAGGTGCTACGACTATTAATACACGCCAATCCATAATTGAGTCTCCGTTAGAACTATTAATTTATTTAAAAGGTCTATTAATGCAAAACTAGATTTATCTATATTCAAATGTACCAGTTTTCTTAACCTTTTATCCAGATTTTTTTGAGCCGTTAGTTCTTAGCTAAAGAAAAAGGGGATTACGTATCCCCATTGAACTAGAACTGTTTTGTCAAACAGCCAGACAGTTTATTTAATTTACAGTATTAATGCTTAAACCAACTTGAGGTTAGGATAGTAAGCCAAAATATCGTCAGAAGATAAGGTATCTCCTTCCGCTTGTGGTGTCCAAAGAATTTCTACGGCTAATAGGCGATCGCTGCCAATGCTACCAATCTGCTGTAGGCTGTTGCGCAAATCGTCAGAACCGTTAATCTCAGGGAGATTAAGATTGCCAGTTGCACCGACAATTATTGTAGCAATAATATATTCTCCAGAATCACCTTCTTTTAATTGAATTGCACCTTCTTCTGTATTGCCACCTAAAGCTTTTTGTGCATCATCACTAATTACGCTGTCTACGTTAGTCAGAGTTTCATCAGTAAATTTACTACGCTCTGTTAAAGCCAACTGATTAAATTTAGCTTCTGCTGCCTCTAAGCTGGCTTTCTGCGAGTTTGTCGCACCATAAACCCAATATTCAGGGTGTCGTAGTAAAGCTAAAGTTGCTTCTTGAACTACGGTAGCTCTTCCCGAAGCAGAACTAGTATCGGCTGTTAAGGCCAGACGATTTAACTCAGGCTGCAATTCGCGGGCATTAGCTAGTAACCCTACTTGAACTTGAGCCACAGCTACTTGAGAACTGCTACCATAGCTGCCTTCTTCACCGACTCCAGCATTGCGGAAGCTGCGGACTAAAAAGTTAGCAAGAGCAAAGAAAATCAAAATGGAAAACAAACCGCCACCGCCATAACCGACAAAAGGAAGCAGAAAGGGAAAGCCAAAACCGCCACCACCATATCCATAGCCATAACCGCCACCATAGCCACCACTATAACCACCGCCACGGGGTGTAGAATAGCTGCGAGAAGGAGCGCGGAATGAACCACCACCAATTCTGCCCCCTGTACGGGCAGCCATAGCATCACCCGCATTGCCCAAGACAAGAACGCAGACTAACATCAGGGCAACAATAGAGTTTAGCCAGTATTTAGACCAAGAATTTCGTTTAAAAATCATTTTCATAAGTTGTTCAGTTAATTGTATGTTTAGGCTTCAGAATGTTGATGTTTAACCACCACCAACAATCGTGACAATTTCCAAGCGATCGCCCGTTTGCATTTGCGTATTTGCCCAATATTGACGATGTAAGATTTCCCCGTTGTATTCGATCGCAATTAGACGAGGATTAAGACCTAACTCAGTTAATAGCTCTGGTAAAGGAGTTTGAGCTAGGCAGACATGAGTTTCTCCGTTAACCTGTATTTTTATTGTATTGGTTGTATTTATCATAGATCTAGCTGAGCGTTGGGGTAATTACCGTCTAATTAATTGAGCTAAAAATTGACGAGTAACTTGGGTTGGTTGCTCTGCTTGCATGATAGCGCGAACTACTGCTACTCTTTGTGCGCCTGTGGTTAGAACTGCATTCAGATTATCAAGCTCGATGCCGCCAATGGCAAACCAAGGAACGGGACATTTAGCTTTTACATAGTCAATATATTCTGTCCCCGCTGCTGCCTTACCTGGCTTAGTCGGAGTCTCGTAAAACGGCCCTACTCCCACATAATCAGCGCGTTCGGAGATCGCTCTATTTAATTCCTGTTTATTAGTAGTTGAACGCCCGACAATTTTATGAGTTCCTAAAATTTCGCGCGCAAAAGTCACTGGTGCATCATGTTGCCCTAAATGAACTCCGTCCGCATCTACCGCCAGAGCTATATCTACTCGGTCGTTAACAATAAATAAAGCATTATACTGATGGCATAGCTGACATAGCTGATGAGCTTTTTCTAGGCGATCGCTGTCTTTGCCTTCTTTATCGCGATATTGAACCAAGCTTAAACCACCTTTAAGAGCGGCTTCTACTACCTTCAGAAGTTCTGGTTCGGGCGAAGTCACCAAGTATAAAGGTGCATTGTGTAGCTGTTGATGACGATAATTATTGAATAGACTGCTTTCAATGGTATAAACGCGGTAACGCAATTGTTTACAAGCTGTCGCCATTTTTGGTTCATAGAGCTTGCTGTATTCTTCTAAGACTCGCAAAGCTTCTTGCGAGCGACATAAATTTGCTTGCAGTAACTGTTCAATACTCTCTCTGACTTCCTCGTGGGGATGAGATAAATTTGTCCCTACATCATTAGGGGTATCTCTCGCCTGACGCAACTCCCAGCTATGCCACTGGGCTAATTCTTGACGAATTTGTTTACATTCCTCTGCTAGAGGCTGGTTGTTCAAGCCTAGACGACACCACTCCTCGATAATCCTCAATCCTTCTCTGGCGCGATCGAGATTGGCATCTAAAATTCGGTAAATAGCTTTTTTCATCTGATTTTACTAAGAGCTAATAGCTAATATTTTTACTCCGATAAAACCACACTGCATCTGCTTGAGAAACAACGCAACAGTGTGTGATACCAGCTTACAATTTGGCAATCCCTAAAAAAAGTCCAAGCAAAATTAATCATTGCCAATTCTATATAAATATTTGCCTGAGATTCTTAATTGGCTTGAGAGTGCGTAATTTTACTGTTTAACAATTACGCACTTTTTAGGCACTTTCTCAAAAGTTACCATTGCCAATTTTATTTTGAGCGTTTATGATTGGGCTGAAAAATAACCTAAGTATTTTCTCTTAGATAGTTTTACTTAGATTAATATGACTCCAAAATTACCGACAGTTTCCATAATTATTTCTGCTTATGAGGAAACAAGATAAAGGAAGAGAGCGTTGCTTTTTGTCAAGACAACAAGCTTGAAAGACAGGGAAAAGAGTAAATCTTAGCTAAAAGTTGAATTAAGCAATAGATCTCGCCTCTTGCCTTTTACTTAAACAGAGGGGAATTGAACATTGTATAAAATTGTGTTGATCCATCCTAATGCGGGAATCAATTGGCAAGGAAACTCCGAGATTTTTGCCGTCGAACTAGCTCGTCGCTTAGATAACCATTTTGAAGTGGAGTTGCTCAGTGGTTCAGAATGCGGTTCTTTTAGTCGTCCAATTAAATCAGTTAATCGTAGTGACGCTGCCAATTTGGCTCGTCATCCTTTGATTTGGGGTATTTTATCTAGATGGGTAAATCATCCTGAAATAGCGATCGAGCATTTAACCAGCTTTTTGCCCTGCATCTCATATTTACTCAAAAAACCTGCCGATTTAATTTTTCCCCAAAATGACTATGGTGGTTTATTTGTCGCTACTTGCATCAGGGCAATTAAAGGTACACCAATTATGTTTACCGAACATAATGGTCTTTTGAATCAAGGGAAATACTTAGAACGTAATCTTGCTTTACAACCCGATCATTTGATTGCCCTTAATCCTGAAGTAGCTGAATATGCACGTCGTGCAGCTCCTCATCAAGCAGTGAGCCTCATTCCTTGTGGTATTGATGCTAGCGAATTCTCTCCCGAAGGCAAAGCGATAACCACTGGCTTACCAGAACCAACTATCATCTGTGTTGCTTCATTAAATCGTGATGATCATCAAAGAATTGAACTAACGATCAAAGCTGTCGCCAATTTACCCCAGGCTAGCTTGTTGATTTGCGGTGAAGGTGCTGATCGAGAGTATTTTCAGGATTTGGGCGATCGCCTTTTAGGTAAAGCAAGATTTCAAATCAGAACTTTTGCCTATGCTCAAATGCCACAAGTTTACCGAAGTGCCAATCTCTTTACTTCTGCTTCGAGACAAGAGTCTCGCGGACTAAAATATATTGAAGCAATGGCTTGTGGTCTACCTGTTGTAGCTACCGATGATTCTATGCGCCGCTACTTGATCGGCAACGGTGGTATAACTTGCGATGTTACTAACCTTGCTACTTATACCAAAGCTTTACGAAATACTTTAGAGAGACAATGGTATCAACAACGACCACGACAAAATGCTTTGAGGTTTAGTTGGCAAAGAATTACGCTGCTTTATTATCAAGCAGTTCTTAAAACTATCAGTAGCCAAAATCAAAATCTGGTTTACTTACGTCACAATCCTTCGGTAAAACAAGAAGGCTTTCAATCAACTTTATCTAACTACCGTTGTTGGTAATTCTGCTGCTGTCGCTTCTTCTTCCTGTAGCTTTTTAGCAGTTCGTTTACAGTTAATGATGCCAAAAATCAGCCAAAAAGCTAATAAGCCAGTGGTTAACAATAAGATGGAAACTGAGCCAAATCTGGCAATTAGAGTGGGAGCTGCCGCGGTAAATAAACCACCACCAACGATCGGTTCAAAAAATAACTGTTTGTAACCAAAGCTCTCAAAAGCTCCTGTACTATTATCGGGGTCAACCATCCGAATTAAGAGAATACCTGTAGCAGTTACCCCCATCGACTGACCCAGATCTCCAATGCCACGTTCAAACCAATAGACGGGTAAAATGCGAGGTGCCAGATAGACAAAAGCAAGAACATTCCAGGTAATACCGACAACTGATAAGGTGAGAAACACGCCGATGTTTGCCCCCAAGACAGCTAAATTAATTGAGGCTAAAGCAGTCACTACCAGAAGATCTAAGGCAACACCAGCAATTCTTTCCTGTAATCTTCTGACAATTAATACATCTAGGTCAAAACGCTTCATTACTACTTGGATAATAATCCCGCCAATTAAAGCCATCGGGAATAAAGGCACTGCTCCAATAAGCTCTAATCCGTTGCGACCCCAGGTAGCCGACTCAATTAAAGTTAAAATTTGCAGAATTATCCAACCAATAGCGATCGCCATCCCTGTAAAACCAAAGTTAAGGGATAGAGGATCGATCAAAAAATTTCGCATCAATCGCGCTCTTTTCGCCAGTACGCTACTGGGTTCTGTGGATGCTGTTTCTTGGAACTGAGCATCCCCACTTTCTAAGGGTTCAGGTTCAGATTTAATATATCCTTTTTGCCGACCCCAGTGAGCCAATGCCGTACCAAACAAAATTCCTGAAACAATACCTACAGTAGCGAGACCTAGTGCTAAATCTCCTCCTTCTGGAAATCCTAACTCAGTCAAAGTATCGGCCATCCCTCCTGCCGTACCGTGTCCTCCCTCAAAACCAATTTCAATTAATGCGCCTGCCATGGGATTGATCCCAAATACGGGGGTAAGAACTAGCCAAACGACCAAAATACCTAATACATATTGTCCCCATGCTATAGTTTGACCAAAAGCTACCTGGGGGGCAGTTTTGCGCCAGATTTCTTTCGGATTGGGAATGTGTTCCCCTAAAAACAAGGCGGCAAAGACAATATTAATAAATACTCCAGGAGATTGCGACCAAACTTCTCGCATCTCTTCTGGGAATAAACCGCCAGCCAGATAAGAGTCGGGACTCGCTCCCAAACTTATGGCGATCGCTCCTAAAGTTCCTGTTCCGAGTAATAAGGCGATCGCTCCTGCGATAATCGATTCAGGGATATAAAGCGTTTGTAGCAACCTAATTTTGTGTTTGATCAATCTTGCTACTATTAGCAGTATTCCTACTACAATAAAGGCGAATAAAACATTAAGTAAATTAAACATTTATTTATCTACAATATTTAAAATCAATTCTAAGAACTTATTTGATTACTGATTAAAATTTCTGTAATTAAAGTTACTTTAATTGTCTAGACATCTTTGGCTCTTAAATAGCTCAATATATTAAAATACTATCTAAGCATCAACAATTATCTAATTGTCTAGACATATTTGGCAATAGATTGACTGTAAATTTTTGACAACACTTAGCAATCTTGCAAAGTATATTTTTAAGATACTTAGTTCAATGCTGATCAATTTGACTAAACTTTAAATGCTATGAGAGTACAGTAGCGACTTGAGCATTCAAGTTTAAGCTGACAATAATAGATTATCTAATACTAATCGTAGAGTTATAGCTTACTTACGCATTGTTTTTAGATGTTTAAGATGATTAGCAGTTACCGCTTTAACGCTAACTTGAATAATCTTTATTAAGTCAAATTTCTTATATTTCAACGCCCGAAAACTGCTAATTTTATTTTAGGATAATAATACAAATATCAGATCTCAGCGGCAGTCTATATAAAGCTGCCAAGCTAATAATTCTGGTCATCTAAAAAATTGCTTTAAATTATCAGTGGCATCAGCGTTGGATAAGACCTAGCTTGATGCCACTTTAAAATATTATTTAGCTTATATATTTAAGGTCTTTATATTCGCTGACCTCATTTTAATCTAAAAATATATTCTCAGGTTTTGCCAAAAGATCTTTGTTTCGTAATATTTTCTTTATATTATCCTCAATCAAGAGTTGTTACTTTTTATTACGCTACTCGAATTTTCTGCCAAGGATACACCAATTAATTGAGAAAGCCAAATCTCAAAATCTCGAATCGGGTGGGAACGAACTGCAACTATCGGATCGATCATCGGCTCAACCAAAATTGTAAACATTCCTAAACGGTTTCCTGCTAGCACGTCGGTAAATAAGCGATCGCCTACCATAGCAACTTGTTCGATAGACAAATTCATTGCTGTTGCTGCCTGCTTTAGTTTACGGCGAGATGGCTTCTTAGCAGCCCAGAGAAAAGGTAGATCAAGTGACTGAGCGATATTGCCAATACGAGAGTAGCTAAGATTATTACTGACTAACCAAATAGGAGTATGTTGTCTAATCTCAGCAATCCACTGCTGTAATTCTTCAGAAATTTCTTTTTGTTTAAAAGGTACTAAGGTTTCATCTACATCTAGGATCAACCCGTGAATGTTTTGTTCACTCAGTATTTGCGGCGTTAAATCAAAAATAGTGCCTCCTAAAATCAAATTTGGCTGTAGTAAGCTAATTAAAGACATGATATAAAAATAAAAAACAACAAATCATTGCTCGACGGAGACTATCTTAGCGATTTAAACTGACATTTTGGTAAATTCCTCAATTATATACAGGAATAGCATTGGAGAAAATAGCACGAGTACTATTAGATCTGAGCATTTAGTCAGTTAAGTTCTGTGTACTGCGAACAGAAGAACCTAAAGAAAAGATATATTGTTAAAATTAGTAAAGAAACAAAAAATTTTAAATAAGTTATTAGAACTATGGGTCGTATTGGAGTTTTGCTACTCAATCTAGGCGGACCCGATAAAATCGAAGATGTCCGTCCTTTTCTGTACAATTTGTTTTCCGATCCTGAGATCATCAGGTTACCCTTTAAAAGCCTACAGAAACCGTTAGCCTGGTTGATTTCAACTTTGAGAGCTAAAACATCTCAGGAAAACTATTTGGAAATTGGTGGTGGCTCTCCTCTACGAGAAATAACTGAAGCACAGGCAGACGCTTTACAAAACAAGCTCAAGTCAATGGGCTACGATGCCAAAATTTACATTGGCATGCGCTACTGGCATCCTTTCACGGAAGAAGCGATCGCCCAAATTAAAAGCGATGGCATTAAAGAAGTAGTCGTTCTTCCCCTTTATCCTCAATTTTCGATTAGCACAAGTGGTTCAAGCTTCCGCGTTTTAGAAGAAATGTGGTCAACAGATCGGCTTTTGCAAGAAGTAGAATATACTATTGTCCCTTCTTGGTATGAAAACCCTGGCTATCTGCAATCAATGGCAGACCTCATTAGCCAAGAGCTAGACAAATTTCCTAATCCGAATAAAGCCCATGTGTTTTTTAGCGCTCATGGTGTCCCAGTCAGCTATGTAGAGGAAGCAGGAGATCCTTACAAGCAGCAGATTGAAGAATGCACTAGCTTAATCATGCAAACTCTTGGTCGCACGAACCATTACACGCTGGCATATCAAAGTAAAGTAGGCCCTGTAGAATGGCTTCAGCCTTATACTGACGATGCGCTTAAAGAATTAGGAGAACAAGGAATCAAAGATTTAGCTGTAGTACCGATCAGCTTTGTTTCTGAACATATTGAAACATTACAGGAAATTGACATAGAATATCGCGAAGTAGCTGAATTAGCTGGCATCGAGAATTTTCATCGTGTTCCTGCACTTAATGTTCATCCTGGCTTTATTGATTCTCTGGCAAACATAGTCGTAGATTCTTTAGACTCTCCTTCTTGCTCTTTTGCCGATGTAATTCATCCCAAGAAAAACATGAAAATGTATCCTCAAGAGAAGTGGCAATGGGGCTTAACCACCGCAGCTGAAGTTTGGAATGGACGTTTAGCAATGCTAGGCTTTATTGGTTTATTGGTAGAGTTACTTAGTGGTAGCGGTCCTTTACACATGGTTGGCATACTGTAGAACCTATTGACTCAGAGCAAAATATGATCTATTGTTTGGCTTTGGATTAAGAATCATAGCGATTTTTAATTTTAACTCTTTAGCAAGATTGCATTTTGGCTTAAACATAGGCTAACTATTGCCAGAGTAGTTAATGAACAAATCTAGTTGAAGGTTAAATTATTGGCAATTTCAATACGCAATAAAAAAGATTCATAATCATCATGAATCTTTTTTAAATATTTGTCTTTAACTTAGTCAGGCACAAGGCTTTTAAGCAGTAGCAAATTCAGGTTGAGAACGTTTGCTGTTGCGAATACCTTCAATTGCTTCGGCATAATCGGGAGCTTTAAATACCGCAGACCCAGCTACGATCGCATTAGCACCAGCTTCCAAAACTTGCCAAGTGTTATTAGGCTTTAGCCCACCATCAACTTCGATCCAAGGATCTAATCCTTTCTCATCACACATTTTACGTAGTTTCGCTACTTTTTCCACCATTTCAGGAATAAAGCTTTGACCACCAAAACCAGGATTAACGCTCATGATTAAAATCAGATCGCAAAGAGGCAAAGCATACTCGATTAGAGACAAAGGAGTCGCAGGATTTAAAACTACACCAGCTTGTTTACCTAGCTCACGAATCTGACCTAAAGTACGGTGTAAATGAGGAGAAGCATTGTGTTCTGCATGAACAGAAATAATGTCTGCCCCAGCTTTGGCAAACTCTTCAACATATTTTTCTGGTTCAACGATCATTAAATGAACATCTAATGGTTTCTTAGTATGAGGTCGAACCGCTTTGACGATCATCGGACCAATAGTAATGTTAGGTACAAATCTACCGTCCATAACATCAATATGAATCCAATCTGCACCAGCTTGATCTACGGCTTCAATTTCTTCACCCAAACGGCTAAAGTCTGCTGACAAAATGGAAGGGGAAATAACAGTTTTTTTATTAGTCATAAAGTTTTTTTGCTAATTTTTGTATCGCGTGTAACAAATTCTTATCTATTTAACTAATAAGATATCATGTTTTTTCCTCCTAAGGAGTGTAAGCAAAACTAATCTATTCTATTTACTTAGATCACTGGCAAAATTTGGTTGCTCAAAATTTAATGAAGAGAGTTAAAAATTACGATTCAAAACTCAACTTGCGATAGTCTTTTCTGTAACATTTTGGGGAAAGCCGCATAGTATTGTTGATTTAGCGGGGAAGGATGAGGTAAAGGTAGCAACGTGAGTGCTTTAGTGTGAGCCATCCCTAGATCATCTGTCGCACTGATGTTGACAGTTAATTGATTTTCAAAGCGATCGCTACTACGATAAAAGCGATCTAATTCTCCTTTAGCTGCATAGTTGGCAAACCATTTAAAAGCTTCTGTCCCCAGAGTAATAACTTGGTTTCCTTGCCAGTGAAAGACAAATAATTGTTCCAAAAAAGGACGAAATCTTTTCTTGACCTTGACTAAATAAGCTTTATTTCCTGGTGGTTTATAAGGAACGGTGTTAGTAAGTAATACTCGGTTAATAGTTGTATCATCTAAATCTTTTCTAGAAGGTGCTTTTGCTTTGTGAACAGCATAATAAAAACCTTCTCGAACCATTGTTCCTGAAGCACCAATCAAAGGTTGACGAGCATAAACTTCATCTTTGCCCAAATCTCGACCAAAAAAACAGAGGGGGCTAGCTAGATTTCCCGCATACAGAATTGGTTTTGTCGGCTCAATATTAGCAGATTTATATACTGGAATATCTATCGGAAATTCCTCTCGCTGTGCTTCTTGTTGCACCTGAGAAATTAGGACTTCAATATCGGACATAAGATCTGCTTTATTAACTAGTTGTCTGTAATTATAAAATCTGCATTGATTTTGATTATCTCATCTTTTCTTTCACTAACAACCTAACTATGTATAGATCTTAATCCTGTTAAAATTAGCTTGATCTTTCTTGGTCATCAGCTATGGACCTAATATATCAGTATCCTCTCTTAATCCCAGGTCGTTTAATTAAACGCTATAAAAGATTTCTGGCTGATATTGAATTGGATACAGGAGAAATAATTACCGCTCATTGTCCTAATACTGGCCCGATGACTGGCATTTCGATCCCAGACAGTTTGGTGCAGGTATCTAAAAGTAACAGCCCTAAGCGCAAGCTAGCCTATACCTGGGAAATGATTCAGATCGGTGCGACTTGGGTAGGAACAAATACAGCAATACCAAATCGAGTAATCAAACAAGCCCTACACCAGCAGCTATTGCCTGAATTAGCCACTAGATATAGCGAGATTCGTTCGGAAGTTCCCTACGGTAAAGACCAAAAAAGTCGCATTGATTTCTTACTAACTGGAGAAAATAAAATACCGATTTATCTAGAAGTCAAAAGCGTAACTTTGAGTACCGAAAATTTGGCTTTGTTTCCTGATACGGTAACAACTCGCGGACAAAAGCATCTGCGAGAATTAATTGACTTAGTTCCTAAGACAAAAGCAGTCATGCTGTATTTTATTAATCGTAGTGATTGTAATTTATTTGCCCCAAGCGATCGCTGCGATCCCCAATATGGAGAACTATTGCGAGAGGCCGTAGATAAAGGAGTAGAAGTTTTACCTTATCGCTTTGAGATTACTCCTCAAGGTATTAACTATCTTGGACTAGCCGATTTTCTCCCGCACGAATTGATGCACGTCATCTGATCATTAATTTCAGCATCGTCGAGATATTGATCGCACAATTCCCAATCCTTATAGATAAACAACATTTCAATTTTCTAAGTTTAAAATAGAATCAGGCTGTATGAGTGAAGATGCGATCGCCTTAGCTAAAAAAATCAAAATTCAGTTTGAATACTGCCAAAAGCAGAGGCAATATTCTCAGATTGCGAAACTGATTACCTATGCCCTACAGGTAATTCCTAGTAATTATAATCAGCAGATTTTTGGCTATATTCCCAATCTATTTTCACAAGTTGAACTAGATCTTTCTAATCCCATACAGCCAGACGACTTATTTATTGGTGAACCTGTAGTTTATAAAATCTATTATCCTGCTCAACAAAAACTGTACGACATTCCCTATTTTTATATTTTTTGCTATCTCCAAGAAAATTCTCAGCAGCTTAATGTTTACTTTCAAAGCGCACATCCAGGCTCTAAAAATCTATCCCCTGACCAATACCATTTAAACCAATCAACCATAAATTTTGAGGGCTGTCTATCTGCTTTTAATCCTCATAAGCTATCGGTGATTAGCATTAGCGATCCTGGTCATTTTATTCCTGGATTAACTTCTAGTTACTATGCAGGATCGGCAGAGTTAAACTTTACCAAATTAATTGCCCAGGTATTAGAACAAATCTGTAATTTAGCCAAGATTAATCTTAATAATACAATGCTGTTTGGTTCTTCAGCTGGTTCATTTGGCGCATTGCTCAGCAGCACATATTTGCCACAAAAAACTAATGTGTTAGCGGTAAATAGTCAAATTTATTTACAAAATAGAAATTATTTAATGAAGTCTTTGTTGGGAATTAATCAGCCTCAGCAGCTGTTGAAAAAATTTGGCAATCAAATTGACTGTAACTATAGATTTAAACAAGATTTGAAGAGTATTCCTAACATTTACATCTTGGCTAACATCAATGACCATCTACATCAAAGAAACTTCGATTTTTATCAGTTATATCTATCTAGATTTACTCATAAAGGTGTTGATAATCAATCTGTTTTTGATAGCTACTATGGCGTAGAAGGTCATGGTCGCCCTGAAACAACTTCTTTAAAGGCTAAGATCGACATTGCCAGGAAAATTTTAACGATGAAGTCAACTATTCAATAATTTGGCTTAAAGTAAAGAGCATAATCGAAGCGATTAGTCATTTAAGTCCTAAGCGACAAATTGGATATCTGGTAACAGTGGATCCTTAACAATCCCAAAACCAGCGTAGTTCCAACGCTGCATTAAACCTTTGAGTTGAACTGGCGAAGCTGTTTCTACGGTCAGGCGATCGCTAAATTCTTGACCGTGAGTATTAATGTAGCTCATGGCATCATAATCATACTGAAATACTAAAAGATAACTTGCTTCAACACCTTTTTGTCCAGGCATCCGAGCCACTAAATATTTGCCGTCTTGCTTGGAACGAATTAAATAATTAATTTGTAGTAACATTTTTGCTCCTGCATCTCGAGCTGCATTTCTGGATGGAATGTAAAATCTTAAAACATAGCTTTTGTCTTGTATCAGCTTACCGAACTGATGGCTACTTGAGATCTGCCAATTTAATTTTAGGGTCAACTGCTTTTAAGAGTAAATCCGCCAGCAAGTTACCGATAATCAACATAGTTGCTCCCATCATCAGACTTGCCATAACTAGATATTTATCTTGAGCTTGAACTGCCTGCAAAGTTAAACGTCCTAAGCCTGGCCAATTAAAGAAAAATTCAGCGATAAACGAACCACCCAGCAAGCTGGCAAATTCAAAACCTAACAAAGTGATTAGAGGATTAATGGCATTGCGCAGTGCGTGAACATAAATAACTTTGTTTTCTGGCAAACCTTTAGCACGAGCGGTTTGAATATAGTCTTGACGCAGTACATCTAGTAGTTGACCTCTAGTCAAACGCTGCAATCCCGCAAAACTAGTAATACTCAGAGCTATAGTAGGTAACACCATGTGCCAGGCAATATCGAGTATCTTACCTAGGGTGGATAGGTCTGCATGATTGATACTAGTCATGCCGCCTACGGGAAACAGGGGTGACAAGAACTGAGCAATAATTAAAAAGATTAGGGCCGTGATAAAGCTAGGAAATCCTTGTCCGAAATAACTCAACACTCGCAAAACCTGATCAACACGACTATCTTGCTTGACTGCACTGAGTATCCCTAACGGAATGGCGATCGCCCAGGTGATAATGATCGAAGCGATCGCTAAAACTAGGGTTGCCGGAATTCGTTCTATGAGTAATGAAGAAACCGAACGAAAGTAAACAAAGCTTTCGCCAAAATCAAACCGAGTAACTACTCGCCACAGCCATCGCCAATATTGAACTACGGCTGGTTGATCTAAGCCAAACTGTTCGGTTAACTCCGCAATCCGTTCGGGGGTAATCTGAGGGTTTTCTCTGAGGGTATCAAGATAGTTTCCTGGTGCTATTTCGACAATGGCAAAACAAAGAGCAGAAGCCAAAAGTAGAGTTAATGCAGCCTGTAATAATCTCTTGAGAATGTATAGAGTAGTTTCACTGTAGAGGATATTTTGAAGCTGAGAGAATGGCGATCGCGCCATTGCCTTGTTACTTTGAGCCATGGATTTATTCAGTTAACTCGTTGATAAAACAATAGCTGATCGGCAATTAAGCAAAATAGGCTGCAATCCAAAATAAACTATCGACTAAAATTGTGCTTAAAACTGCCCCAGCAAACGCCCACCAGTGTAACTCCCTTTTTTTCAAAGACCACCAGCTAACCGCTAATAAAATATTAACCAAAACAATTGCCCAGCTAATACCCCAAACAGTTTGCACTTGAGTCAAGGCGGCTTTAAATATTGGCGAAGCCAAAGCAGGATCTAGATCGACCGTCATTAACTCTCGCCAGTAAGGAATTACCTGAACTATATAAAAGTATAAATCGGTAATAGCTGTACCCAGTAATGAGCCAAGATAAAAGAAGTTACCAATTTTTCCCCAACCGCGCCAAATGCACCAGAAGGCAAAAGGTAGACCAATTGATTCAATTGGTAGATGAATTAAAGGTTCAGACCTCAGCCAACCCCAATAAATTGAACCAGCCAGCCAACTCCAGCTAAAGCCTAAGATAATATCCCCCCACCAGCGGCTTTGAGGTCTTTCCCACAAATAGCATCCAAGCCCCACCCAAAACAGAGTCAACAGCAGGCTAAGCACGGGAAACAGTCTGACTATTGGGGCTTGAAAAAATACTGGTACGGAAACCAGAAAAGAAGCCGTAAAAAATACGCGCCATGCTATACGCCCTTGGCTTTGTTGCAGAGTCAAACTAAGAATATTGGGGGTCGTCGCTGAAGGGCAGTCGGAACTGGAAGAAGATATCACAAGCAGAATAAATAATTGTATTGGGTGAACTAATTTTAATTTTCGTTACTTAACTTTACCTTTACTCAAAATACCACAGTTTTTGGGTCTGGGATTTAGAAAGCAAGGATGAAAACGGTGCTAATTTAGTCCCAAATTCCAGATATTAATCTTAAATCTTCAAAATAAAGACCAATGGTGTGAATTTGATGAATATTGAAAGATTAATCTTTAAAGTATTGACTGTAAAGAAGCAGGAGGTTACTTGTTCTTTCGTTCAATTTTGCGGTTAAATTACCTTAAGCTTTTTTAAAGATTTGCCGCTAATTTTTAGCCACTAAAATATCTGGGATTGATTTTGGATTGATGCTTAAACTGATCTTTCACAATAGATGTCCTAAACTGCAAGTGAATCTAAATAGAGCTATAAAAAAAGATGCAGGAACAAATCTATACTAATTATCGCTTGCTCTTACCTACAGAAGAAATATTAGGCACGATCGCAGTTAAAGATGGCATGATCACTGATATTCAACCAGCAATAGTATCACAGGGAAAGAATGGAGAAGGTAATTATCTCTTACCTGGATTAATTGAACTTCATACCGATAACTTAGAAAAGTGTATTTCTCCTCGCCCTGGAGTAAGGTGGAATTTAGCTGCTGCCGCAGTTAATCACGATCGCGATTTAATCAGTTCTGGTATTACTACAGTCTGTGATGCGATCGCGATTGGCGATGTTACCCCCAGAGAAGATTCCTTGCGATTACATCATTATGCACCGATGATCGAGGCGATCGCCCAAGGACAAGCAGCAGGAAGGTTTAGTGCCGATCACTGGCTACACTTGCGCTGTGAATTAGGTTACGAACATCTTTACAACATCATTGAACCATTAACACAGCATCCTTTACTGGCACTGATATCTTTAATGGATCATACTCCTGGTCAGCGTCAGTTCGTCAATATTGAACAGTACAAACAATATTATGTCGGTAAGCATGGAGTACCAGTTGAAAAGATGGAAGAGTTTGTCAAGATGCGTCTAAACAACCAGAGACTATATGCAGTTGAAAACCGACAGGCATTGGTAAAAATGACAGCAGAGAAAGGCATATCTTTGGCTAGTCATGATGATGCGACAGTGGATCACGTACAAGAAGCGATCGCGGAGGGAGTCATTTTAGTAGAATTTCCCACTACGATTGATGCCGCAAAAGAAGCCCACCGCCATGGTTTATTAGTGCTTATGGGTGCGCCAAACCTGGTTTTGGGTGGCTCACATTCTGGTAATGTTTCGGCAATGGAATTAGTCAACTTAGATTTAGTTGATCTTATTTCTTCTGATTATGTTCCTAGAAGTTTATTACAATCAGTATTTATTATTAGTCAAGAAGGCAACAAACCACTATATGAAGCGATTAAATTGATGACCCTCAATGCGGCTAAAGCGATTAATTTAGATCAGCAAATTGGTAGTTTAGAAGTGGGTAAAAAAGCCGATTTTATTACAGTGCATGATGATGGAATTATCCCGAGAATTTTAGAAGTATATAAACAGGGCGATCGCGTTGCTTAAACAAGAGGAATCAAGGATGAAAGATGAGGAAAATAATTGTCAGTGTCAGTATATTATTTATGCCTGTCCCGTCGGAGAGTTAAATACTCAACTTGAAGCTTATTTTACTCAAAGTCGTAAGTTGTTTGGTAATAATACCGCACATAAGTATATGCCACACTGCACTTTAACTGGATTTTTCACCGATGCTTTGAGTTCGGTTACGCATTCTATTCAAGTTTTAGAGCGAGCTTATATAAAAGCAAAAAATAACTTATCTTTAGATGTAAAGATACAACAGCTAACCTTTAAAGAAAATTGGCATGGTTTAGAATTACAAGCTGATGGGGTTAAACAATTAATTAGTAACTTTGCTCAGTTAGAGAACTCTGTAACTCGTCAAGAGAAACTAAGATTAAAAGATTGGTTGCACCTTAGCTTGGCTTATGGTTTTAGTTCTGAAACTAACGATGATTTACGTAATTTGGCAACAGAAACTATCAATCTAAAAGCCGATGTAAATTGGCAATTACGTTTTTATCAAAAAAATTCTGATTGGTCTTGGGAATGTTTAAAATCTTGGAATCTTAATTAAGAAGATCTTAATCAGATAACTCTAACCAAAATATTTTTATAAAAATTAAAATATATTTTTAAGTTATCCCTGTTCTGTCACTCTCCGATAATTAAACTACAATAAAAAAAGTTGTTGTTGGTTGTGAGGAATAGACGGTAATGGATGTAGAATTACAGATTCTCAAACATTATCTGTTGATTGACTTATAGCTCATATCGTTCTTGCAATCTCAATAATTGCCTTGTAGCCTCATCTGCGTTGTCAGCTAATTCGGCAAAGGTAAAAAATCTGAGTAATTCCTTGCGTAATAAATTTCTTTCTACTTCCCAAGTATCTCGCTCTAAACTAGGAGGAATAACAATAGTGTCAAACAAGGTTGCTTGGCTTTTGCCAGGATGGGGACGCAAAATTCTACCGCGACGTTGAATGAATTGACGAGGATTGTTGCTGCTGGCGAGGATGATCGCGGTTTTGATGGCAGGTATATCTATTCCTTCATCTAGACAACGTATTGCCACCAAACCTTGTAACTCCCCTGATTCAAATTGACGGCGTAGGCGTTCTCGTTCTTCTAAAGATGTATCGGTAGTATAGGTATTGACGCGGTAGCCTAACTCCTTGCCTAATAAATGCGTGACAGCATCGATTTGCCTGGTTTCATCATCTAAATTTCCGTCACCGCAATAGAAAAGAGTGTGGCTAGTATGTAGCCTTGATGCCATTAATTCTTTAAGACAAGTCAACTTATTGGCTGCGGTGGCAATTAGCCGCGATCGCTTGGTTAATAATGAGGTTAATGGATCATTATGTTGGAAGCTAGGGTTTCTATTTAAAGCCCAGCCGATCCGTTTAGTGATTTGGGCATATTCCCAAGATTCTGCTGCTGTTAATTCGACTAATACTGGATAGTATAAATAGTGAACTAATGCTCCTTGTTTGATGGCATCAGCTAAAGTAAATTCTGGCTGAATTATTGAACCGAAATAGTTGAGTAAGGCTTCTGTGCCTAATTCGTCGTATTGTCTTTCGGGAGTTGCCGAAAGAGCTAAACGTAGACCAATATTACGGGGTAAACTCGATTCTAGGCGACTTGAGCCTAAGTTGTGTGCCTCATCGCCAACTATTAATGTTTTAGCAGGAAAGTATTTTAGTTGCGATTGAAAACCTTGATTAATTAAAGTAGAGTTGGTAGTAATAATTGTTAGAAAAGATTGAGGTGAATTTGCTAAATTATACAGCTGGTTAGAAAGCTTCCCTTGCCAATCGTCCACCCGCGTCATCGCAATAATCGGCTGAAGATTGAACTTCTGACATTCTCTCGACCACTGAGTTACCAAGTGCCGATAGGGACAAACTATTAATAGTACCTGTAGTCCTATCTGCTGATAAAGTTCTACGGCGATCGCTAGAGCAATGATAGTTTTACCACTACCCGTTGCCATTTTTAGCGTTCCTCTACCTTTATTTTCGAGCCAGTTAGCTACTGCTTGATGCTGATATTTTCTCAAGCTCAAATTATCAGGAAAAATCGGAATTCCTAAATTGCCATACTGATAGTTTCGGCTACTTTCTGTTAATCGTTTATTTTGATGCCTAAAGCGATATAAAGCAGCTAACTTCTGCCAATCTATTTGATTCACTAATTAAAATAACATCTACTGACTTAATCTCAGTCGCTTTCCCAACTTATTTTACCAACCAGATCAATAATGCGATCGCGTAATAGATAATCGTGTCTTTCTAATTCATACTCGATTATGTTCCATTGTTGAATAGGTAAATACTCAAACAAAACTCGTAGTGGCCGATCTAAAGCGATCGCGCCAATTTGAACCAGATTGATAGCTTCTTCTCGAATTGTCGCAATAGAATAGCGTTTCGTCGATGTCGTGGATATCATAAGCGATACTTCAATCGGTGATGAAATCTAATTTAATAACGATCAGTTGCTAAAGAGTGAATTTGAGCAAGATGAATTCGCAATTATTCACTCCGAATACAATAATATTTGGTAAATGGTTAAATAAGTAACCGAATTAGCTTTTGTCAATTTGATACGATTAAGTATTTTTACTGATCTTAAGTCAATGATATTCTTTTTACTAATTTTTGCCAATTATTAAATGTCAGGGTTTCTTGAGATTAGTTGAATATTTAATTAGCTATAAATTGTTCGATGTCAGGTACATTCACCCAAGTTTTTTGCTGATGAGACTGATGGGTTAAATCCATCAATAATTGTGAGTAAACCCCTTCTTTAAGAGAGGGAACAAGAGATTTATCAGTATCAATAGCTGTGACAAAGCGATCAACTACACGAATAAACGGGGCTAATCTACCATCAGTAAATACCTGAGAAAAATCATATTTCTGAGGTATCGCCACCTTTTTCAAAGATTTTTCAGCGGGGGCAGCCAATAATTCAAACCCATGAACATAATCTTTTAAGTTACTACTGCCTAAAACCAATGTTCCTTTTTCGCCATATATTTCTACCCAATGCCCTCTACCGCTATAGGTAACCGAACTAATTGTTAGCTGTACTGGAGTACCGTCTGCCAACTCCATCATAATTAAGCAAGTATCATCCGCATCCACAGGCTTCATTATGCCCCCGTCGTTATGATCGGGGCGTTCGGGAATAGCACAGTTAAGATAACCGCAGAGTCGAGATACAGAGCCAAATAGCCAGTTAATATAGTCAAAAGCATGGGAAGCTACTGCACCTAATGCACCACCGCCAGCATCCTGTTGCGAATACCAATTCCATTCCCGTTGAGGGTTAGCGCGACTGGTAACCAGCCAGTCAATCTTAATTAACCTTTTCTTGCCGACATAATCAGCTTCGAGGTGTTCAGCTAACAGTTGCCAAGCTGGAACATAACGAAATTCAAAATCAGCGATCGCCACTACTCCTTGAGCTTGCGCCAGATGATATAGTTCTTTAACCTGGCTGGCGTTCATTGCCATCGGCTTTTCCAACAGCAGGTGTTTTTTTGCTTCTAAGACTTGCTTTGCCATTTGATAGTGCAAAAATGGCGGGGTGGAGATACTTACAGCATCTACTTCAGCTAGAGATAGAATTTTAGCTAAATCATTGTAGGCATAATAAATCTTACTTGCGTCAGCAATTTCTTTGGCTTTATCAAGACTACGGTTATATACAGCTACCACTTCAGTACGAGGATGATGTTGAAAACCTGGAATGTGGATCTTTTGCCCAAATCCCGTACCAACTACGGCTATGCCAATTCGATCTGTAAATACCATATCATTTACCATTTATCAAAAGCTGTTAGCTGTTAGCTAAAAACAATATTACTACCAAATCCATACCGCAAATTAATAGCAGCGATATAATGTGGCATAAAACTGAGTAAGGAAAATTATTGGCTTTGGGTTTACTAAACTCTTTCCGAATTCTGATTACCAAATCGTTAATAATTGTTTTGGCAGCACTGCTACTTTTGCCGATCGCAGCTTGCAATCCCCGCACTTTGCTGGCAAATCCTGATCGACCACCACAGTTAATTTTAACTATTTTGGGCGATCCCAAAACTTTTAATTCAGTCATCGCTACCGATGGTACTAGTGCTGATGTCGGGGGAATGCTATTTGATGGTTTGGTAACTCAAAATCCGCTCACGGGAAAAATTGAACCTGAATTAGCCGAATCTTGGTCGATTTCTGAAGATAATTTAGAAATACTATACACCCTAAGACCAAATCTCAAGTGGTCAGATGGTGAACCCCTAACGGTAGATGATGTGGTGTTTACCTACAATCAGCTTTACCTCAATCCAGATATTCCTACAGGCATGAGGGATGTCTTAAGAATTGGTCAAAGTGGTGCTTTGCCCAAAGTTACTAAAGTCAACGATAGACAGGTTAAGTTTACTACTCCCGAACCTTTTGCGCCCTTTTTGGGGGTTACAGGCGCCGAAATTCTACCAGCTCATATCCTGAAAAAGACTGTAGAACAAAAAGATAATCAAGGACAATTAAAATTTCTCTCAACTTGGACAGTCGATACTCCCCCAGAACAAATTGTTGCCAGCAGTGCGTATAAACTAAAAAGTTATGCAACAGCTCAAAGGGTTGTCTTTGATGAGAATCCCTATTACTGGAAAAAAAATGTGGTCAATAAAAATATTCCCTATATCAAAGAAGTAGTTTGGGAAATTATTGAATCTACAGATACTGCTTTAATGCAGTTTCGCTCTGGTAGCCTTGATAATGTTAGCGTTTCTCCTGAGTACTTTTCCTTGCTCAAAAAAGAGGAGGACAAAGGCAACTTCACGATTGAAAACGGGGGAGAAGTTTATAGCATGACCTTTATTTCCTTTAATCTTAATCAAGGTAAGAAAAATGGCAAGCCGGTAATTAATCCGCTCAAGTCTCGCTGGTTTAATAACCTTAATTTCAGGCAGGCTGTATCCTATGCAATTAATCGCGATCGCATGGTAACCAATGTCTTTCGAGGATTAGGTAACCCGCAGGTGTCTTTTATCTCTAGGCAATCTCCTTTTTATGCTGACGATGTCAAAGAGTACGAATATAATCCTGAAAAAGCGAAACAATTACTGCTAGAGGCAGGGTTTAAATACAATCAGCAAGGTCAATTACTGGATTGGGATGGCAACCGCGTTAACTTTGTTTTAAACACCAACACTGGCAATAAAATCCGCGAAGCCATGGGGAATCAAATTGAGGAAGATCTTGCTGCAATTGGGATTAAGGTTAACTTTCGCACCGTTAACTTTAATGTTTTAATTGGTCAATTATCTAATACTCTCGATTGGGACTGTATTTTACTCAGTTTTTCGGGAGGGAATGAACCTAATAGTGGCTATAACTTTTGGGCGGTTGATGGCAATTCTCATTTGTTCAATCAGTTAACGGTTGATTTGCAAGAGAGAACTATTGCTGATTGGGAAAGACAAATCTCTGAACTATACATAGAGGGCGCAAAAGAGTTGGATTTGGCAAAACGTAAAGCAATTTATGCCGAAATTCAACAGCTAGTAGCCGAGAAGTTGCCCGTAATTTGTTTAGTCAATCCTTATTCAATGTCAGCAGTGCGTAACAAAATCAAAGGAGTCGAATATTCTGCTCTTGGTGGTGCATTTTGGAACATGGAAGAGTTAAAGATTGCCGAATAAGCAACATTCACCAATTTAAAGGGTAATCTGCGACTGGCTATTTCTAGTTCCCGTTTTTTAAAACTCACAAATTCTGTCAGAAAAACGTTTTTAGGAGTAGGCTTTTGGGTACAATACCCCTTTAGTTATATTTAGGGAATCAATTATGGGACGCGCAGATAAAGTTGTCTTAGCTTATTCGGGTGGAGTAGATACTACGGTATGTATTCCATATCTAAAAGAAGAGTGGGGCGTAAAAGAAGTAATTACCCTGGCTGCTGATTTAGGACAAGGAGATGAATTAGAGCCGATTCAAAAAAAGGCGTTGAAATGTGGTGCATCAGAATCTTTGGTAGAGGATGCTACTGAAAGCTTTGTTAAAGATTATGCCTTCCCTGCGATTCAAGCTAATACCCTGTATGAAAATCGTTATCCTTTATCTACTGCCCTGGCACGTCCGCTAATTGCTAAATTGTTAGTTGAAGCTGCCGAAAAATATGGTGCAGATGCGGTAGCTCATGGCTGTACAGGGAAAGGTAATGACCAAGTACGGTTTGATGTCGGCATCATGGCACTTAATCCTAGTTTAAAAGTATTAGCCCCAGCCAGAGAATGGGGCATGAGTCGGGAAGAAGCAATTTCCTATGGCGAAAAATTCGGTTTAGAATTTCCCGTGAAAAAGTCTTCTCCATACAGTATCGATCGCAATTTACTCGGTCGCAGCATTGAAGCAGGAATACTAGAAGATCCCATGGCAGAGCCGCCTGAAGAGATTTATGTCATGACTAAAGCGATCGCGGATACTCCAGATGAGCCAGAATATATTACTATCGGTTTTGAGCAAGGTTTGCCCATAACGATCAACGGTGAAAAATTAGACCCTGTTGCCTTAATTACTCAGTTAAATGAAACTGTTGGTAAACACGGTATCGGACGTATCGATATGTTAGAAAATCGGGTTGTGGGTATCAAATCACGAGAAATTTACGAAGCCCCAGCCTTACTTGTTTTAATCCATGCTCACCGTGACTTAGAAAGCCTCACCCTAACAGGAGATGTAACCCAATATAAACGCGGAATCGAGCAGACTTACGGCGAATTAATCTATCGTGGCCTGTGGTATAGCCCCCTCAAAGAAGCTCTCGACGGCTTTATTCAACAGACTCAGGAACGAGTTTCAGGGGAAGTAAGAATTAAACTATTTAAAGGCAACGCCACTATTGTTGGTCGTCAGTCTGATAATTCGATCTATACTCCCGATCTCGCCACCTATGGCGCAGAAGACGATTTCGATCACAAAGCTGCGGAAGGATTTATTTATATCTGGGGTTTACCCACTAGGGTTTGGTCACAGAAAACCAGAGGTCTTTAAATAAAATTTACTCTGTATCGTAAATTAGATTTAAGTATTAAAGGGTAAGGTTGAAAGGTTTCTTGCTTTATTCACACCTCCCTTTGATTTTTAATTACTTGCTCATTAAGAGTTTTAAGATACGTTAAGCCCAGAATCGAGTAGCTAACTTATGTTTTCTATTTGGAATGACTATACAAGCGGAAAACAGTAATTATGATTGTATATTGTACGGTCAGCAACCTAATACTGCGTTGGTAAAAAAATCCACGCTAATTTTTGATTTTAGCGTGGAAAGAATGATTTTAATTGTTTGTTTCAGAAGTAATATTCTTTTTTTTCCTGCTTACTTCTGCAATCAATCTAATAACTAACTGCCACAAAACCTGCGATCGCACTTGCTACTAAAGAAGTAAAAGATGCACCAAATAACCACCAGGCTGCATCTGTAACCGCTTTTTTGGCATCTTTAGCCTGTTCTTTGGCTTCTTTTTTAATCGCCTTCAGGCGTTTTTGTGTTTCTTGCTGGATACGTTCGGCTTGATGCAGTACGCTATCTCTAGATTCTTCAATGCGATTAACAATTTGATTAGCTTGCTCTTCGGAAATGTCTTCGCGAGAACTTATGACAGAGATTAGAGTATCACGATCAAATTGAGATAAGCGATCGCGCAACGCTTCAAATCCTGCTTTGGGGTCGTCAAATACTTGGGTAAAGTCTTGCTTAATCGCTTCATAGTTAAGTTCGGGACGTTCGAGGGAATTGAGGTAGTCGCGAACTTTACCGAAAATACTGTCAAGTACAGACTGCACCTGCTGTTGAATTTGCTGAAATTGCTCTTGGATTGAGTCACGCACAGATACAATGCGCTCGGCAATTTGATTAGCTTCTTCTTCAGAAATATCTTCTCGTTGAGATAGTGCAGCAACAAGAGTTTCGCGATCAAATTGAGAAATTCGTTCTCCTAAACTACCGATTCCCACACGCGGATCTTGTATTAATATTTGCAGATCGCGCTTGATCCCTTCTGGATCGAGTTCTTCCTTCTCGGTATTGCGCAGATAGTTTTCCAGATTGGCTTCAAAGTCCCAAACCTGTTTAGTGGCTCGTTGTACCAAGCGTTGTGGCGCACGAACAATACTTTGAATTGCCTCTTCTACTTGGTCGATAATTTGATTAACTTGCTCTGCACTCAAGTCTTCTCGCTGAGATAGCAATTTTACTAAAGTTTCCCGATCCACTTGAGACAGGCGATCGCGCCAGGCTTTAGCTCCTTCTTGGGGATTATCGAGTAATTTGCTCAAATCTTGCTGAATTCCTTCAGGATTAAGTTCTTCTAGGTTAGTATTGCGTAAATATCCGCTAATCGAGTCGACTGTTTCTTGATAGCGTTGTTTTGCTTGCTCACTTACCTGCTGTGGTGCGTGCAAAATACTATCTCGTACAGATTCAGCGCGAGCAATAATTTGATTAATTTGTTCTTCGCTCAAATCTTCTCGCTGTGATAGTAACTGTACTAGAGTATCGCGATCAAACTGTGAGACTCTTTGGCGTAAAGCCTGAAATCCTGCTTGTGGATCTTCTAGCAGTGTCCGTAATTCTTGTTCAATCGCATCGGGATTGAGTTCCTCTTTTTGCGTATTACGCAGATAGTCTTCTACACTTTGTCGTACTTCTTGAGCCTTGGCTTGCCCTTGTTCTTGCAATTCTCTGGCTCGATTTAAAACATTCTCGCGGGTATGCTCAAGTTGACCAACAATGTTGTTAGCTTCTTCTTCGTTAATGTCGTCTCTTTGATTGAGTAATTGCACTAGAGTATCGCGATCAAATTGAGAAAAGCGATTTTGTAAATCTTCCAATCCTACTTCTGGATCTTCGAGTAAAGAGGAAAATTCTTGCTCAATCGCTTCAGGATTTAGTTCTTCCTTACCAGTAGAACTCAAATAATTTTCAATTCTGCTACGTAGATCCTGAGATGTTTCCTCGTTGTCGGTGTTTTGCACAGTTTCTAAAACTTCTGTGCGTACTTGTTCCATGTCTTTAGCAATGTTGCCAATTCTTGAGGGACTAAAATCACCGCGTCGTTTCAGTAAATAAACAAAATACTCTTTATTAAGTTG
>JBHJNW010000003.1:0-22600 GCA_050330395.1 Pleurocapsa sp.
ATTTTAATCGTATAGAACAAGACTTTGCCATTATTAAAAAAAGACGTATTTATTCCCCTCCACATACTACTTTAGATGACATCGTAAAATCATACGGAAATTATTTGGAATGACTATAAGTTGAAAAAGCTCGGTTTGTTCTAGTACTGCAATTTCCAATTGAATTGCTTTTAGGCGTTCTCGACTTTGAGCTATTTGTCGAATGATGCGAATTAACTCGAAAACAATTCCTTCGCCTTCAACTAATTCAGGACTATTTTCCCACTCTTGTAGGATAGATTTGAGTTTTTCTATATCTCCATTTTCGTAAGCAATGTTAGCCTCAGCCATCAAGTCTTGTCTGCGTTGGCGTTCTTTATCATCAGTTGCTAGATCTGGATGTATTTTTTTTGCTACTTCGCGGTATAGTTTCTTCAATTCTGGAGACGGTTTAAAGTCATGAGTAGATTCCAAAAGTGCTAAGTATTCTTTAATTTGAGCTTCTATACGATCTAATTCGGTGTAGCGAACTCCAATAACTCGCATATACTCTTTTTCAAAAGCATTTAGTTCTGCTTGGAAAGTAGCTAGATGTAGTTCTTTTTCGGCTAACTCTGTTTCTAGTGCAGCTAATTCTGCTTTCTTTTTTCCTAATTCTTCTTGTTCTGGCGTAAGCTTATGTACAATTTCATAATCCATAGTTTTGTAGAAAATACAATGATTAAATCTTGTCTCTACAATCCTAGTCTTGGAGCTTACATGAAGACTTCAGTAGAATCAGCTAAAATATAAGCCTCGGTATCCATATCCATATTGTAAATAAAGCGATCGCACGATTGAAAACAAACGGGAAGAGTATAGGAGATCGCCCTTGGCAAAGCACACTCATTCCCCATACAATCTTCATGATTCTTTATCTATCAAACTGCGAACCAACTCTGCTAGCCTCTCGGCACTATCGGTAACGGCTAGAGCTTTAGCTTTGTTTGCCATCTCTTGTAGTTGTTTAGGCGATCGCAACCATTGGGATACTTGTTCTGCCAAGGTTTCGGCGCTAAGTTCTGACTGTTGATATACTACTCCCGCCCCAGCATCTTGATACTCTTTGGCATTATATGTTTGATGATCTTCTGCTGCATAAGGATAGGGAATCAACACCGCAGGAGTGCCTGTAAAGGCGAGTTCGGTAATTGTCCCCGCTCCTGATCGAGCGATCGCTAAATTTGCTCTTTGTAATAATCCCGCCATGTTGTCTGAAAAAGGCAAAGATATATAGTTGGGATGCTTTAAGCTGTCGATATCAGGATCACTTTTCCCCGTCAGATGAACTACATAAGCACCTAGCTCAAACCAAGCTGGGGCAGCGGAACGCACTAATTTATTCACCGCGATCGCTCCCTGTGAACCACCAAAAACCAGAATCATCACCGCATCATCAGGAATATTTAGCTGCAAAGGCTGGGGAGTAAGAAATTGCGATCGCACTGGGGTACTAACATGAACTGTTTTTGCTTGAGGTAAATACTGAGCTGTTCCCGCAAAACCCAAAGCTACCGCATCACACCACCGACTGAGAAACTTGGTAACCTTACCAGGGATATAGTTAGATTCATGAATTATTGCTGGTTTTTTTTGTAGACGGGCAGCCAAGATAGCCGGGGCTGCTATATATCCTCCCGTAGTAAACACCGCATCAATTTGATGTTCTTTAATTAACTTCTGGGTTTGAAAAATAGATGCAATCAAGCTAGAAATTATTTTGAGCGTCTTAAGACTAAACTTCTGCTGAAATCCTTCGACAGGAATAATATTGAGAGGATAATCGTTCGGTACTAGACTAGTTTCCAGTCGATTTGCTGTACCCAACCACTCTATTTTGTAATCTGATAGCTGCTGGGCAAGAGCGATCGCTGGAAATAAATGTCCTCCTGTACCGCTGGCTGCTATAAGTAAACGAGGTGGAGATGATGCCATAAAGATTAAATCCTGATTTCATTTGACCTGAATGTATCTTATAAAGCCTAATATTGCTATTGATGGTCACCAGAACGTCAATTAATAATCTTTTTTTAGATTGTCACATTTTATTGAATCAAAAAAGCTAAGATCTAGAAGCTAAGATCTAGAAGCTATATGCGAAGCTTATCCTTTAGGATAAAAAAACATTTTGCACCTCATAATCTCATAGTTTAAATCACTATTAATTTTCTTTTTCTAAGTCATTTATGGCTGATTCTTCGATTGCTTCTCTTATAAATAACTGCGCTAACTTATCATAAACACCTGCACCGATATATTGAGGATATTTATGAGAACAGCTATAAAGCCAAATTAAATTATCTTGATAATAAATACGCACATCTTTAAATAGACTTTGGCAATTTGGTATTAAAGAATTGGCCTTATTCAAGGCATCTGTCCAACGAGCGTACTGCGCCTCAAAACCAGGGGTTATAACTCGAAACATTCTTATTCAATGTAAGTATAAAACTAGCAGATAATGTTTTAGTATTCTATCTTCATTTTAAAAAAGCAAATGGAAAATACCAACTGGGCAGATGTAGCATTTGGAGTAGTTGCTCTATTGATTGTTGTTAGTGGTTTATTCATGCTGTTTCAAGGTATTGGTGCTATGAATAAAAAAGACTAAACTGGGGCAGGAAATACATCAGCTTAGATAATCGACTTAATTATCATGATCCAAGCTCAGCCCTCTTTGGAATTTATTCCTCCTGCTTACAACCCGCTCATCTGGAGAATAGCACAAGGAATAATGCCATTTTGGTTACGCTATAACCACAACATTATTAACGTTGAGATTGAAAATGCTGCGGTGTTAATTGATTTATATAATCAGTTTCAACAGGGAAAAACCAGATTTATGTTGGCATTTCGTCATCCTGCTCTTGCTGATCCGCCCTGTATTGCTCAGCTATTGTGGAATAAACTACCTCAAATAGCCCAAGAGCAAGAAGTATTTTTGCGATCGCCCGTTCATGCTCATTTTATTTACGATCGCGGCATTCCTCTTTGGGCAGGAAACAAAATAGGTTGGGGCATTTCTAAGCTAGGGGCAACTCCCATTCGGCGAGGTGCTTTAGATCGCGTAGGTTTGCGCTCAATCCGCGATTTATATGTTAACGGACAGTTTCCTATGGCTGCTGCACCAGAAGGAGCAACTAATGGACACAACGAAATAGTTAGCCCGATCGAGCCTGGTATCGCTCAGTTTGGTTTTTGGTGTCAAGAAGATTTACACAAAGCAGAACGTTCCGAGTCAGTAGCGATCGCACCTTTAGGAATCAGGTATTTTTACCAAACAGCACCCTGGCAATATTTGGAGCGATTATTCTCTCAGCTAGAAGTCGATAGTGGTTTACGACAAACTCCCTCCCGCAGCATGGGATTAGTTAACGGCGTTACTCCCAGCAAAAGTCAAGAAGCTGAATTCTATCAACGGCTCATTGCTTTAGCAGAACATCTTTTATCCTTGATGGAGGAGTTTTATAGTAAGTTTTATCAACAGAAATTAGATGCAGATCGGAACTTGCCCGATCGGTTACAGGCTTTGTTGGACGCTGCTCTAAAAGTTTCCGAGCAGTCTTTGGGAGTAAAATCTCAGGGAAATATTAGCGATCGCTGTCGTCGTGTAGAACAGGCGGGATGGGATCGCATCTATCGTAATGATATATCGGAATCGATCATCCTAGCTCCTGCGGTGAAAGGCTTAGCCAACTTAGTAGCTTCCGAAGCAGAGTTGCGTCTGTGGCATATGCGGTTAGTGGAAAACTTTGTTAGCGTCACAGGGCAATATGTTGCTGAAAAACCGAGCGTAGAAAGGTTTGCCGATACTATCTTGCTGCTGTGGAAGATGATAGCCAGGCTAAAAGTAGAATTAAACGTGAACCCGCCATATTTGGGCGAAAAAACGGCCAAACTTACCGCCATTTCACCGTTTTTTATTGCCGACTACTGGCAGCGATATCAAGCTAACCGTCGCCAAGCCGTTGCCGATTTGACTCAAGATTTGCAGGCGGCTTTGGAGCAAACAATTTCCCCAAAAGTAGCCACATAACAGTTATTCTCGAGCAACATCGAGATCAATTGGCAAAGTGAAGTAAAAAGTAGAGCCTTCGCCGACGCTAGAATATACCCAAATTTTGCCACCATAACGGTTGACAATTTTCTGACAAATAGCGAGTCCGATACCAGTACCAGAATAAACATCAACAGGATGCAGTTGTTGAAAAACTTGGAAAATGTTTGACTGAAATTCTGGCGCAATACCAATACCGTTGTCTGTTATGGCAAATAACCATTCTTGATCTTGTTTGCTTGCAGTAACTTCTATTTGAGGAGCTTTTTCGCAAAACTTGATCGCGTTTTCAACTAAATTCTGGCATAACTGCTGAATTTCTCGGGGGTTAATTAAAATTTGGGGTAAATCTTTAAAGGTTATTGTTGCGCCAGTTTCGGCGATCGCTGATTGTAAATCTTCTATCACCTGATGCAATATTTGATTAAGATCGACCAAGATCCAAGTTTGTTCACCTGTACCAGCGCGGGAATAAGCCAGTAAGTCTTCAATGAGTGTCTGCATTCGAGAGCCACTATTAGCAATACGATCTAGATATTGCTGCGCTTTTTCATCTAATTCAGCTTGATATTCTTGAGTCAATAGTTCAGTAAACATAAAAAGCGATCGCAATGGTGCTTGCAGATCATGAGCTATAGTAGCAGCAAAGTCTTCGAGTTCTGCTAATTTATCTGTTTTGTTTACTGCTGACTCAGGTTGACGATTATTTGTGGTCAGAATACGATTTTTTTTCACAATAATTATTTTGCTCTTTTAATTAGACAAATACTTAAGGCGGAGCGCGAATACTTTAAACTGGTATTTTTACTAATAATTAATATCTAGAGAAACCCATAGTTATTTTCAGTGTAATTAACTTTTTTTTGATTACACTCAGTTATTACACTGATTTTACCTAGCTTGAACCTACTGTATTTGAGGTATTATGCTGCTTAACAATAATTAACTTAAAGCTAGCGTTGATCATATTTAATATATTAGGCTGTATCTACAGCAGCATCAGACTAGGCAATATCCCACATGATATTTGCCTAAAAGTTCTAAATTACTGATATTTTCCTCGTTAAGAGTCAAGCTCGAATTAAAACGTGCTGGAAAATACTAAATTATTAATAAATTGAGATACAATCATACTTGAAAGGTGTCTCAGATTTCTAAACTTTAATTGAGGTAGATGGCTCATGACTGCTTTAAAGTTGACCAAACAAGATATTGTGGGAATTACGGAAGAAGAGGTAGCTACGATTGCTGGTCGTTTGGAACAAGACGAATATAATACTCCTTTTGAAGCCTTAGAAGACTGGCATTTGCTGAGAGCGATCGCCTTTCAAAGAGAAGAATTAGCCGAGCCTTATTTTCATCTTCTAGATATTGAAGCCTACGATGAAGCTTAGATAAAGCCTAAATCATGGCATCATTGCAAGAAGCTAAATACGGGCAGTAAGCGCATTTTTTCATTGTCGGGGTAGCGGTATAGTTACCCTGATAAATTTGTTGTGATAAACTATGTGCTTCGACGGCAATTTCGGCTAGGTCGCTTTTGGTAAAACTATGAATCCGATCATGCCGTAAGTAAGCAATGTGTGCGTTAGGGTATTTTAGGGCAGTGGCATATACCCAGAGTTGAAAGCGATGATCTTCAGGCTGCATGATGCGATCGCTTTTGTAGTCTAGTACCCAATTGTCGCCCACAAGGTCAATCACGCCATTAAAGGTTATCCGAGCAAGCTGAAAGCTGATCTGCTGTTCTTTGGCTATGGCGGTATGGCGCAGGTGCTGATATACGGGTAATTGAAAGAATCTTTGAGCTAAAGCGATCGCCTTATCAAACACCGACTGTGACCAATCTCCTTCGGCAAAAGGTAATAAATCTTGAGGTTGGGTAATATTATGTTCTAAGGCTTTATGTACTAAAGTTCCAATCTGCATTCGGTAAGCTAATCCTTCTCCCAAACCTGGATGTCCATCAATAAAACGTAGCTTAAATAGTTGGGGACAGCGAGCATAGTCGGTCAAAGCGGTAACGGGAAGTTCTGATAATCCAGAACCTAGATCGGTTAATAACAGTGGTGGTAAATATTTTGAGATGCTGGGGGTTGGTGGTACAGGAGGTAGGGCTTTAATATCTGTATAGGGAATAGTCACAGTCGGCACATTGGCATTAGATAAACCACGCTGGAGACGATTCAACTCTCCCTTATAAGGTTCAGCCGCGCTCAAGATTAAATAATCTCTAGCTCTAGTCAAGGCTACATATAATACTCTGACAGCTTCTTGACGCTCTTTTTCGGCTTGCAAATACTCCAGCCAGCTATACAGCACTGGTTTTTGCATTTCTCCTCGCTCATTTTTACTTTTTACCGCTACTCCTAACTGAGCATCAAAATGTATGGCAGGATAAGATTTATAGCGTTCTTGACTTAGATCTGCCACAATCACTAACGCCCACTCTAAACCTTTAGCAGCATAGATCGTCATTAACGAAACAGCGTTATTCACTGCCAAGACGGGGCGGGGTACAGCAACCTTTTGTTCAAATAACCGTTTTAGGCGACGCACTACCCCAAATAGATCGTAAGTCCCTTGTTCCAAATCTTTAACTAACTGCTGAAAACCTTGTCGATCCGCCAGTCTTCTTGTTGCCCCAGCCAAGTTCGCAATTACCGCTGTATATCCTGTTAATCGATCTGCAAGCTGTAAGATCCGAGATGGCATTTCTAATTGGCGGAATTTTAATAGCTGCTGCAATACTTTAACTGGACGTTCTAATTCCGCCAACTGAGATTTTTGTACCTTATCCCACCAGCAACTATCTCGATCCTGTTTTTGTTTTTGTTCATCAAACGATTCACGCACTTCCAATAATAGGCGATCGCTGATAGCAAAAAAAGGACTTCGCAAAACTGCTACCAAAGCAATATTGTCTTGTTGATTCGCCAGAAAACGTAACAGTGCGGTGGCATCTTTCGCCTCTCTGGTAGCCAACAAATTGCCTCCTCCCGCTGGGGCGATAGGAATACCTATTGCAGCTATGGCTTCACTATATATTTCTAATGGTTGCCAGGTACGAGTCAAAATAGCAATATCTTGAGGTTCAATCGGGCGTATCTGTCTGGTTTGCCGATCTAATACAGGAGTTTTTTGCTCTAGCATTTGTTTAATTTTTGCTGCTAGACTATGTGCCTCTACTCGCTGACGTTGGGCTTTGTTGGGTTTAGGTGTCTCTTCTGCTTCTTTACTTAGAGGATTGCCAATAACTAATACTTGTAAGTAATTTAATTCCTCACCTGCCTCACTTTGAACTGGAGTCGATTTACGAACAGCGTTTAAATCTTGATGATTTTTTGCCAGTAGAGGTGCAAAGATTTGATTAAAACTATTAATTAAAGTTTGATGAGTGCGAAAGCTAGTGCTGAGAACAACTTCTTTGCCGTTGTCACTTAAAATGCGATCGCGAAATTGCTGGAAAACCCGAATATCTGCCCGCCGAAAACCATAGATCGACTGCTTAATATCTCCTACGATAGTTAATTCAGCTTTAGCGGTGAGGATGTTCAGTAACTCTGCCTGAGTTGGGTTAGTATCCTGAAATTCATCAATTAAAAATACCTGCCATCGCTGATGATAATAGTCTTGTACCTGAGTACTAGTTAGTGCCTGTAGAGCATATAATTCTAAGTCGCTAAAGGTAAGCACTTTTCTTTGTAGCTTAAGTCGGCTGAGATAATCCGTAACTTCCCGATAGGCTTCGCTTAAGGCAGGAAGCATTAATTTTAGCTGTTCATCGGCATCAGATAATTCTAAGTCTAGTAGCCCTTGACTAATAACTCTTCTAACACTTTCTCTTAAAGTTTTTAACGCATCTTTAACGGTTTTGATATCTTGCCAATTCTTTGGACTACCGACACGCAGATTTACTCGATCAATAGTTGCGATCGCGCTGTCGATATTTTCTGCTTCTTCTAAATCCTCCATCGCTTCTAATACAGAATTACGAATTGCTTCTAATTTATCCCCTGCTTTTCCCTGATGCTGTTCTAATAGTTCCCAAGTAGTGTGCCAGATGGGATTGTTGACTATGGTTTTCACTGCTAAAGTTCGAGCCTTGGCAATCAGCTTATTCCAGTCTTGAATACCTTGACCTATGGCTTGGTTAGCCGTGTAAGGATCTTCTAACAATCTCTTTAAAACTTCTCGCAGCAAAGAATAAGGGATGGCGTTAAAAACTTCTGGAGATAATTGAGCTATTGCTTCTCTTAGCCCATCTTCTAACCAAACTTGGCCCTCTAGATCATCCAATACTTGAAAATCGGCAGGAATGTTTAATACTTGAAAGTGTTCTTGACACACTCGCGCTGAAAGAGCATGAATCGTACTAATTTGTGCAGCTTCCAACTCAGCAATCAGATCCAAACGTTCGGGTAACTCTTGACTGACTAAAGTTCTAATGCGCGATCGCAATTCGGTAGCGGCCTTCTCGGTAAAAGTTACCGCAACTATCTCTAACGGCGATAAATTTCTCTCCCGCAGATAATATAGATATCGCTCTGCTAACATATGTGTCTTACCTGTACCCGCCCCCGCCGTAATTACCACACTACAGGGTGCATAGGCTGCTGCTTGTTGTTCGGGAGTTAGATTAGACATGCAAATTTATGTCCAGGATGAATTAGCTCTGTAAATATTAACACCTGAGTTAGGGTTAAACAGATTGAAGTAAAAGCTAATCAAGAAGAAGCCTAAGTTGCTTATGTTGATAACAATAAGCGATCGCCTAATCCTGACTCTCCTAAATGATTGTAGCGACTAACTATAGGTAAAAGATGGAGAGCTGATTCGGTAGAGGTTATTGATAGCAACAACGATGAATACGGGTATTTTACTCAATTTAAATTGAGAGACAGTTTGGTAAATTGACCAACGTAAAAATAAGCATTGTGGAGTTTTGTGTGGCAAAGTTATGCCTCCGCTAGTGGCAACATTATGCTTCCAGTCACATGATTTGATTTACTGTAGTTGTTCCGCTTAATTTTATGGCGATTGATCTGTCTAAAAATTCAGATTTTGCTGAATTCTTCAATTAACAAGCGATCGCCTGGAATATCCCAGGCGATCGCTCGGTTGTGCTAATAGCAATCCTGACAGACAATTGCTCAACTAGATGCGCTGCTGACTGCACCCTTAAGGGCAGCAATGCCTTGTTCGACGCTAGCCCAAAGTCCCATGTCAGGTTCTTTACCAGCTATTTCTCTCGTTCCGACAAAATAAAGCACACCCTTAAGAACTTCTTGATGAGCGCGATTTTCAAAGTTAACTTTGTTTAAAGATTCCATGGCATCTTGAAGCTCGTCATCTAGAGTTTGTGCGACTTTGTGGATCACTAAGCCAGCCATGGTCTGTTGGTGTTTGAGTAACTCAAACTGAAAGAACTTATCATACACAGTTAGCTCCGAGCCATCCATCATTTGACCGATCTTTTCAACGTGTTTTTGAGTGATATCGCGGGGTTCAGCGATCTGACCAGATTTAGCAATAGCTTCATCGATAGAGCTAAGATTTTCGCGATCGCTGGTTATCATTTTTTCTAACCGTTCGCGAATTGTATCGTCATTTGTAGCTGCCATTAATTTTTGAGCGCTTTCAATCAGAACGTTTTGCACAAGCTTTAGATCGGCAAGCTTTGTAGCTAGATTTGTCATGTCAGTCATCGCTGTTGTCTCCAAATTAAAATGTTGAGTAGCTGTCGTCAAGTAACTTTAACTATTGCTTGTCTTTGATCATCGCCTGAGATTGCTCTAGTCTCCTCCCTCTCCAGAGAGATTGATGACCGATAGATAATTGTGGTGTTAGTGAATCCAGGTATGACAGTAAGAAAATTACCGTTAGTGATAAGTTAAGAGACTACGCTATTGGTCAATCGGTTTTTAGCTGTTAGCTCTTGGCTTTTGAGATATTTAAGCTTCAGAATTGTTTTCTGTGTTTTTTGGTGCTAAAGTTTGAGCCACCGTCAACAGTAATTGCTCAATATCGATTGGTTTATAAATTAAACCGTTTGCTCCTGCTGCGATCGCTTTATGGTTGCTAACATATTTATCAGCAGTTACCAGAAATACTGGAATCGACGACAGGCTGGCATCTTTTCGTAATCGATCTACTACTTCATATCCGTTCATCTGCGGCATCATTACATCCAGCAAAATCAAATCGGGAGGTAGTTTTTTTACTTGAGCTAGAGCTTGTTCACCACTATTTGCTAAGCCAACTTTGTAACCTTGAGTTTCTAAAATAAACTGCAATAAATACAGATTGTCTGTAGAATCATCGACGATTAATATGCATTCTTGCTTACTATTTTTGGCTAGGGTCATCTCCACGCTATCTTAAAGTTATTTATGATCGGTATGTTATGTATGTTACATATTCTATAAAATTATCTTCTCAGTATATCTCTACCAAATGATATAGTGTCAGTATTTTTAATGTAGAATAATCAAATATATATATGTATATGTATAGTTGCTATTTTTTGAGCAAAAATAAACTGTTGGTTACTCACAAAAAATCAAGTCTAGAAAACCAGAGGGAGTTTATCTAGCCCTAAGTATTAAGTATAGAGTTCTATAGCTTTCAGTCCAATAATTACTAAGTCTAGAGATAGCTTGACTTATGTCAGGAGGCGGCAGTATATGCAAATCAATCCCAAACAGACTCAAAGAGCGATTAAAGGATTGAAAGTAATAGTAGTTGATGATGTTTTAGATTCGAGAGACATTGTCGAAATGTTTCTAGAGCAAGAAGAAGCTCAAGTACAATCGGTTAGCTGTGCTAAAGATGCCTTAAACATTTTAGAAAAGTTTCAACCAGAATTAATTATTTCCGATATTTATATGCCAGAAGAAGACGGATACTGGCTGATTGAACAATTAAAAATCATCAATCAAAATTCTCCTGGCTACATACGGGCGATCGCCCTAACCGCTGCTGCCAAAGAAGAAGATCGCCAGCAACTAATTTCGGCAGGATATGACGGCTATTTAACTAAACCTTTTTTGTTTGAAGATTTAATTGCTTTGATTGCTCGGATACTTGCTTAAAATTATTTTGTTGTCTAAGTTACAAAATAATTGGCTGTTTTAATAATTCTCTCGACTTTCTCTAGGCTATTTATTTATAAGCAGCAATAAGTCATCAGTCTGCAATAATTTAATTTTCATTTATAACTAAAGACAGAGAACATTTAAATTTATTTTATTTATCTTAAAAGTAATTCGTTACAAATTGTAAACCAAGGAATAATTAACATGGAAAATCAAACACCAAATCAACATTACGATGCTCAATCCGATCGCAAATATGGTGAGTTTGCCACTAAGTTTCAATTTGGCTCTAATCCTAGTGCTGAAATCTGGAATGGTCGGTTAGCTATGCTCGGATTTTTAGGTGCGTTAGTGGTGGAATTGACTACTGGGCAAGGCTTTTTTCATTGGTTGGGCATAGCATAAATAATTAAATTTCTGCTGAAAAGTTTAGCTGATAACCCTGTTTTTTAGCAGGGTTTTTTATCAACATGGTACTAATTAATACAAATAAATAAGATGAATCAAAGTCAAACGTCTTTTATAATCGGCACAACATTTGTAGCTCTGGGAGTATTAGGATTTGCTCCTAGCGTAGTTTCGCTTCCCCCCGTAGGTTTTAGCTCAGATATTTCCTTAGACCCCACTATATATCCTTATGCCCAGGGCTTTGGATACATATTAGGCTTGTTTGCGACCAATTTAATGCATAATTTAGTTCACTTGTCGGTAGGACTTTTTGGTATTGCTGCTAGTGGCGATCGCGCCACCGCCCGCGGTTTTAATCGTATTTTCGCCGTAAGCTATATTTTGTTAGCAGTTTTGGGCTTATTTCCCTTTGGTCATACTTTGTTTGGCATAATGCCTTTGTTTGGTAACAACGTTTGGTTTAATGCTTTGTTGGCAATAATTGCTGGTTATTTTGGCTTTGTTAAACCTCAAACAACCGAAGTCAAGGTTTAACCAGTAAAGCTATTAGCTAATAGCTATTTAATCAACAGCGTAGTCGAGCAAGCATGACTACTGTAATTCGTCTAATTCCGCTTTAACAAAATTCCATTTAAGGTACTTGCGGGGTGCTACTTTTAAAGCTTCGATTAAACTTTTATGATCAGCAAATTCAATTTGGCTTAAATAAGAAGCCTCAACTTCCACCGTAAACTTATCCTGAGCAAAACACCAAGGAGAAACAGTTAACCATCCTTCTTGAGATTCCGCTACATAGTAAGTCTTGCCGTCTGCACCCTGATTAATTTCTAAAGTTCTTTGGTTTGAGGGTAGCTGATGCTGACAGAGAATTAAGGACAGGCGATCGCACCACTTCATAAACTGATAAGCAGATTCTGCTTGTTTTTGATTAATTTCCAAATCTTTACACCATTTTTGCTGTAAATCCTTTTGTTCGGTGAGAAATTCCTTAATTTCCTTAGATTTATTTCCACCTGATTGATTTAAAAAACATAGATGCATTGAAGTTAATAATGCCACCCAACGTCCGCGATAAAGAGAGTCTTCAATATGCTGACGGAGTTTTTTGACGGGGGTTTGTTTCTCTAGGGTAAAATCCATTGGCGCACCCGCAGGGGTAAGCATATCTTCTGACCATTCTCGTTCGAGATCATCATGGTGAGAAATCGCCGCGATCGTATCAAAGATGCGATATGAATCGTCCCGAGTGGCATTAGCAATCTGCCCAGCTAATAAAGCATGAGCGCGATGATAAATAATTTCCCAACCATCGGACTGTAAGTTGACAATCATATACTAAATTACCAATCTCCTTATGGTGTATCGATTTAACTAAAATTTTGTTGAACGTAATCAATAACTAAAGGCGTAGTTTGAGTGCTTAAAGCAGTGATTAACTCCCGATCAGATGTTGTCCAAATGCGGGGTGCGCCAAACACAGATGGTTGCAAAACTCCCCAAAGCTGGCGATCGCGACAAAGATGAGCATGAATCAAGGCACGATGCCCAAAATGTTCTTGTTCAAATTCGCGATCAACTACTTGTGCGTCGGCAGTCTCCACGTCTTCAACAAAAATACTGGGCTGACAGTTCAAGGCTGCGGCAAACATCGGATCTTGCTGTGCCAGTTCGCTAGACTCCTCTTCCCACCTATCCCCCGCCACATTAGGAACATGGCTGCGACAGTAACAAAAAGCAGCCTTGCCCATCCGCAGATTAGGCTCACGCACGTAAAGAAAACAGCGATCGCAATTGAGCAGCTTGACTATCTCCTTCATTAAACCTGATAGTTTGGCATCGAGATCTTCTATTGCCAAAGTTTTTTCTAGGCTTGCTGGTAAATTCGTGTTCTTCATCCTTCGTTAAAAATCTAGTAGTGGCCAACAGCCGTTCTCCACTACTTAAAAATCTGAGTCGCATTTTCTATTATCTGATTTAACGGCTTTTGCTTTTGTAAAAAGATGTGGGCGCAGTTGCGACCAGGCATACCAGAAATAGAGCCTCCTGGATGAGTGCCAGCACCAGTCAGATAAAGCTTGTCGATGGGGGTAGTATAGTTGGCTATCTCTGGCAGAGGACGCAAAAAGATCATCTGATCTAGAGTCATATCGACGTGATAGTAATTGCCTTTATACGCCCCTAATCTTTCGCCTAATTCTGCGGGACTCTCGACACGACGAGCAATAATTGCATCCTTAACATTGGGCGCATAATCGGCTAACTTATCAATCACGCGGTCTGCTACCTGATTTTTGAGTTCATCTGTCCATCCCGTACCCTTAAGACCAGTCCCTTCTTTACCCGCAATCTGATAAGGGGCAAAAAATTCAATCCACATCGTATGTTTGCCATCAGGAGCCATCGAAGGATCTAAAACAGTGGGAATATCAAGATACATTGAAGGATTGGCATCGGGTATTTTACCCATCGATGGAAGGGCGTGGGCCTCTTCAACATGGTTAACTGAGTCCGCGATCAAAATTGAACCGACCAAAAATTCATCTTTGTGATCGTACCTTTCAAAGCGTGGTGCTTCGGAAAGGGCGCAGTCTATTTTAAGAATAGTTTCATTGTTATTGACAATGCGTCTTTCTAGTCTTTCTCGCAAGTTTGGATCTGCTTTAGCGGTAGTAGCTTCAGGAATTAACTGTAAAAACAAGCGTCGCGCATCAATATTAGAAATTACGCCAATTTTAGCCCGATATTCCGTACCGTCGGCGACTCTAACGCCTTCGGCACTACCGTCATTACTGACCAAGACTTCTGATACATCGCGATCGCATAATACTTCCCCTCCTTTATCCTTAACCAAGTTTAATAAAGCTTGAGTCAATGCTCCCGTACCGCCACGGGGTCTTGCCATTCCAGGATGATGACGCATCGACATCATCATCGAGCCGATACCAATGGTCTTTTGCGAAGGAGGCGCGCCAAATTCCGACGCTAGCCTAGCTAAAGGTGCTTTGAGAAATTCTGAGTCAAACCAATACTCTAAGCTATCTTCGGGACTAGTAAGCATAGTCCGAACCAAATCTAAGGTCTTGTCAACGCCACCTAAAGTAGAAAAAAGATTTTTGACGTTACTCCAGCCATAGTTACCGATCATATCAACAATCGATTTGGGAGGCGCATTAAAAATAGGCGTAATCCCTTGAGTTAAACGCTGCCAAAAATCAATAAATTCGCGGTATTTGACCGCATCCCGTTCGCTGTAGCGAGCAATTTCAGCACAGGTTTTATCTATCGAACTATGTGCCAGAAAATATTTACCGTCAGGATGGGGACAAAAGGTTACGGGGTCACAATAAAGATATTCTAGACCATATTTAGTTAATTCTAGTTCTTCAACTACTGGGCCTAAATGGATAAATTCATGATCGATCGCACAAAGATTAAACTGAAATCCTGGTGCTTCTTCGGGCAAAGCTTCTTCGGTGGTTGCTCCACCACCAGGGACAGAACGCTTCTCCAGTAAAAGAACGCTGTATCCTGCCTTTAATAAATAAGCTGCACAGACCAAGCCATTATGACCTGCACCTATGATAATAGCATCGTATGTTTGCATAGGAAGCGTTTTTCGATAATTAGTTAGTAATGACTTCCTAATCGTAAAAAAAAGTCCTGAATACTTTATCTACCATTAGAAATACATTTTTACTATCCAGATGCGATCGCCTAATTTAGATAAAATACAAAAAAGAATGCTACAGATTACCAGTAGGGTGGGCAATGCCCACCCTACTACTCTCAGATTATTTTTATGTGTCGCCAACATTTATATATTATGTTATTAAATTTAATAAATAAAAAAAAGAACGAGAATTAATCTACCCGTTCTGTAAGTATTATTTGTTGTTTAGCTTATCTTACATATGAAGATTTACTTCTTAGTTAAGTTAGTCAATACCTGATTAGAACGTTCGACAAAAGCTTTCATACCATCGGCATCAAAGGCTTTTTGTGACATTAATGCCAGATCGTAAATGTGGTTGCACATTAAGTTAACCATCGAATTAGAATTGTCACCGCTTTGAATAATAGTGGTTTTGTTCAAATCTAATAAATTTTGGATCAAAGGATGTGCTGTGTTAATCATCAAGACATGATCTTCAGGGAATGCCATCGCTTTTTCCTGCATCAAGGCTGCCATTTCCTGCATCCGACGCATTGCTTCTGGTAGTAACACCATTGCAGGAGGAGTACCTTGAGGATCGTCTGATTTGATTGCCTGAGTTTTAATATTAACTCTGGGTTTGTTGAGTGCCTTTTCAAACAACTCTTTGATTAGTTCGCTGCGAGTTTTGTTGGTGGTAGGATCGACAATTTCCTGTGCTTTGTCGTCTTCGACTAGCGTGTCGTCTAACTCAGAATCAACACGGGCAAACTTAACTTCAGAATATTCTCTCTCCAGGAAAGGAATGAAGTAATTCGCGTCAATAAAGGAGTCAAGAAAGAGAACTTCCAATCCTTGATTTTTATAAAGTTCAACAAACGTGTTTTGAGTACTAGGATCGCTACAGTAGTAAACTTGGTTTTCTCGTTTGTCCTTGTTCCGTTCTAAATATTCTTGCAGGGTGGTATAGGGTTCGGTAACTGCATTATTTTTGTCTTCATTGACATTAGACCAAGCGTCATCACTCGCAGACTGAACTTCTACCTTTGGTTCAGCTTCGGCTTTAGCTGTGTCCGCCTGATAGGTAGTGCGGTAAATAATTAGATCTTCTACCTGCTTCTTAAACTTCTCGTCTCTAATTGCACCGTATTTAACAAACGTGCCGACATCAGACCAGGAACTAATGTATTTACTGCGGTCTTCATTGTATAGTGACTTAAGACGATTACCGATTTTCTTAGTGATAAAGTCAGCAATTCGGCGTACAGTGCGATCGTTGGTTAAGGCACTACGAGATACGTTGAGAGGAATATCAGGGCTATCAATCACACCCTGCAACGGCATTAAGAATTCAGGAATGATTGCCTCACAATGTTTGCTGACAAATACCTGGTTGCAGTAAAGCTGGATTTGTCCTTTGGAAAAATCAACGTCAGGCTTAAGTTTTGGGAAATAAAGGATACCGTTGAGCAAGAAGGGATAATCAGTATCAAGATGCACCCACAACAGAGGATCTTCCTGAAAAGGATATAGATAACGATAAAATTCTAAATAATCTTCGTCAGTTAAATCGCGTGGGGACTTTTTCCACAGTGCATCTTGCTTGTTGATCTGTTCGTTATCCAGAACAATCTTGACAGGGATAAAATCGCAGTAGGTTTTAACTAACTGTCGGACTCTTTGGGGTTCGGCGTATTCTAGTTCGTCGTCTTGGAGAGTAAGGGTAATAGTTGTACCAACGGTAGTGCGATCGCTTTCGGTCAATTCAAATTCTGGAGAACCATCACAAGACCAATGTACCGCAGTTGAACCTTCTTGATAAGAAAGAGTATCGATCTCTACTTTGGCAGCCACCATAAAAGCGGAATAGAAACCTAAACCAAAATGACCGATCAGATCGTTAGAATCTTTCTCGTATTTTTTGATGAAATCTTCCGCACTAGAAAAAGCGACTTGATTAATGTATTTTTTGACTTCATCGGCAGTCATGCCAATTCCGTTATCGGAGACGGAAATAGTTTTTTTGGTTTTATCAACCGTAATTTTGACTTCTGGTTCGTCAATTTCTCCCGACATTTCTCCTGCCAGAGATGCCATTTTTAGTTTTGAGATCGCATCTACTGAGTTAGAGATCAATTCCCGCAAGAAGATTTCGTGATCTGTATAGAGAGACTTCTTGATAATAGGGAAAATATTCTCGGTATGGATCGTAATGTTGCCTTTTTCAAGTACAGCCATATTTATAATTGCAATATCAGTCATGAACTTCTTTTGATATCAATATTGTCCGATCGCGCCCGACAAAATGTTCTAGGATACCTCACCTGTAACCATGCGGATTACCCTACCTCTTTTGATTACTAATTATTTGCGAAGCTTATCCTTTAGGACTGATTACTGGTTTAGAGGCGATCGCGTTCAATATCCGCAATAGCTTTTGACCAATACCAAATTTCAGGTCGATCTGGGTGACGCTGCATTAATCTTTCAACCAGGCTTTGGGCAATGTGCCAATTGCCTACCAAAACATAAAGTCTATTTTGAACTGCGTTTTGAGGATGACTAGTGCGAACTAAGCGAGGCGTTTGTTGTTGGGAGGGAGTATGCTGATAAACTTTTTCTAGCTGTAATTCTAAGCAGCGTCGTTCTAATTTTTCTGATTCGGCAATATTTCCTTGAGTGCGGAAACATTTTGCCGCCTGGCGTAAATCTTGTTGCGCCCGCTCATATTCGCCTAATTCTACACTGATCTTACTCCGACACTGATAAGCTTGGGCATCATAAGGATCAAGCTGCAACAGCCAGTTACAGTCTCTATATGCTTCCCCTAAATTCCCTTGACTTAGCTTTTGCTGAATTTGTTGGAGAAAAACCTGATTGGTCATCCCGCCCTGTGCTAATATTTTTTGTTGTTCAATTTGGCGAATACGAGCAATGCAGAAGCGACAGCTTTCTTTATCTTGGCGTTCTAAATAGATTTTTCCTGCTTGCTTGAGATAAGCGATCGCCTGATCGTATTCTTTGAGTCTCAGGCAAATGTTAGTCCGCAGTTTATAAGCACGATCACAATCAGGATCGAGGCTAAAAATAATTTGTAGATCGATAATACTGCTTTGAATATTATCTACGGATAAGAAAGCCATTGCCCGACTGAGATAGACATTCACCTGTCGGTCATTAAGATTGAGACTCTGATTATAATCAGCGATCGCCTGTTCTATTTTTCCTGAATCATAGTAGGCTAAACCGCGACGATAGTAGGCTTCAGCAGATTTGATGTTACAAGCGATCGCTTGATTATATAAATTAATTGCCGTTTCGTAGTCACCTCTTTTAGCTAGGGCAATACCCTGTTGTAAAAAATCTTCCATGCCAGACAGATATTTTGTAGCGATTAATTAACCACCGAAAACCTCAGTTTCTATGCCTTTCCACCATTCTCCCAATTTTAGCAAATCTGCTTGAATATCTGCTAGTTCACTCATGTATTCTTGGGGAGGCATTAAATGTTTACGTTCTTGTAGCTTACTTAGCCTCAACTGCACCAGCAACCAGGGTTTAGATATCCCGCCTGTAGCCTCAATATACTGCGCTAATTCTTTGCTATCCATTAAGTTATTTAAAAATGTTCTAGATTCCTTTAACCATAACGTAATTGTCAAAGTTCATTTTTTAGCTTTAACGAATAAACATGACAGCAATTCCGCCTAAAGAAATCACTACACCTAATATTGCCCGCCAACTAATCTTTTCTCCCTGCAATGCCACAATGGGCAAAATAAATAAAGGGCTGGTAGCTAAAAAGGTTTGGGCAATTCCTGTCGGGGCAAATTTAAGCGATATTTGCTGTAGCCAAATGCCCAAATAGGTACTTGCCATAGCTGCGATCGCAATTACCATCAAACTACGCCCAGATAATTTCCAGCTAATTTCCGACTGTTTAGCAATAGGTAAGAACAACAAGCCGAGGACAATTACAGTACCGCCGACTAAACGAATCAGACTGCTTTCTAGGGGGCTTATATCCGACTGGATTAAGGCATAACGCGAAATAACTGCGCCTATAGCTTGCGCGATCGCTGCTAAAATTGCCCAAACAATACCTTGACGCGAAACTCTGAGGTTAGCTACAGGATTTCTTTCACTAATTACCCATGCTATCCCCACGATAGTTAATAAGATACCACACCAAGTACTGTAAGTTAATTGTTCGCCAATAAAAATTAATGCCAGTAATGCACCTATCGGTGGAGAGGAAGTTTCTAACAACAGAGTGCGTCTAGCACCCAGACTATTCAAGGCGGCAAAGTATGCCGTATCTCCTAAACCGATACCAATCATACCGCTGAGGGATAGTAGAACGATGGTGGAAATGGAGAGATTGGTCAAGGCTGCACCCTGGATCAATAAGGTGATAATAATTAAAGCAATCGCAACTATGCCTTTGTAAAGATTAAGCTGTAGTGGGGGAATCTTTAAGCCCAGGCGACTATAAACAACGGAAGAAATCGCCCAAAGCAACGCAGCACTTAAAGCAGATATTTCTCCGATAAAACTATTGAATTGAAACATCTATCATGCCGAACCAGCAGTTTTTACTTTCGTTGTGATCATCAAATCAGCTTGACATCATATTGTGAAAATATCAAATCTGTAGTGATAATAATCAAATCATTATCTATTGCTTGAGAAATTATCATTCGATCAAAAGGATCTTGATGATGTTCAGGTAGATTTCTCGCATTTAAAACATTAAAAATATTTAGATCGAGAATTTTATAACCATCTTTGATACAAGATTCAAAAACTAAATTATCTAATGGTTTGGGTAATTTTAGCTTTCCTTTCGACACCTTAATCGTTATTTCCCATACCGAAATAACTGATAGATAAATAGTATTGTCAGAGTCAAATATTGCCTTTTTTTGATTTTCCGTCAGTCTGTCGTTACCACTGAGGATAAAAATCCAAGCGCAGGTATCTAACCAATATCTCATTAACTAAAGACCAAATAAGCTATTGATTTCAGGATCTTCATCATTAAAATCATCGCTAATTTTAATTTGTCCTGCATATCTACCCCAAGGACTATCTTGAACTGAATTATCTTCAGGAATATATTTGCTAAGTATGGCTTTAGGTACTCCTCGGTTGGCAATGATAATTTGCTCTCCCGATTCAACTCTTTCCAATATCTTAGATAAGTTAGTTTTGGCTTCGTGAATATTAATTTGTTTCATAACTTAGTTTAATAAACTTAGCTAATTATATTGTAAGCATTACAGCTAACTTCAGTTGAGTAGAACTTATTAGACCAATGTGCATGGATCACAAATCTTGGTTGGGTATGAAGTTTGAAGTTTGAAGTTTGAAGTTTGAAGTTTGAAGTTTGAAGTTTGAAGTTTGAAGTTTGAAGTTTGAAGTTTGAAAAAGTATATTTATGCACATTGGTCTATTATTTATTATTTAGACAAATCAATAGCTGTTCAATCCATAAATAAGAGGACTTTGATCTTTTATAGAAGGGTAAATATCCACATAGCCATCTTCAGAGACAATTAGAGCCAAGCAGTCAATGTTACGGCTTTTTTCTCCATCAACATAACGAATAGCCGAGTTATATCTTGCTCCCCTAGCAGAATTACCATTTTTAGAAGCTTGACCATCAAGTATGACCCCAAATGAATGTATAATTCCATCAGGGGAAATTAAAATTGCCCCATCCACGTTGGATATATGAGAGATAATCTTTCTCGAAACCATAACTGGCTCAATTGGAGTACTTTGAGCAGCTAATCGTGCCGTCTCTTGTTTTGCCTCAGTAGTAATCATCAGCATTGTACCGTGGCGTTGCTCCACTGCTGCCTCAACCGCTTCAACTAAGATATTGGCTGTAGTTCGGTTAACTTGAAAAAGTTGAGCTAATTGTTCGTGAAACACTTCTCGATCAAATCGTGGTCTAGGTAATCTCGGCTGTCTATATTTAACCCGAAGCATAATATTTTCAGCATGAACTAATTCCCAGGTATGATGTTCGACAAATCTAATTTCAAACAAATTTTCTAAGCTGGGTTGATAGGTATCTAAAGGAACTCCGAAGCCCCAAACGCTTTCCCCATCGCATAGCAAAGCCATTTGAGTACTAGAAACTTCCAGCAATTTACGGATACCTCGGTAGTTATAAATCTCGATGGGAACTTTAAGCTTAACTTTGGCTGAAATATCGGGATGATTATTTTGACAGATAATCAATCTACCTTTACTGATATTACCCTCATAACGTTCTGCTGCGATCGCATTAGCAAAAGAGAGCAAATCAACCTTATTCCATTGATTGACGTGAACTTCAATTGACTTGAGGAAACTGGATGCAGCATCTTCAATAACCCTCTCAGGATTAGCTATAGAAGAAGTATTTCCCGCTGATGGTCTTTGCAGTTCTAGTTCGCTTTCTTCTAATATTTGATAAATTACGGCTTCGAGAAAACAGCGATCGATTCTATACTTACGCATCGAATGTATTTCGTGCATTTCTTTGGTCAATCGATATTGACTATCGAAGTATTGCTGATTAAATTGAACTACTGTCATTACCCAGTGTTCGTTTTTTTGTACGGGAAAACTGCAAAAGGAGACTTGTCTTGGTTCGAGATCGTGCTGGTTAAGAATAGACTGAACCGCTTTGCGTAAGGCTTTAGGGTAGAGAGAGTCTTTATGAGCTTGATTTAAATGGGGGCTACCCATAAAAAAGAATTGTTCAGGATCGTTATCGAAATGCTCTTTAGACAGGTCAAATACTTGCTTAAAATTATGAGGCATAAATCCACAATCTTCTGGCTCAAAGCAAATTTTGGCGACGTTTTCCGTAGCAATAGGAATTGCGATCACGAAGATGTTGGAAACTGTTGGCAGTTCAAGAATTTGAAAGATGTTTTTTAAAAGACGTTCAACTACATTCTGAAAAATGTGTTGCCATCGCCAGATGAACATTTTGATTTGCAATACGATATTTTCCTCGCAATTTTACTAATTGCTTGGCTCAACTTTTGATCCTAGTCATTTGGTCATTTGTTTAATTTATCGTATTTATACTAAATCCGATTGATAAAGTACTCTTTCCTTAAAGTAGCTATAACTCTTCTGACTTGACGCGAAGCTAATCCTTGTATCTTGAAATTAGGATCTTAAATCCTGATAGTTTAAAGAAAGTAGTAGACCGTCTAGTCCTTGGTTAATGAAAACCGTCCTGAAGCTGGGTCACTACTATCCTCTCAAATTTCATCAACTCAAACAATCGCGCTTAGGAGTTTCTACCCCGAATTATGCAAGGAAGAGTCAAGATTTGAAGGACAAAAGCTCAATATCTTA
>JBHJNW010000004.1:0-41370 GCA_050330395.1 Pleurocapsa sp.
AACTTTTGGTCAATCGTTGATTGCTCTTCTGGTGTCATGCTTTGTTTAGGAGAGTTTTTTCTTGATCTTATTCTACTCTAAGCATTTTTACTTACTGCAAAAGCGGGATGCTCCCGTATAAAGTTTTAATGAACTGAATTTTATTAATATTCGCTTATATACGTAATCGAATATAGATAAACCAAGCTATATTGCGATTATTTCTCTTGCAGGGAAATTGAATATACAAAGCAAATGTAAATTGCTGGTGAGCAAGACGATGATAATATAAGTGTATTCTCTTAAGAGAAAATACTGAATATTAATCTTTTTATCGAATTAACATGTCCTTGATACAGTCGGAGAAATTTACTAAATTATTAGCTGCACTTTCTCCATTCATCTGTTTAGTAGGAATAGTAGTTTTACAAAGTAATGAGTATCAAAAGTCAGCCCAAAAACTTAGCAGTGCTGACTATCTAGCTCAGGAAAAAAAGCAGTCCAGATTGATAGATTGGCAAAGGCGATCGCCCAATCTTGGCTTTAGTAATATGAAAGCTAATTGGTCATATTTAAACTTTGTTCAGTATTTTGGTGATGAGAATGCTAGAGAAACAATTGGCTATAAGTTAGTTCCTAATTATTTTGAAACCATAACCGAAGTCGATCCTCGTTTCACTCAGGCTCATTTAAGGTTGTCGATTGCTAATTCTATGTATGCTGGTAATCCTGAAAAAACAATCGCCTTAATGGAACAGATTTTAGATTTTGTCGATCCTAAATCAGAAGCAGCCGCATATCTTTGGACTTCCAAAGGATTAGATGAATTATTATTTATGGGTGATCAAGAAGCTGCCGTAAACTCTTATAAAATAGCAGCACAATGGGCAGCATTGACCAAAAGCGATCGCCAGGATGGTTTAACGATTAAAGACTTAGAATCAGCTTTAAAGTCTACCAGCAATGTCGAACTTAAAGAAGCGCAAGTTAGAGCCTGGTCTAGTGTTTTAGTTCACGTCAAAGATGATCGGCAAAAGCGCGAAATTATTAATAAAATTGATCACCTCAAAACTGAAATATTAGTTTTGAAAAAAACAGCTGATATTAATGCTGCTCAATAGTTTTAGCTAATAATTTTTCCATTAAATAATTGATAAAAGTTTGTCCTCGACACCATACCTGTTGTTGTTTAATAACGCTAAATCCTCGACTAATAAAAAATGGTTTAGCGGTAATACTTACCTCAGTAAATAAGCAAGCTAAATCTAATTCTCTAGCTTTAATTTCTATCGCCTGATATATTCGGCTGCCAACTCCCTCGCCTTGATGCTGATAATGGGTATAAAAACAATCAATGTGACCATCTGCTTCTAATTCTCCGAAGCCAACGATTTTGTCATCTTTTTGCGCCACATAGGTAAACCGATGAGAACATACTTCTAACCAGTCTCTCAAATAAATATCGTCAGTCGCCCAAGCTTGAATTTGCTCTGGAGAGTAGTGCTGAATATTGATTTTTCTAACTGTATCGTGAAATAATTGGGCAATTTGTTCGCTATCTTCGGGTTTAAATAATCTAACTTGCATGAGCGTATAGTTGATTCAGAAAAAAGGTACAAATAAACCAACACCAACACCAAGATCGTTATTTTCCCTAACTCTCAGTTGATGCCAGGTAGAAGAGCCAATACGGTTAGTTAAATACAGTTCTATATAAGGGTTGCTATTGTCAATTGCCGCTTGTTTATCTAACAAAAACCCAGGTAGCCAACGAACTCCTATTGTCCAGGGAATTTTATTTGCTAATTGCCCATCAATTAAGCTGTTTCCTTCCCCAAAAAAATTTGCGCCAACTTCTCCTATAAAGCTAAATTCTTGATTAATCGCGATCTCACCACCCAAATTAAAACCACCAATTTCTGTTCCTAGCCGTTGCACATAGCCTAGTATAGGCGTAAACCAAACCGCAGCATTTTGATCAATTTCGTAATGAATCGGCAAAGCAAAAGTCAAGATTAACCGTTTACCTCTAAGTGCGTCGTCTCCCCCTGGCGTAAAAATAGGAACAGTTTTATCTAGATTGCGACGTTCAAAAGCAGTAGCATCATTTTCAAAAAAATTAACAAAGGGTTCATTGGTCAAACTGGCACTAGCTAAAGCACTAAGAGTAACAGGAGCATTTTCCTGCTGATTTAAAAACCGTACCTTGCCGCTAATTCCCTGTTCCGATTCGTCTACTTCTCCCGCAACATAATCTAGAAATATGCCTGCTTCCAAATCTTTCAGTAAACCATAGCGGATTGCCGTTAACACGCCTTGGCTACCAGCCTGTAATTGAACTGCTAACTGACCACTAGGTAAAGTTCCGCCATCAAAAAAAGCTAAACCATCTTTAGTTATCAATTCCCTATCGGTTTGAGTTGTTTCAAAGCGATCGCTATATTGACGATTTGCTGGTACTACATCGGGCATAAACACTAAATTTGCCCCCAAGCCCATAAAATCGCGATCGGCAGTCAAGGAAAGAGGCGCAAAACTAGCAAAAGTATTAGTGGCATATAGATCCAGTGCCAGACGGGGATTAGTTAAATATCTTAGTCCTGCATTGTAAGCGATCGCTTGATCAGGTTTACCTGAATCTCGATTGATACTGTTGTTCCCCGTCAGAGGCAAAAATACATCACTAAAAATTAATAATCGAGAGCTTACCTGATAAGAAACTGCTCCTCCTATACCCAAAACCGTACCAAAAGAACTATCCTCATCATCAGGAAGGCGATGAAAAAAAACGGCACTCTCATCTTTGAAAAATGCCACTGTCGGAGATAAATTAAATTGCCAGCGATCGCCAACGTCAGCGGTGACAGGAAAAGCCAGGGCGGCAAAAATATCTCGATTATTGATTTCAGTAACTTCACCGCTGCTAGAAAACCAAAAACCTCGTGTTCCCCATGAGGCAGCTATCACACCGCTCAAAGCTATAGTTTCAGGCTGATTATTCCAGATGCGTCCTTTAAACTCAATTGCAGCTTCGTTATCCTCGGTACGCTCTGAGGTAAATTCTCCTTGTTTGACGGGAGAGCTGCTGTCTACGTGCTGAAACTGGAGCGTTAGCTGTAAATCCTTACTAATACCCCAGCTAAAACCAGTATTGAAGTTAACGGCGCTATCATCGTTATCAACTCCACTTTCAACTAAATCTGGAAAAAAGAAGGTACGAGTATTAAGGTTGATCACAACCTCGCCGTTACCCAACTGTTTCGCTGTCGGCTGGGAAAATAACAACTGTTCTGACAAAGGAGTAAACGTAAATCTAGTTCGTTTTTCTGGTGCAGACTGGCTTTTTAAAGGTAGAGCTTGGGCAGGATTTACGCCTAAAAGCAATAAAATAATTGAGCTAATTTGCCCCACCAACATTTTATTCATGCGATCGCTTTTCACTCCTTACCCCATAAAAAAACTATTTCTAGTCTCAATGAGAATTACATCGAAGCTCGATTTTATCAGCTTGATGTAACCGAAAAAGCCAATTTATGAAACCCAACTGACAGGCTACAGCTTATATTTAAAATCTTGGTTGCCTTGAAAGTTAGATAATTGCGCCAACTCGGCTGGGGTTTTAGTTCCAGGATAGAACTGACCGTCAATTTCCCAGGTAGGAAAAGATTGAATTCCCGCTGCTATACAAGTTTCTCGTTGAGGGTTTTTGCCTTGAGGATCGCACTCTATGTATTCGATCTCAGCAAAAGCTTCTTGACCAAATAGCTGTTTTTGTTCGTAACAATGGGGACACCAAAAAGCACCATAGTTTTTCGCTCCAATGGCAGTTAGATGTTGAGCCAAAGCAACTTCTGCTTCTCCAGACACTGTCGTTATTTCCCAACCTTGTGGCGGGGTAGGCTGTCCGACAGGTTCAGCAACAGTAATAAATCCATCAGCATCTACTACTTCTGCTGCACCATTTGCTGTGGCAATCGAAGAATTAACTCCTGAGTAAATGCCTAAAGTCACTACTATGGTTAGTAAACTGACAATAACTCCTGTAAACAGGATTTGTCCCAAATCTTCCCAGTCTCTGCCAATAATGGTCAAAACTAGCAGACTAAGAGAAAACAAAGCTGAGCCAATACAATATAGGCATACTGTTTGAAGTTCCGTGGCTAGAATATACATTAAATAGCCACTAAATACGGTCATGGCAATGCTTCCTGCTAGCAACAACCACCAGGTTAAGTTTTCTAACTGCCTTTTAAAATTTTTCTGACGATCTTGATTAATTGCTAGAGGCACGAGAGCAAAAGCCGCCATGCTAATGTATGCTAAACAGCCAAATAAGCTCAACGGTAAACCAAAGACAGTGGCATAGGCACTGTCTAACACGCCACCACAGCCAGCACCAGCGGCAGCATTAGCCGAACAAGCTGGACCTCCTCCAGTCAGTTTAGTAATGGTCAAATAGGCAGTCAGAATTGCTCCTGCAATGGCGATCGCACCAATTATCGGTCTTGACCAACGATATATCCAGGGTAGAGAACGACGACGACGCATAAATAAATATTTTATTTGATAGCTAACAACTAATAGCTAATTTCCGTTAACAGGCAAAGAGCTAATAACTTTACTTATTGTCAAAATTATAGCTTGAGTTTAAAATTAGCCTTAATCAAAAAATCAACTACTTATATTGCTTCAAAGAAGCATCGGACTTTTCTTGGTTCATGACTATGGGAGTCGATTTCGCTGCTTCGACAAATTGAGACACCCGAATCGGATCGATAGTTTCAGTTATTTTGCCATGACGCTTGAGCGAGCTAGAAACGATTACACCATCGGCTGCTGGCATTAACTGAGGTATATTTTCCCAGCTAGCACCACTGCCGATAAATACAGGGGTATCTCCTGCGGCGGCGGATGCCAATTCCAAGTCTTCTTGCGTTGGCGGACTACCTGTCGCCCATCCCGATAAAATTACTCCGTCTGCCAAACCTCTTTCAATGGTGTCCTTGACTGCGGTGGTCAAGTTTGGTGTCCCCAAAGGGCGAGCGTGTTTGACTAATACGTCAGCTAGAATAGCTACTTCTGAGCCTAATTCTCGGCGGTATCTTAACAGTTCATATGCTTTGCCCTCGATTAGCCCCTGATCCGTTGCCATAACGCCAGTCAAAACATTAACCCGAATAAACTGAACTTCCGTACAGGTAGCGATCGCCATCGCACTTTTGGCATCATTACGCAAGACGTTGATCCCAATCGGCAACATCACCATTCCTTTAAGACGCTCAACAATCAAAGTCATGGCACTGACAACAGCAGGATCGACGCAATCCTTAGTAAAAGGAGCATCAAAAAAGTTCTCAATAATAATACCATTTACGCCTCCTGCTGCTAAAGCCGTAGCTTCTTGCTCTGCTCTGGCAATCACCTCTTTCAGCTTCCCTTGCCAACGAGGGGAGGTGGGCAGAGGAGATAAATGAACTACCCCGATCACTGGCTTATTTGCTTGAAAAATATGTTTTAGTTCCACTTTAATTCCATCACGCCTGTTATTTTCTCCTCTTCAAAAGTTATTATTATCTCAGACAAAGCCGAACACTGTACATACTGCGCTCAAGTCGAATCTCAAACCTTTTTTAAGGTTTCCTTCCTTAATTTTCGGTTTTTTATCTTCCCAGTGACGAGTTTATCTGTTAATATATTTTAACGAAAAGGTTATTTACGTATCTCAGCAGATATGTCCAACCTTAATTCAAAACCCGTCAGCAGCGGTGTCTTGAACAAGAAATAGTTTTGCGGAATATTAACTGTCTGGTTAGCTCCTGCTCCGCCGCGAAACTAGGAGGCATAATTCAACAGTTGGTCTAATTAAACGTTATCTATTTTTTATAGTTCCAGACCATAAGATTAACGCTCCCAGCAAGATATTAAGTCTGACTAACGGTCACGGCAGTCTTTTCTCAAAAGGGAAAAAACGACTTTTGACATGATACAAATACAGATCATTTTAGTATTGGTCTTCAAAATTTAGGATAAAGAATGGCAAACAAGCCAACCATAGCCATATCCCACCTAGGATGTGAAAAAAACCGTATTGATTCAGAGCATATGCTGGGCTTACTAGCTCAAGCAGGTTATCAAATAGACTCCAATGAAGAATTAGCTGATTATGTAATTGTTAATACCTGTAGCTTTATTCAAGCTGCCAGGGAAGAATCAGTTCGTACTTTAGTCGAATTAGCCGAAGCTGATAAAAAGATTGTCATCACTGGCTGTATGGCGCAGCATTTTCAAGGTGAGCTGTTAGCAGAGTTGCCCGAAGCAGTGGCGGTTGTAGGCAGTGGCGACTATCATAAGATAGTAGACGTTATCGAGCGTACCGAAACAGGCGAGAGGGTTGCCGAAATAACTCCCGAGCCTGTGTTTATTGCCGACGAGACAGTTCCCCGCTATCGCACTACTACCGAAGGCGTAGCTTATTTGAGGGTAGCCGAAGGTTGCGATTATCGCTGTGCCTTTTGCATCATTCCTCACCTGAGAGGTAATCAGCGATCGCGCTCAATTGAATCTATTGTCGCTGAAGCAAAATCTTTGGCATCTCAAGGAGTACAAGAAATAATTTTGATTTCTCAGATCACTACCAACTATGGCGTAGACCTCTATGGAAAACCCATGCTGGCAAAGCTGTTAATCGAATTGGGCAAAGTTGATGTTCCCTGGATTAGGATTCACTACGCTTATCCCACGGGACTCACCCCCGAAGTACTTGCTGCCATTAAAAATACGCCTAATGTTCTGCCATATCTCGATTTACCCTTACAACATTCTCATCCAGAGATTTTGCGGGCAATGAATCGTCCTTGGCAAGGAATGGTCAACGATGCCATTATTGAGCGAATTAAACAGGAATTACCTGAGGCAGTATTACGCACCACTTTTATCGTGGGGTTTCCTGGCGAAACAGAGGCTCATTTTCAACATCTAGTAGATTTTGTGAAACGACATCAGTTTGATCATGTAGGTGTATTTACTTTCTCTCCTGAAGAGGAAACACCTGCTGCCAGTATGAACAATCAAGTTGAGCCAGAAGTCGCCAGTAATCGCCGAGACATTTTGATGCAGGTACAGCAACCGATTGCTGCTAGCAAAAACCGTTCTTGTGTAGGTAAGCAAGTGAATGTCTTGATTGAGCAAGAGCATCCAGAGACAGGACAGCTAGTCGGTCGCTCGGCAAGATTTGCTCCCGAGGTAGATGGATTAGTCTATGTTCGCGGCTCAGCTTCTCTTGGTTCAATAGTCTCGGTCAAAATTACTGCTGCCGATGTTTACGATCTCTATGGGGAAACATTGGTCGTAGCAGCCAGCGCAGCTACCTAGCTGCTAACCATTAATCAATTTTTGAGCAAAATTTGTCATGCCTCCCCCAAATTGTGATGAGGCAGACAATCTTCACAGCAGAGCAAGAATACACAGTTTTTTATCAACCACCAACCAAAGTAAAAACAACAGAACTTATGACAACTACTTTCAAAGATTTAGGATTATCCGATGCTTGTGTTTCACAACTAGAACATCTCGGGTTTACAGAGCCTACCCAAATTCAGCAAGATGCAGTGCCAACTTTATTAGAAGGCAAGGATATTGTTGGTCAATCTCAAACGGGTACAGGCAAAACAGCGGCTTTTTCGCTGCCTACGTTAGAAATTGTTGATGCCGATAATCTAGCGGTACAGGCATTAATTTTAACTCCGACCCGAGAATTAGCTCAACAGGTAGGACAAGCAATCCAAGATTTTACTCCTAAAGAAAAAAGAATTTATTCTTTAACTGTCTATGGTGGTCAATCCATCGAAAGACAAATCAGTCGATTACGTCGAGGGGTACAAATTGTTGTAGGTACTCCAGGGCGAGTCATTGACCTTTTAGAGCGCAGAGAACTGGTTTTGGATCAGCTCAAAATAGCGATTCTGGATGAAGCCGATGAAATGCTAAGTATGGGCTTTATTGACGATATTAAGAAAATTTTGCGTCAGACGCCCAAAGAAAGACAGACAGCTTGTTTGTCTGCCACCATGCCGAGAGAAATTAAAGAATTAATCAAAAACTTTTTAAACTCTCCAGTCTACATTACGGTTAGACAGCAAGAAGCTGCTCCCACTAGAATCGATCAGCGCGTTTATATAGTGCCTCGTGGCTGGCAGAAAATTAAAGCATTACAGCCAATTTTAGAAATCGAAGAGCCAGAATCGGCACTTATTTTTGTACGGACTAAGCGTACTGCTAGCGAACTAACTAGTAAGCTACAGGAAGCAGGTCATAGCGTTGACGAATATCATGGCAACTTGAGTCAAATGCAGCGTGAAAGACTAGTTAAACGCTTCCGTGATGGCAAAGTAAAAATGGTAGTGGCAACAGACATTGCAGCAAGAGGATTAGATGTACAAGATCTCAGCCACGTAATTAACTACGATTTGCCTGATAATACCGAAACTTATATTCACCGCATTGGTCGTACAGGTCGTGCTGGTAAGACAGGAACTGCGATCGCTATTGCTCAGTCTGGCGATCGCCGCGCTCTTACACAAATTGAGCGTCGCATCAGAACTAAATTAGAGAACGCTCAAATTCCTAATCGAGCGCAGGTAGAAGCTAAAAGAATCGGGAAATTAAATGCCAAAATCAAAGAAACATTGGCAGGAGAACGCATGGCATCTTTCTTACCATTGGTAAGAGAATTAAGTGATGATTATGATGCTCAAGCGATCGCTGCTGCCGCTTTACAGATGGTATATGACCGCGATTGTCCTAACTGGATGAAGGGCGATTGGGAAGTTCCAGAAGATAGTTTTAATAAACCAGTTGTCAAAGGCAAAAAAGGTCGTTCAACTCGCAAAGGCAACTACAACAAATCTAAATCTGTTCCTCGAACTAAGCCTCAAGGTAAGTTAAGATCACAAGTAATTATCGAACAGTAGGTTGATTAAACGGCAGTTTTTGAGGGTTCTAGAAACTTCCTCTAGAACATTTTAAGATTGCCACTCTACTTATTGCCCGCTAATTGTTCAACAGGTAAAGAGCTTTTACTAAACATTAACCGAAATAGCCCGTGACACTGAGTATCTCCCCGTCCAACTTGTCTTATCCCAGCATTGCCAAGGCAGCAAATAACTGGCAGGGTTTAATTGAAACCTATCGCTCCTATTTGCCTGTTAGTGAAACTACTCCTGTAGTTACCTTGCTTGAGGGAAACACTCCCTTAATAGCTGCTCCAGCGATCGCCTCCCGTATTGGTCGTGGGGTCAAGATTTATGTCAAGTATGACGGTTTAAATCCGACAGGCAGTTTCAAAGACCGTGGCATGACGATGGCAATCTCGAAAGCCAAAGAAGATGGAGCAAAAGCAGTTATTTGTGCCAGCACAGGAAACACCTCAGCCGCCGCAGCGGCATATGCTCGTCGTGCGGGGATGAAAGCATTTGTAATTATTCCTGATGGCTATGTTGCCTTAGGAAAACTGGCTCAGGCTTTGCTATACGGTGCAGAAGTGATTGCTATTGATGGTAATTTCGATGATGCGTTGACCATTGTGCGTCAGCTGGCGGAGAATTATCCTGTTACTTTAGTTAATTCAGTTAATCCCTATCGTTTGCAAGGGCAAAAAACCGCAGCTTTTGAAGTGGTTGATGTGCTTGGCAATGCCCCTGACTGGTTGTGTATTCCTGTGGGAAATGCGGGCAATATTACTGCCTATTGGATGGGATTTTGTGAATATCGTCAATCGGGGAAATGTTCTCGGTTGCCCAAAATGATGGGCTTTCAGGCCGCGGGAGCTGCTCCTTTGGTTTCAGGAGAACAAGTGGCTCATCCTGATACCCTGGCAACGGCAATCAGAATTGGTAATCCTGCTAATTGGCAAAAAGCGATCGCCGTTCAAGAGGCTAGCCGAGGCGAGTTTAACTCCGTAACCGATGAAGAAATTCTAGCTGCCTATCGTATCTTAGCTTCAGAAGAAGGAGTGTTTTGCGAACCGGCTAGTGCTGCTTCGGTTGCTGGCTTGCTTAAAGTTAAGGAGCGAGTACCCGATCATGCCACAGTAGTTTGCGTTTTAACTGGCAATGGTCTTAAAGATCCTAGCAGTGCAGTCGATCATAGCTTCAACGAATTAAAGCAAGGCCTACCAAAGGATTTAGAAAAAATAGCCAAAGCAATGGGTTTTTAAAGCTCTTACTATTTACTTAAACAGCTGAATTGATTAACAAAAAAACCGTGTACTAGTGGCTGCTAATACACGGATGAATTTACGACTTCACCGATATTGCTAAAATTTTAGTCCTTTATATAGTTTTAGGGTGTTGTATTTTAGCAACAAACTTAATGCGCTTCTACCATAAATCTACTGACTGTTTTCGTCTTCAGTAAATTTACGGAGATAATTATATTTAGATATTTTTAACCAGTGACGAGATAGCTGAAAGTTAACTCTTGGTAACTTTTTAAGAGATTCTTGATATATTCAATAATATTTTGATTTATCTGTATGATTGTGTAAACCATTAGGCAGCTTATCATAATGACCCAAGACAGAGTAATTGTAATCGGCGGTGGTCTAGCAGGAACAGAAGCAGCATGGCAGATTGCTCGGGCGGGTGTGGCGGTGACTCTTTACGAAATGCGCCCGATTAGAACTTCTCCTGCCCACCATACAGAAGAATTAGCCGAACTAGTGTGTAGTAACTCTTTTGGAGCGAAAAATAGCGATCGCGCTGCGGGTTTACTCCATGAAGAATTACGTCAACTTGGTTCTCAGGTAATTACCACCGCAGACAACCATTCTGTTCCCGCAGGAGGGGCCTTAGCTGTAGACCGAGCCGTTTTTAGTCGTGAATTAACTCGCGCCTTGGCTAGCCATCCTCTAATTGAGTTGAAGCGGTCAGAAATTACCAAAATTCCTCAAGATACAATTGTGGTTTTGACCACAGGTCCTTTAACTAGCCCTCAGTTAGCCGAAGACTTACAGCAGTTTACGGGTATGGAGTACATGAGCTTTTTTGATGCTGCCAGCCCGATCATTGTCGGTGAATCAATTGATCGAGATGTGGCTTTTTTAGCATCACGTTACGATAAAGGGGAGGCTGCATATCTCAACTGTCCCATGAATAAAGAGCAGTATCTTCGGTTTCAGCAAGAGTTATGTCAGGCAGAGCAAGCAGAATTGAAAGATTTTGAACGAGAAAGTGCAAAATTCTTTGAGGGCTGCTTACCAATTGAAGAATTAGCGCAGCGTGGAGAAGATACCATGCGCTATGGGCCACTCAAGCCAGTAGGTTTATTTGATTCTCGTCTGGGAGATTTTCGCGAACCAGAAAATAAGAGCAAACGCCCTTATGCAGTAGTACAGTTACGCCAGGAAGACAAAGCAGGACAGCTATGGAATATGGTAGGGTTTCAAACTAACCTACGCTGGGGTGAACAAAAACGAGTTTTTCGTCTAATTCCAGGGCTGGAAAATGCGGAATTTGTGCGGATGGGTGTGATGCACCGCAATACCTTTATTAATGCCCCACAGCTATTAAGTCCGACCCTCCAGTTCAAACACAGCAATCATGTTTTGGCTGGGGGTCAATTAATCGGGACAGAAGGCTATACTGCTGCTGTTGCGGGAGGTTGGTTAGCAGGTACAAATGCTGCTCGTTTGGCATTGGCACAAAAACCGCTTGCCATGCCCAAAACTACGATGATGGGGGCGCTATTTGAATTTATTAGTTCAGCATCTCCAAAACATTTTCAGCCTATGCCACCTAACTTTGGCATTATTCCCCCTTTACCCACTAGAGTTAAGCATAAACAGGAAAGATACGGTCAGTATCGCGATCGCTCTTTAGCTGATTTAACTAACTGGCGACACTCTTTAACCCCAGCAACAGTAGTGGTAGGCTAGTAATAAATACTTAATGACTGACAACTAAGCTATGAAAGAACAAATTGCTCTTTGGCTCAATCGCCTTCTGGTTGCGGACGTATTCTTAGTTTTGCTTGGCTTTATCTGGTTTGCGATCGCTGTTCTTGGTCGCTATCTAAATATTCCTTTGGGGTTTGACCTTTGGTATCGCCTATGGATACCCGTTTTTAATCCAGCGATCGGCATTCTTTTCTTAGGCGCATTTGTTACCTGGTTAATTAACAAAATTTCCCGCAAATTTGGTTCAGAGTAAGGATAAATCTCAATTCTCAGGGTCAAAAATTTAATTTCAACATATTAAAAAACTTGGTTAGATAGTAAATTTTTCACCTAAATTAGTGTTGAATCAGTTTGACCCTGGATTAAAAAAAATTAAAAAAATTTAAATGTGGGGCGGAGGATTGCCAAAAAAAGACTATGAGCTAAGATTGCGAATATAATTGCATTATCTTGATGATGTCAGCTTGTTCTGTTTATTAAATTAACTTTTACGTTTAATTTTAATTAATTTGGCTTGGCTGTCCAATTTAAACAATTATTTGTGGTGTTCGATTTTAAGCCGATGTAATTAATCTATCGGTATCTAAATTAAAAATACTAACTATTAAAAATTAGCTCGATGTAGGCAGACCAACTATATTTAAAGGAAAATACAGTATGCTTATATGTCCCCAATGTGAGTTTGAAAACCCAGTCGAAAATAATTTTTGCCAAAATTGTGGTGTTTCCTTGACTCATAAAATTTGTGGCGAATGCCAGACAGAGATTCCTATTGAGGCAAAAATTTGTAGTTCATGCGGTGCTGCCAACCATACTATACTATGGGCAATAATTTCTCAGCCAAAAACTGTCGGAGAACCTCAACTCAAACCGGATGTAACTCAAATTGAAGAAGTTGTCAGTAACAATCATTCGCAACTAGAAATTGCAACTTTGTCCGATTTGTTTGCTAACAGCCAAGGAAAAACTAATCTGGTGCTACAGATTAAACCAGAACATAGTCATATCTACAATCGTTACGTACTCAAGCAAGATACAAGCTCTCAATCGCTTTTGGAAATCAAAGATTGTGGTTCAAATCTGAAATTTCTCCAGGGTAAGGTAGTTGATCAATATCCTCTCCAAAAATCCCATTTGGCAACTCTTCAAAAGCAACAAATGGATTTATTTGCTGAACTAAGCCAAGATTTGAATAACTCATATTTGTCAGTAACCCAGTACTGGAATTTAGTTGGGTTACCAACCCATGCTCTACCCTACTTAATTTTGGAAAGGTATACTCCAACAGTTCCTAAAATTTATGATGCGTGGCAACAACAAGATCAAGGAGTTGTGTTATTGCCAGACCGTTCTCAATGGACATTAGTTACTGAACTATGGTCGCAGCAAGAACTGCCACTATTACAAATTATTTGGTTTTTAGATGAAATGGCAAAGCTTTGGCAGCCTCTACAGCAAATTAGCTGCGCCCAAAGTCTTTTAATCAAAGAAAACCTACGTATAGATGAAGACCAAGCTTTTTGCTTACAACAACTATATATCGACCCAGATAATTCTCCGACCTTGAAAGATTTGGCACAAACTTGGCAATTTTGCTTTGCTGAATCGGGTTTAGCTCATGTAGAGCATCTTGAGGAGTTGTTAGATAGAACTATTGCGGGAGAAATTACCCTGATTGAGCAGTTGAGAGCCGAACTTCATAATCTTGGTCTGGATGAATCAGAAATTGAATCGTTTCATATTGATACTAGCTCTACAATGAATATTGTTGCGTCTGAATATGAAACCGAATCTGAGTCGAATTTAGCAACCTCACAACAGCGCGGTTTCTTTAATGAAATAGACGAATCGATGATGTATACGAGCGAACTTGAAGAACAGGCAACAGCAATGATACCGATGCAGCTAAAAAGTATTAGTGAGGCAAGCTGCACTGATATTGGAACTCAACGAGATCATAATGAAGATTTTTTTGGCGTTAAAACCTTAATGGAAAAGGCAGAAAACAACACTGAAAATAATCTTAGCGTTCGTGGTTTATATATAGTCTGCGATGGCATGGGGGGACACGCTGCGGGAGAAGTCGCTAGTGCAATGGCAGTCGAAAATCTGCAAAAATTTTTTCAAACCCATTGGCAGTCAGAGTTGCCAGATCGCAATACGATTGAACAGGGGGTTTTATTAGCCAATGAAGCTTTGTATCAAACTAACATTAATAATTCTCGCTCTGGTAGCGGTAGAATGGGTACAACTTTGGTAATGGCTTTACTACAAGATACTGATCTGGCGATCGCTCATGTAGGAGACAGTCGTATATATCGCCTAAGTCGTAAACAGGGATTAGAACAGTTAACGACAGATCATGAAGTCGGTCAAAGAGAAATTAATCGCGGGGTAGAGCCAGAAATAGCCTATGGCAGACCAGATTCCTATCAACTAACTCAGGCATTAGGGCCGAGAGAAAGTAATTATGTTCGACCAGAGGTTCAGTTTATCGAAATTACCGAAGATTGCCTACTTTTGCTTTGTTCGGATGGTCTTTCCGATAATGAGTTTATCGAACAAAATTGGTCAGAGTACCTTGAACCGCTGCTCAGCTCTGCTGCCGATCTCCAAGCTGGTCTATTTAAATTAGTTGACCAGGCTAATGAACATAATGGTCACGACAATATTACTGCCGTATTGCTTAGAATCAAGTTGAAACCTAATTTTTAAAGACCATGGTTGCCTTCGGCTTTTTATGCTTATTCAATCGATAACTTGTCCAATATGGTGATTTTTACGCTATTAGAACCGCAGACAAATCAACCGCTTCAGCAGTGGGAATTTTCTGAGCAATCGGTAATTCGTATTGGTCGCGCTCAAAACAACGATATTGTACTTCATGGCTATTTTCAAGTTTCTCGTCAGCATTTAGAGTTAACTCTGGTTGATCCCCAGCAAGAAAAATGGCAGCTGATTAGCAGAGGAACTAACGGGACTCTGATCAATAACAATTTTGTGACCGAAGCTACTCTCAACCATGACGATCTGATTCGCTTGGCAGAAAATGGTCCCGTATTTAAGTTTGAACTAGAATCACATTTAGCTGAAAATCAATCAGAACTTGAACAAACTCATATCTTAAATACTGTCGATCATTGTGACCATCAAGACAACCCAAACGGAAGTATTTTTTGCCGGCACTGCGGACAACCAATAGTTGAGGAGGAGCATTTTGTTAGTTTTTATCAGATTCTGCGAATATTAGGCAGAGGAGGCATGGGAACTACCTATCTTGCCTGGGATCGTAACCGTACAGTAAAAAATGCACCTATGCTTTTAGTTCTCAAAGAGATGAATGCAGATATGGCGCGTATTGCTAAGGCTAGAGAACTATTTGAAAGAGAAGCACGTATTTTAAAATCTCTAGATCATCCAGGCATTCCCAAATACTATGATTTTTTTGTCGAAAATAATCACAAGTATATTGTCATGGAGTTGATCCACGGTCATAATTTAGAGCAGTTTGTTAATCAACGCGGTGCAACCGATCCCCAAAGAACGATTAACTGGATGATCCAAGTTTGCGATATCCTGGCTTATCTCCATAATTTAGAGCCACCGCTAGTACATAGAGACATTAAACCTGCTAACTTGATGCTACGCAACCTTGATAGCCGTCTTATGCTGCTTGATTTTGGTGCCGTAAAAGAACTGGGAACCGCTTTGGAAACTCGCATTGGAGTTGAAGGATACAGCGCTCCAGAACAGTATCGAGGCAAGCCTTGTCCTCAATCGGATATTTATGGAGTTGGCACAACTATTATTTTTCTGTTAACGGGTAAAGCACCCATGCAATATTATCGTTACCAAAGCAATAAATTTGAGTTTGATATCAACAGCATTCCTAACTTACCAACTAATCTAGCTCAAGTTCTGGAAGTTGCTTGCCAACCTGAGCCAAGAGATCGTTATCAAACTGCTCAAGAACTTTCAGCAGCTTTGTCTAACTGTCTCGACCCAAAGTACTAGTGCAATCGATCTAACTAATCTATTTAGTTATTAAGCAGCGCTTTCTCCTCTGATAGATGAGAAAACGCATACTTATAATAATTTGGCGGATCAGCTAAATTAGATAGAAACTAGGCGTTGGTAATTTAATGTATGACTTACAACAGCAAGACTTGCACTAAAGCACTAGCTAAGCGATCGCCCTTGCGCCCTTCGGCGATATGCGGAGCGGTATCCTTTAGGACGCGGGCTTCCTTCTCAAAATATTTTGGTTCGTAGCCCAGACCGCCGCCTAGGCGGCTGGGAAGCAAAGCTTCCGCGCTATTAGTTATTAGCTCTTTTGATTTGACTAGCTTGCAGCCAAATTAAAAATCATACCTCTATTGACCAATGCCAGAAACTAAAGTTGTGAACAGTAGATCTTGGGGTATGTTCTGATTAAGTTGAACAACAAGAGTGATCGTTAACTCAACCGTCTACGATTTATAACCTAATAGTTAATTCTAACCGTTAATTTTCATCCCAGTCTTCTACCGATAATAGTTCTTGAATTTGATCTTGAGTAGAAAAATCGAAATCTAGTAGTTCGTTTTTCCAATAAGACCAGTCATTGCCTAGTAAAAGGGCAATTTTTCCAATGCGATCGTCTGGCTTGACGATTTTAGATTCTACCAAGGAAGATACCTTCCGTTGCAATTTCATCATGGGATGCGCAACCTGTTTTGTCATACGCTCGATTATGCCTATTGTGATATGTTGGTTAAATGACTTAAGGGTTAGCTTTACTCTTAATATCTCAAGATTTCTCAAGCCTGAAGTTTGCAGCTCAACCTGACCTACTTTTAGCTTACATTACACTATTTCGGCAAGCTTTTATGACAATTAGTACGGTAATTACGATATAAAGTAGGGAAATCCAGTCACAATTAAGAGCAAATATGAGTAAAAAAGTAGTATTTTTGGTTTCTGGGTGGATAATTTCGGTACTAGTTGCTCCTGCTTTAGCTTTGCAAGATTCTATTGGTAACAATGGTGTAAACGCATTGCGCTTGCACCAAGCTCCTTATAATTTATTAGGTCGAAAAATTGGTATTGGTCAGGTAGAGGTAGGTCGTCCGATTAAGCTAGGAAAAGATAAAGTAGCTAGCACCTTTAAAATTATCTCGCCGAAAGCAGTATTTTATCGCAATCAGCTTCCTGTGGCCGATCAAAATGTCGACGATCACGCCAGTATGGTTGCAGAGGTAATGATTGCTCAGGATAAACACCTACGTGGAATTGCTCCTCAAGCGAGGCTGTATGCTTCGGCAGTTGGCTCATTAAATAATGGAGGACAACCTCAAGAGTGTTTAGCTAGTCAACATATTGCACAACAAAATAGCGGGGATGTCAGAGCGATTAATTTTAGCTTTGGCGAGTCTTTAGAGCGAGATGAACGAGGAAATGATGCTCAACTAGATGGCAAAGCTTTACTAACTTCTTGTATTGATTGGTCGGCAAGACAACATAATGTTCTATATGTTATTGCTGGAAATCAGGGTAAGGGGGGGATTCCGATTCCAACCGATAACTTCAATGGAATTACTACTGCCTATACTACAAAAAGAAAAGGTAAATTTAAGAAAGTGGATTTTGCTAACCTGAGTGCCATACCTGTAGGAATTGGGCGTAGCTTGATTAAAAAAGAAATTAACTCTGGCGAGAGACGAGCCATTAGCCTGCTTGCTCCTGGAGGACAAATTTCTCTACACAATCAAAAAGGAGAAATCGAACAGGTAAGTGGAACTAGCTTTGCTGCGCCTCATATTACAGGTACAGTAGCACTTTTACAAGAGTATGGCGATCGCCAATTGCAGCAAAAATCTAACTTACCTAATTGGAGCTTAGATTCCCGTCGACATGAAGTGATCAAGGCGGTATTGCTCAATTCGGCTGATAAGATTGCCGATCAAGGTAATGGTTTGTTGCTAGATATGGAACGAACTATTTTAGGCAAAAAAAATCATAGCTGGTTTGATTCTGATGCTTACGAGAATCCTCGTGTTCCTTTAGATATGGAGATGGGAACAGGACAAATCAATGCTTGGCGAGCCTATCGGCAGTTCAGTGCTGGACAAGCTACCCAGAATCAGTCTATTGATGCTATGGGTTGGGATTATGGCAAGGTCGTAGCTAATAATTATCAGGATTATAATTTAGAGCAGCCTCTAACGGCAGGAAGCTACGCAGCAATTACTTTAGTTTGGGATCGTTTAGTAACCTTGAATGATTTTAATCGCAATCAACAATATGATGTGGGGGAAACTTTTCGCGATCGCGGTTTAAACAATTTAGATGTTTATCTTTTGCCAGCTGATGAAAATAGCAATATGAGAAATACCTGTGCTTCTTCTAGCTTTGAAGATAGTATAGAACATATTTTTTGTCCGATTCCCGCCACAGGACGTTATAAAATTCGCGTTTACTATCGTCACCAGCTTAATGAGCCATTACAATCTTATGGTCTAGCCTGGTGGACAAAAGGAAAAGATGAGAGATCTGAAGATACAACGGATTGAGCTGTATCTAATGTTGATTAAGTTAATATCTTGAACAGCAATAGTATTTAAAATCAAAGAGCTTTTAAATAACTAGAATATATCATCTTCATAGATAGTTAATTTTTCTGGCTGCGATCGCTGTTCTAATTCAATGTGTATGCCCTGAGCATTTTCTGTCATCAAATCTTCGATATAGCCAGCCTGTAATGCCTTTGCTTCTGAAAAACTATCAAACGGTCCAAAATAGTAGATACACTGTGGAACTTTCGTACTTATTTTCAGCCAGTAAGGTAGCTTCTTGGTTTTTTTAAACCCGATTATACTTAATAATTTTGTGATCAACGACATGGTAAGATTTGCTTTTTAAACAGATATTAATATTCAGAAATAGGACGTTCTAGCAGTTAAATCATTTTTTAACTATAGGTATGGCAATTAAAGATGGCAAAAATCGGCTGATGGACAAAAAGTAATTGATTATACATTTTTTGTAAATGCTTAAAATAGGAATTATCGGCGATCGCGAATAATTGTTATTACTATAAGCTGATTTAGTTAAGATATAGAAGATAATTGACGTTTTTTTTACTAAGTTTTATCTGGTTGACAGTCATATCCCTCGCCCAAACCAAAAAAATTGAGTGGCTACAGTTAACCACTCACATAAATGTAATGTCAAAAATGTCAAACCCAGTTAAATTAAGCTGGCATTGCCAAGTCTATACAGCAACAGTTGTTTTATTGCTAGTAGATAATTCGCCTTTAGCATATTTAGCAGCATAGTCGTCTAAAGAAACCTGCTTGATTTTGCTAGCGTTACCAGCAGTACCAAAAGCTTCATAACGTCTGAGACATACTTTTTTCATGTATGCAATAGAAGGCTTGAGGAAGTGCCGGGGGTCAAAATTAGTAGGATCTTTAAAAGCAGCTTCGCGGATAGCAGCAGTGATTGCCAAACGATTGTCAGTATCGATGTTAACTTTACGAACACCACTCTTAATACCTTTTTGAATTTCTTCTATGGGGACACCATAAGTTTCGGGGATTTTACCACCATTGGCATTAATAATGTCGATCCATTCTTGGGGGACCGAAGAAGAACCGTGCATGACCAAGTGAACGTTAGGTAGACGACGGTTAATTTCTTCAATTCTGCTGATCGCCAGAATTTCGCCAGTAGGCTTACGAGTAAACTTATAGGCACCGTGGCTAGTACCAATCGCTACAGCCAAAGCGTCTACTTGAGTACGTTCGACAAATTCAACTGCTTCATCAGGGTCAGTCAATAGCTGCTCTTTACTCAGAGTACCTTCAAAACCATGACCATCTTCTGCTTCACCCTGACCAGTTTCTAGAGAACCTAAACAACCAAGTTCACCTTCAACACTAGCACCAACCGAGTGAGCTACTTTAACTACTTCTGCTGTTACATTAACGTTGTATTCAAAGCTAGCAGGAGTTTTCGCATCTTCTTCTAAAGAGCCATCCATCATGACGCTAGTAAAACCATTACGAATTGCCGAATAGCAAGTCGCGGGGCTATTTCCATGATCCTGGTGCATTGCGATCGGCAGATGAGGATAGCTTTCTGCTGCGGCTAATACTAGGTGACGTAGAAAATTTTCTCCTGCATATTTGCGTGCGCCACGAGAAGCTTGTAAGATAACAGGGCTGTCAGCTTCGTTAGCAGCATCCATAATGGAGATAATCTGCTCCATATTGTTAACGTTATACGCAGGAATACCATAATTATTCTCAGCAGCGTGTTCTAAAAGCAAACGCATTGGGACGAGCGCCATATATATTCTCCCTAATTTATATTTTTGTCAAATAGTAAGTTTAAGTTTTTAAGAAAGTTAAACTTCTTACTTGTCAATCTTAAGATATTTTTTACATCTAGACGAATCTAATTTGTAAATTACTCTAAATAAAATTGATTTTAATGATATTTTTTGAGCCATAACTTATAATTCGGCAAAGAGTTGAGTCTTTTAAAAACAGGCTATTTTTGTGCTTGCTTGATTCTAGGAAAATCCAGATAGTTAACGCAAATCGAATTATCTTCTTTAATCGAGATTATTCCCTGGCGACGGAGCTTACCCATTAATCTAGTAACAGTAACTCTCGTAGAGCCGATCGCACTACCAATTTGGGCATGGGTTAAACTATAGGGTAAACAGCAATTTTGTCCCTGATTGACACCATATTCTTCGATTAATAAAGTCAGAAAACTGATCAGGCGATCAATAGTTTTTCTTTGTCCTAAAGCACTAAGCCACAATAACTTTCTTTGGTGCTGATAACGGAAAGCTTCATATAGCTGTTGACGAAAATCTGGCCAATTTTCCAAATCCTGCCAATAGAGCCAAACTACCTGAGTTCGATCAACATGAGCATAGGCATTAATGCTAAATGAAGCTTGGGCGACAATCTCAAAAGGCTTTTCTGCGCCGACAAAACCTAAAAATGACTCTTCTGGTCGCTCTAATTCCGATGTCTCTAAATACCTCAAATGAGGGGTTTCGGGTTGATTTTGGCTCTGACTGACTAAGCGCACCGCTCCTTGGTTAACTAAATAAATTAGCTGGGGACGGGTGGGAATTTGTTCATCTTTGCGAAAAATGCGATCACGGTAATGGATTTGCCCCCAGTCAATAATATTTTGCCAGGTGAAAGTTGGGCTATATTCCTCGGACGGGTTGGCGGAAAATTGCATAGTAACAGGCAAAATAATAGATTGACGCATATTTGATTCTACATGGATAGCAATGTATCAAAAAATACTATTTCACATAAGTTTTTTAAACTACGACTGGAGCGGGAAAAAGCCGCTATTTCTGTCAAAAATTTATTAAAACAGCAATTGCTCTTGAGTCTTAATTTGTATCAACAACAATTAAATAAGCAAATCGATCTTGAGTTTATGGCTGCTGTCCTCGAACGCAAAATTGTGCTTTCAATCAGGGAACCTGGACAGTTATCTGACCAAAGCAAAGCCGAGGTAATTTTATCGCCACCCAAATTCACCCCGATTATGTATAGTTGCCCAATTGGTTTAGATCTAGCTTCAGCTGTGCAAATGCCCCCACCAATAATTATCGAGCAAATAGGAAATTTACTTACTTCTAAACAAGCTAATCTGGCTGCTGGATCAGAGTTGAAGTTGCTAGTAGAAACAGTCTCATCTGGTTGGATTAACTTTTATTTAGACTCAGAGGCAATAGCGGGTTGGCTGAAGAGATCGCAATTAGTTATTGCCCACCAAACTAACCCTCGCAGTTACTCAGCAACTGCTGGTGTTTTGCTTGATTGCGGCGGCAACCAGACTTCAGACAACCTATTTGCGGTGCAGTATATTCATGCTCGCTGCTGTAGTTTGTTACAGCTGGCGGCGAGAGAAAAAGCGATCGCCATCCAGGATTTCGACTGCTCAGGCTGGCAGATTATTGAGCCGCAATTAATTTCCTGGGCAGATGAGGAACATAATTTATGGTTGACTGAATTATCAGCACAAAACTTAATTTATCGGCTGTTATCAATAGTAGACTCTTTCGGCAGCAATTCCCCCGATTGGGTAAAGTTAGCTGGGAACTTGAGTCTTGACACGGCAATTTTTCTAGCTGACTGCCGTTTTTTAGGCCAGATAAAGCAGCAATGTCCTCAAAAAGCGATCGCTCGTCTAGGATTAATCGCTTTCGTCCAATACTGGCTACAAAAAATACTGGTAGAAAAACTGAAGGTAGCAGCACCGAAGACGCTGTGAGGAGGGAACAAAAACTCAAGCGTCACAGATATCCAACTTATTACTGAATTGCTTTTCTAAAATTAAAGTTAAGATAGACCAGCAATTACAGTATGTAGCTAAGATTAAGACTTCAATGATGGATGCTAATGCCGAACCCAATGTTGGCGTAATTATTCCAACCTATAATTGTGATCGCTATATTGTCCAAGCGGTTGAAAGTGTACTGCACCAAGCAGAATGTACCTACGAAATAATTGTTGTTGATGATGGTTCAACTGACTCGACAGAGGAAGTACTAGAGCCATATAGCGATCGTCTTCGCTATCTTAAACAAGCTAATTCGGGTGTAGCAGAAGCACGTAATTATGGTATAGCAGAAGCCAAAGCTAATTTAATCGCCTTCTTGGATGCTGACGATTATTTTTTACCAGGAAAATTAGCTCGTCAAGCAGAAATGTTACTCAAGCGTCCCGATTTGGGCATGGTTCATAGTGGGTGGCAGAGAGTCGATGCTCAAGGCAGCAAACTGTTAGATGTTTGTCCTTGGGAGCAAATTCCTGAACTAAATCTAGAAACCTGGCTACGCTGGAAGCCTGTTTTACCCAGTGCTATGATGTTTCGTCGAGAATGGTTGCAGTACGTTGGCGGATTCGATGCTCGTTTTCCCCCTGCCGAAGATACCAATTTGGTTTTAAAATTGGCTTTAAAAGGATGCAAGACAGCTTGGTTAAGGGAAATAACAGTTTGCTATCGTCAGCATGAATCAAGTGCCATGCACAAGGGTTTGCCTCAGGCTCGTTCTTTATTAGCAGTTACTGATGACTTTTTTAATCAACCGAATTTACCACCAGAAATCAGGTTAATCGAGCAATCTGTACGTCATGGTACATTGGTTTGGATTGCTTGGTATCTTCATTACACAAAACATCAGGTAGAAATGAGCGAGTATCTTCAACAGGCTTGGGATTACCGTCCTAGCTCTGGGATAGAAACTTTAATAACTTGGATCGAAAGTTTTGCTGAATTTGCTGGCAATTGGGGAGTTGATTTTAACGTCAATGATTTGACCAGTTCAGCAGAATGGCAAAATCTGCTTCAATGGATGCTTGAGATTAATAGGCCAATTGACCAAAAAATGAGTCATAATTCATGATCGCTAATCATCAGTAACTATATATTTTGCTATGACTATTGCTCGTACAATTTGTGGAGGGTTTCTGGCTCTAATTGCGCTCGGAACACTACTGCTGATGATGCCGTTTGCCACAGTTGCAGGAACATGGAACAGCTTTATTGTCGCTTTTTTTACTTCCACCTCCGCAGTTTGCGTAACTGGTTTAGCCGTAGTAGATACGGGTAGCTATTTTTCTTTTTGGGGACAGTTAACCATCTTGCTGTTGTTTCAAGTAGGTGGTTTAGGCTACATGATGACCACTACTTTCCTAATTTTACTCTTGGGAAGAAAATTTGACTTGAGACAAAAGTTTGCGATTCAAGAATCTTTTGATCGCCCTTTTTTACAAGGCAGCAGTAATTTAGTGCGATCGATTATTGCCACCACGATGATTTTTGAAATTACAGGAATTTTTTTGCTATTATCGGTTTTTGTTCCGCAGTACGGTTGGTCTCAAGGTTTATGGTATGCAATTTTTCATAGCATTAGTGCTTGGAACAATGCAGGATTTGGTCTTTTTTCTGATAGCTTGGTTGGTTATAGTTCTAATTGGATCGTTAATTTAGTTATTCCTGGTTTGATAATTTTTGGCGGTATTGGCTATCAGGTAATTATCGAAATGTATTTATGGTTAAATAATGTAATTAAGCGCAAGCCTGAAAGATTTTGCTTTTCACTCAACTTTAAAGTAGTAGTCAGCACCACAATTTTATTATTGATTGTCGGCACCGCCGCGTTTTTACTCACAGAATTAAATAATTCTGCAACTTTGCAGCCTCTCAACTTTCAAGACAAATTGTTAGCAGCCTGGTTTCAGTCTGTGACCACCAGAACGGCTGGATTTAATAGCATTGACTTGGCTAACATGACCACAGCTGGTTTGTTTATCAGTATGGGATTGATGTTTATTGGTGCTAGCCCTAGCGGCACAGGAGGAGGTATTAAAACTACAACCTTCAGAATTATGTACAATAGTACCAAATCAGTTTTACAAGGCAAAAACGAAGTGATTTTATATCAAAGAGAAGTACCTAGTACCCTGATTTTGAAAGCGGTAGCAGTCGTATTTGGTACGGCAGCATCAATTGTATTTGTGACTATTTTAATTTCTTCCCTTGAAACTCAGTTTGATTTTTTACCAATTTTATTTGAAGTAATTTCGGCTTTTGCCACTGTCGGTTTATCAACTGGCATTACCAGCAGTTTGGCGGTTGCTTCTAAGGTAATCCTGGCTTTTGCTATGTACGTCGGCAGAGTCAGTATTCTAATTTTGATTGCTGCTATTATTGGCGATCATAGTCCCAGTAACCTGCAATATCCTGAAGAAAATTTGCTGGTTGGCTAACGGTTACCAAAATTGTCTGCTCAATTTTTTGGGCTAACCAGACAAATCTTCTAGATTGAGATTAACCAATATTAAAACTTTACAATTGACCTAACTGTGATATAAATATTAATGATTACGAAATAAAAGCTATATTCTTCAGTATTTCTGTGACAGTCGCGGGCTAACTTGCTATTACTATCAATAATTTCATCTTTGCCCAAGGTTACAGCAGAATTTACTATATCTTGATGCGCGTTCCTTTACTAGGACAGTATTCCTGGATAAAAAAATACGGTCTTTGCAAAAGGAAATACTACTTACTACTCAACCTGAATTTTGTAGGAGGTAGTCGGCATTGCTGCCTGCGCCCTTTGTGAATCTCGTTTGAGGTACTGATAATCGTCACGGTGGAGTCTTCTCAAGCAGGATTGAGATAATCTGTAACTTTTTTCCCTGCCTATTTTGTAGGTGAGAAAGTTCCTCTGACTATACTGACGCGCTCTTTAATAACAATTTGTTGGGCAAGAACGCCCAACAGCCTTCGATAGATAATGTTTGATTTGCCAAATAAATTTTATGACAGCAGTATTTCCCAAGAATTTTCAGTCGCCTCAGTCTCCACAGTTGTCTGACAGCATCAAGCTCAGAGACATTATTAATACCTTACCTAAGGAAGTTTTTGTGAAAAATCCTCGCAAGGCTTGGACTAAACTAGTGATCAATGTTTTATGTGTTGCTTTAGGTTATTGGTTGGTTGCAGTCTCCCCATGGTACTTGTTACCTTTTGCTTGGGTATTTTTAGGAACAGGTTTACAGGGCTTTTTCGTCATTGCTCACGACTGTGGTCATCGTTCCTTCTCTAATCGCATCTGGGTTAATGATTTGGTCGGACATATAATGACTCTACCTCTTGTCTATCCTTATCATGCTTGGCGCATCTTACACAATCATCATCACAAGCATACAAATAAACTTGATGTAGATAACGCCTGGGCTCCTTTTACAACTCAAACTTTTGATAGTTCTTCTGCTACTTTACAGTGGCTCTATCGTAGAATGCGCGGTTGGTTCTGGTGGATGGGTTCAATTATACATTGGGCAAAACTTCACTTTAACTGGCAAAAGTTTACAGGGAAGCAAAGGGAACAGGTTCGCTTCTCAGTACTGCTCGTTTTAATCGGTGGTGGTTTTGCTTATTCCGCCTTGTTTTTTGCTACTGGAATCACCGGCTTAATCAAGTTTTGGCTTATGCCTTGGCTGGTGTACCATTTCTGGATGAGTACCTTTACGATGTTTCACCATACTATGCCTGAAATTCCTTTTAAACCAGAGCAAGAGTGGAACGAAGCTCGCGCCCAATTATCAGGTACGGTAAACTGTAAATATCCTTGGTGGGTAGAATTTCTGTGCCACGACATTAACGTGCATATTCCGCATCACCTAACTACAGCTATTCCCTGGTACAATCTGCGTCAGGCTCATCAAAGTCTGGTAGAAAACTGGGGCGAATATCTTTATGAAGACTGTACTTTTAACTGGGAGTTAGTTCAGAAGGTAACTAAAGTTTGTCATCTTTACGAAGCGCAAAACAACTATCAAAGTATTGAAGAATATCGTTTGTCTAACTAAATTTTTCTAGTTAAGTAGGTAGGTCAAGATTGTTCAACAAGTTTAAATAACTTTAATTATTTGATTAACAGGATATGGCAGATAGCTATATCCTGTTTTTTTCTAGCTGCCTGAAAATGAAATTAATGAAGTCGAGAGTCATACTAAATCCGCCCACCGCAAGTATTCTTTCGTTAAGATAGCTACAACTCTTCTAATCTGTTGTGTTGTCTATCACGGACTAGCTCCGCAAATGGTTTACCATACACCTTCGGATATACCCCTGTGGTATACCACGCGTGGTACTTCTGACTTATTGGCCAATTTATCTATTGGCTTCTACAGAACCAGTAAGAGCTGGATCTCGTTTACCGTTTTGTGTTGCTTTATCAGTAGGAGGAGAAGGCAGATGTTGAGCAACGCGATCGCTCAAGCCAGAAATGACAATATACAGTACGGGAACGATAATTAAAGTCAGAAAAGTAGAGACAATCATCCCTCCAATTACCACTGTTCCCAAAGATTGACGGGAAGCAGCCCCCGCACCGCTGGCGATCGCGAGAGGGAATAGACCGACAATGGTGGAAAATGCGGTCATCAGAATCGGACGTAAGCGTTGTTCGGAAGCTTCGATGGCAGCTTTCACAATTGAATAACCTTGTTGTCGCAGTTGGTTGGCAAATTCGACAATCAGAATGGCATTTTTACTTGCTAAACCGATCAACATCACCAGACCAATCTGACCATAGACATCATTCTCCAATCCTCTTAGGGACAGGGCAAGTAATGCCCCCATCACCGCTAAAGGTACTGCCATCATAATAATCAGCGGATCGAAATAATTTTCATACTGGGCGGCTAACACTAGAAATACCATCACTAAGCCCAAGCCAAAAATTATTGGTGCTTGGTTACCAGAGCTAATTTCTTCTAATGCCGTTCCCGACCAGGCATAGTCATAACCCGATGGCAAATTGGCTGCTGCTACCTCTTCAATAGTAGAAATTGCTTCTCCCGAACTATAGCCGTCTGCTGCCGAACCCGTAATTTCAATCGCTCGGAACAAATTAAAGTGAGGAATGGTCGAAGGTCCAGAGTCGGGAGTGAGGGTAACCAAATTAGCTAGAGAAATCATTTCATCATTGGCAGAACGGACATATAGTTGTCTGACATCATCTGGCTGAGCGCGAAATTCTTGGTCTGCCTGGACATAAACCCGATAATTACGCTGCTGGAGGGTAAAGTCGTTAACGTACTGTGAACCCAAGGCAATGCCCAAGGTAGAGAGAATATCATCGATATTTACTTGCACAGCTTTAGCGGCATCGCGATTAATACCTACCTGATAGCGAGGACTATCGGCAGTAAAAGTAGTGTAGACCGCATCTAGTTGCGATCGCTGATTTGCCTGCTGTAGAAATTGATTAGACACTTGGAAAAGATTGCTAATATCTCCTCCCGAGGTTAGTTCTTGGAGATGTAAAGTAAATCCACCAAAAGAGCCAAGTCCTTGAATTGCTGGCGGATTGTTGGGTAAGATTCTGGCTTCGGGGATTACTGCAAACTGCTGACTCAATTTGCCAATAATTGCCTGGGCTGACTGATTGGCTTGGGTGCGTTGCGACCAGGGCTTAAGATTGGTAAACATCAAGCCGCTATTAGCACCACCGCCCCCAAAACTAAAACCACCAATGGTAAAAACAGCCTCAACTTCTGGCAGTGCCAACATATCCGCTTCAGCTTGCTTTAATACCTCTCTGGTATAGTCGAGGGACACTCCTGGAGGTCCTTGAGCGATGGTAATAAAATATCCTTGGTCTTCTTCGGGCAGAAATCCGCCAGGAACTTGCGTATATAGGTAGGCAGTAAATCCTAACGAAAGGATAAATAAACCGATAACAACGCCTTTAAGATGAGTTATTTTCTCTAATAAACCGCGATACTTGCGTCGTACCCAGTCTAAAAATCGGTTAACCCGAGTAAAAAACCAATTAAGCCAACGAGGAGGCTGATTTTCTCGGCGCAGCAACAGTGCCGAGACAGCAGGAGCGAGAGTAAGTGCCAGAAAAGTAGAAACAGCGATCGAAAAAGCGAGAGTTAGGGCGAATTGACGATATATTGCTCCTGTTGACCCAGGAAAAAAAGCCACGGGCAGAAATACTGCCATTAATACCAAAGAAGTAGCAATGACAGCACCAGAAAGTTCCTTCATCGAGGCGATCGCTGCTCTGCCAGGGCTTTCTCCTTCTTCGATCAATCGGCTGATGTTTTCCACCACAATAATCGCATCATCTACTACCATTCCCGTTGCCAGAGTTAATCCGAACAAAGTCAGGGTATTGAGCGAAAAGCCAAACGCCCTCACGAAGATAAAAGTGCCGATTAAAGAAGTGGGGATAGTCAGGACGGGAATAATCGTCGTGCGCCAATCTTGCAAGAAGATAAAAATGATTAAAATTACTAGCAAGATAGCTTGGACTAGGGTGAAAACTACTTCGGAAAGAGATTCGCTGACAAATTCCGTCGAATCAAAAGCAATTTGGTAGTTGATTCCTGGAGGAAAACTTGCGGCTAAACGAACTAATTCTGCTTTAACTGCACTGGCAACTTCTAAAGCGTTACTCCCAGGCAATTGAGTAATCCCCAAACCAACAGCTTCCTGTCCATTAAATCTTAAGAAGGTGCTGTAGTCTTGTGCGCCCAATTCCACCCGCCCAATATCTTTGACCTGAATCAGCGCGTTATCTTCGCCAGAGCTAACTACAATATTTTCAAATTCTTCGACGCTGGATAAGCGAGTATTGGCTTCTAGCTCAATTTGATAAAGCAAATCCTCAGAAGAAGGCTGTTGTCCTAATCCTCCGATTGCTGCTTGCAGATTCTGTTCGTTAATGGCATTCACCACATCTTGAGGCGTTAGATTGCGAGCTGCCAGTAGATTGGGGTTCAACCACAGACGCATTGCGTAACGACGTTCGCCAAAGATTTGCACATTTCCTACCCCATTGACTCGTTGCAGCGCCTCTGCCATTGAGATATCAGCGTAGTTACTCAGAAATATGGGGTCATAGCGTTCGTTTTCAGCATAAATGCCGATCGCCATTAAAAAACCAGCACTCTCGCGCTGTACCGTTACCCCAGTACGCTGAACTGCTTCGGGTAGGCGCGCCTCAGCGATTGAAACGCGATTTTGGACATCAACCGCTGCTAAGTCGGCATCTCTAGAAGGGTCGAAGGTAATGTTAATCGTGCTGCTACCACTACTACTCGTTGAGGAAATGTATTGCGATGCCTCAACTCCGTTAATTTCTCGTTCTAATATATTAGTAACTGTATTTTCGACGACACTGGCACTAGCCCCAACATAATTAGCCGTCACCGTAACTTGGGGAGGAGCGATCTCTGGATACTGAGCGATCGGCAAAGTAGGAATACTAACCGCTCCCAACAACAGGATTAGCAAAGCACAAACACTGGCAAAAATAGGTCGCTTAATAAAGAAAGATGAAAACATATATTATTAGAAGTCAGGAGTACCACAAGGGTATAACATCAGGAGTCAGTTTAAATTGTTGTACTCGATTTAACTACCTGGTTGAATCGGCGGACGATCTTCAGCTTGGGGTTGAATTGGCACACCATCAGCTAAATTGAGAATTCCCGTGACGACAATGCGATCGCCTGGCTGAAGTCCTGCTAAAACTGGATAGCTATTATTTTGAATTTCTCCTAATTCCACGGGAATTTGCCGGGCAATTAATTGAGGTTGGTTCTGAGTTTGATCTTGGGTTTCTGCCTCTGAAGCTTCTTGTCTGGCTACATAAACAAAGGCTTGTCCTCCCACGCGAGTAACGGCGGTTGTTGGGACTAAAACTCCTGAGCGCTCAGACCAAATTACCCGAGCGCGCACATTCTGACTGTCGCGCAGCTGTCCGTCGGGATTAGGAAATTGAGCCTGGGTTAAGATTGTTTGGCTATTGGCATTCACCTGAGGTGATACAAAAGCGATGCGTCCTTCTCCCAGTAAATTTCCTTGGGTATCTTCAAGTTGTACTCGTAAGCCTGTACTGATATCGGCGCGACGTTGAGTGGGAATTGCTAATTGTAGCTCTAAGGGGTCGTTTTGAGTGACGCTAGTTAAAGAATCGCCAGGAGCAACATATTCTCCTTGTCTGGCGATAATATTACCTACCTCGCCCGCAAACGGGGCAACTATATTAGTGTCTTGCAGCTGATCTTGGGAAATTTCCACATTAGCTTCAGCTTCAGCTATTGCTGCCTCGGCTTGGTTAAAATTGGCACGGGCTGCTTCAATTTGGTCATCTAGGGAATTGAGTTGAGCCACGGCATTAAGGCGATCGCGTTGGACTAAATCTACTTCTTCTTGTGCTAATGCTCCTTCTTCTGCCAAAAATTGACGACGTTGATATAGCTCGTTTTGTAGTTCTACATTGGCTGCTGCTGCCGATCGCTCTGATTGTACTGATTGTAGTTGTGCTTGGGCGTTAGCTCTTGCAGCTTGGGCAGAATTGAGGGCTGCTTGCAAACTACTTAACTCTGCCGTTTGCCGATCTGGTCGAAGCTGGATCAAAGGCTCTCCTGCTTGTACCTTGTCACCCTCTGAGACATAAATGTTGCTGACCCTGCCTTGAATTTCTGGGCTAATGTTAACCGACTGAGGCGAAGTCAAACTGCCAATAAACTGAGAGGTTTCCTGTACGGTAGAGGATTGTAGTGTTTTTATCCCTACAGGGGCAGCTTGAGCTTGAGGTGCTTGCGGCGCAGAATCAGTTTGACTACTTTGCCACCAGCGCCAGCCGCCATATCCCAGCAATAACAACAGAATCAATCCTAGTACTATCTGCCAAGGTTGCTTGGGCTTGGGAGGAGTAGTTTTATCATTTTTTACAGACTGGCTTTCAATCTGTGCTTCGGCAATTGTCGAAGGAAATTTTTCTTCGGATTTTGGTGAATAGCGGGAGGAGTTTGACTGCATTGGTTGAAATCTGTTGCTGGCTGGATTCAAGACTGAGATGAGGCTCAACGAATAAAGTTGGCTGGGCAGAAATTTAGATATGCCACAATTTAATTACTTTGGACACCTAACCATTTGCTCACCTAACTATATCTAACATGATAATCAATAAAAATCTTTACAAACTAATTGGCAGTAAAAATCAATCAATAGTTAGATTTGGGAATATTCCAGCCAAGCAAGATGTTAAATTAAAACGTTATGGTGAAAAATGATTCTTCCTTCCCGTCGGCTCAAACCACAGCACTTTCCCAACAATGTGCTGGCAAAATTTTGCAAATTATTCCTGAGATAACTCACTTTTTGCGCGATGAAGTGCGACAGTATGGTGAGAGCGCGACCCCTAAATCAAATTCGGGGACTGATGCCGTCCGCCAGCCTCGATTGTCTTTATCCCAACTGCGAATTTTGTATTTTTTGGATCGTCATCCAGAATCTTCTTTATCGGAAGTTGCCCAGAATTTAGATGTAACACGACCTACTATGTCTGAAGCAATCGAACGTTTGGTACAAAATGGTTTGGTGCTTCGCGTCAACGATCCTCAACAACGGAGGCAAATACTTTTGTCTCTTACCTCAGCAGGTAGTAAATATCAGCAGCAAGTGTATCAAGCTCTTTTAGCTTGCATTGAGCAAAAGCTCAATTCCCTGTCTGACCAGCAGAATAGTCAGATTATCGAAGCTTTGCTCTTGCTAGAAGGTATAATATCTTCTGAAACAGATAGTGGCGATCGCGCTAAAAATCCCTGACTTGATGCTTTTGCCAGATGATGTTCAGCTTCTTGTTTGGAGCGGAATTATCTGTGAGCCAGTATTGTAGTTTAACTAACTCTACTTGTAGATCTATAAATTTACCTTGTTTTAGCTTCTAGTTCCCAGACAAGTCTAAAGAAAAAAAATCCTGTTGATAAAGATGTTTAACTATTACTGTATCAGTCAGGTTGTATTGCAGAGGGGTAATAGTGATATAGCGATCGCGAATTGCTTGAACATCAGTCAAAATATGAGGCGGTAGATTAATATCTTCTGGCTGCTCAATATCTTCAACAATTTCTCCTTCCAACCAATAGTAACTTTTACCACGGGGGTCAAGTCTTTTGGCAAACTTTTCAATATAGCGTCGTAAACCCTGACGAGTTATTAGTACCCCCGCTATTGCTGAAGCTTCGACAGGGGGGATATTAACACTCAGTAAAGGTGGTTTAGGATAATCTTGATTAGCCAATTCCTGTAGCAGTTTGAGGGCAAAATTAGCGGCAGGTTGAAACTCAACAGCCGAAAAGCTGGCTAGACTAAACGCCACGCTGGGAATACCTTCTAATGCTCCTTCCATGGCAGCCGATACCGTGCCAGAATATAGAACATCAGTACCTAAATTGGGGCCATGATTAATCCCCGAACAAACAAAATCGGGACGAGTTTTTAAGACAGCGCTGAGGGCAAACTTAACACAGTCGGCGGGAGTACCAGAACAAGACCAAGCAACTACGTTAGAATCAAAGACAGAATCAACTTCATTGGCTCTAATTGGCTGATGTAGGGTCAAACCGTGTCCAGTGGCAGAACGCTCGCGGTCGGGGCAAACCACCGTCACCTGATGGCCAGCTTGGGCAAGAGTATTAGCTAAAGTACGTACGCCCAAAGCAAAAATACCATCATCGTTGCTAATTAAAATATTGCTCATCAATCATCTGCTAGGTTGAAATTAATCATTGCTAAAAACCATAGCAAAAAATAGCTTGAAGAAACGTTTAAGTCTATTGGCAAATTCTTTTTGATGAGATGGCTGCTATTAACACAAGGAATATTATCCAGTAAAATCAATTGAAAAATTCGCAAAAAAATGGCTACTCTAGCACAAAAAAGACCAGAGAATATCGAGGGTAATTTTTATGTTGACTCGAGCTGTATCGACTGCGATACCTGTCGTTGGGTCGCTCCCGAAATATATAATCGTCAAACTAACCAATCAGCAGTATATCATCAACCAGCTACCGAGAAAGAAAAGCTGCGCGCAATGCAGGCTCTTTTGGCTTGCCCGACTGCTTCTATTGGGACAGTCGATAAACCAACAAAAATTAAGCAAGCGCAACAAACTTTTCCCATTTTGTTAGAAGACAATGTTTATTATTGTGGCTATCATTCAGTAGCCTCTTATGGTGCAGCTAGCTATTTTATCCAAAGAACAGCAGGCAATATTTTAATTGATTCACCTCGATTTGCGGCACCGCTAGTTAAGCAAATCGAAAAAATGGGTGGGATTAAATATATGTATTTGACTCATCAGGACGATGTTGCCGACCATCAAAGATTTCAGCAGCATTTCAATTGCGATCGCATTTTACATCAAGACGACATCCAGCCAGCTACCCAAGGAGTTGAAATTAAGCTACCGGGGTACGAGCCTGTAGAATTAACTCCAGATATTCAAATCATTCCCGTACCAGGTCATAGCAAAGGTCATACCGTCTTACTCTATCAACATAAGTTCTTGTTTACTGGAGATCATCTAGCTTGGTCGCCCTATCTAGAGCAACTTTATGCTTTTCGTCGTTTTTGCTGGTATTCCTGGTCAGAACAAATCAAATCAATGGAAAAATTAGCTAATTACACTTTTGAATGGGTGTTACCTGGTCATGGTCGTCGCTATCACGGTGATGTTGCTACTGTTAAACAGCAAATGCAGCAGTGTATTAGTTGGATGAAACAACAATAGAAATAATTAGCTTTTATGGTCATTTCAACTCATGTATTCTACTTAACCCAAAAGCGCAGTAAAAAAGGATAAGAAACTAAAGACGCTAATCATAGTCTCTTATCCTCAAGCTATCTGGATCAAAATTGAGTCAATAGCTACCAGCGAACAGCTTCAAATTCTAGTTGTAAACCTTACCGCCACCCCAAAGGATGCCACGAATTTCAGGTTGAATTAGAATATGTCCTGCAACCGCTTGTAGATCTTCATCAGTCAGATTACGCATAATTGGATAAAGATCCGAACGGGTAGTGTTGGGGTGAAATTCATAAATATCTTTTTCACCATCATAGGTTGTAGGATGTTTAAGATAATCCACAATTCCCTCGATATTATCTCTGGCAGGATAGGCATTAGCCAAAGCAGTCAAACCCAAGTTGACGTTAGGATTAGTTTTGGTCACACCACCTTTATGACAGTAAGTACAGCTATCAACAAATACTTTTTGTCCTTGTTTAACTTGTTTTAGGCTCAAAGTGATCGTGTCCCCTTTGTCATTAAGTGGAACAGTACGAATTCTTTCGTCTAGTTCAACCGCATTGACGCTACCAATATTAAATTGAATCGCCAAAAATAAAGCAGCTATAGCAGCAAATAAAAATCGCTTCAACATTGTTCTCCTCAAAGTTTTAATTCGATTAAGGTGCTATTTGTGATGCACCAGTATACATAATCTTCAGTTACTTATCTTGACAGAGTACTTATATGGTTCAGAAAAACAGTAACCAATCTTAGCGATGTGAACAGATTTAGAAACTATGATCACTAAAATAAATTGCTTTTACTCGGCTTCTGAATTGGTCTCAACAGCCAAGATTGCCATGATTATTGTTTTGGCATCTTCTAATGCTAAACAGGTGCGTTCGTTTTTATAGTTGATTTTAAAGCGATCGCAAAGCTCGAATACGGCTTGTTTCTCAAGATTATATTCTGCTGCAATATCAGCAATTGATAGTTCTGCAAAGCCCATAAGTACGGTTTATCTAAATCTTATGAATAAAGACTTAATGATTAATCAATGGTCAAAATTCAGTAATTATGTATTATACTAGGATTTCGTCTAGGTCGAGATAAGCAATAATACTCAGCACAACTGTTTGCTCCCAAATATTATTAGATATCATCTCATTTAATAGAACCAATTGCTGCAAAAATTTGACGAACTTGATGAGGAACATCAGTTCAGCTCACCAGAACGATTTGGTTAAGTCAGCTATTTGATTCTAGCTGTTAGCGTTGGCAGTCGGCTGAGGGAGCAATAAAGAACGCAAATCGACTACTTGACCAATTACGGCGATCGCTGGTGCCTGAAATTCGGTAGCTGCTACCTGCTCGACGATGGTAGCTAAAGTTCCAATTAGCTGGGTTTGGTCAGGTCTAGTTCCCCAACGAATCAGAGCAATGGGGGTTTTGAGAGTCATCCCTCCGGCTAACAGCAGAGGAATAATCCGCGGTAAATTGTGTACTCCCATATAGATGACAATTGTTTCCGAGCCTTGAGCGATCGCTTGCCAGTTCACTTCTGGACGATACTTTTCGGTGGCTTCGTGTCCAGTCACAAAAGTAACCGATGAATTATAGTGACGATGGGTAACAGGAATGCCTGCGTAGGCTGGAGCAGCGATTCCGGAAGTAATTCCTGGGACGACCTCTACCTCTACCCCTGCCTTGACCAAATCGGCCATTTCTTCCCCACCTCTGCCAAAAACAAAGGGATCGCCCCCTTTGAGACGCACCACAATAGCGTTCGTTTCCGCTTTAACTCGCAACAAATCTGTTGTCTGAGCTTGCGGTAAGGAATGTCGATCCTTGCGCTTGCCTGCGTTAATCTTTTCGGCTTGAGGATCGATCATTGCCAATATTTCGTCACTCACTAAGGCATCATAAATAACCACATCAGCGTGTTCTAAGAGAGTTTTGCCTTTTACCGTCAACAATCCAGGATCTCCTGGGCCTGCTCCCACCAAATAAACCTTACCTATATATTTCCGTTGATTCATAGTTTAAGCTTCCTGAGCAATCAATTCCGCTAAAGCTTCGGTTGCGCCTAATGGCTGTCCGAAAACTAATTCCACCTGAGTATATTTTTGTTGAATGAGGGCAATTTCAATTGCGATCGCCTCGGTAATTTTGCCAGGAAACAAAAAATAGGGCAAGATGGCAATCTTTTTCGTGCCAGATGCAATTTGTACTTCAATCTGTTGTGCCAATTTAGGAGCAACTGACCAATAGGCGATCGTCGCGTTCAACTGACTAGCCAAGTTTTGATAGTAATTATTTACTCCCGATAACCGACTTCCATGAGCGATTAAAATGCGCGTTTGAGCCGATAGTTCCGCAAATTTGCCTGCTAGCAGGGGAACTATTCCCGAATATTTACCCAAATAAGGAGATAATTCGATCGTCACATGATGATTAATTTGTTTTATGGCCAAAGCAATCTCAGCTGGAATATCTTGCCGAACATGAACTCCAGGAGCTAAAAATAACGGTATAACTTTAATCTGCTTGAGTCCTCGCTGTTTGGCTTGGTGAGCGAAGTTAACTAAGCTTTCGTTTAAAGCTGTGGGAGCTAATTCCAAAGCAGCTATCTCTATCAAGGGATTAGTGAACAAATCTGAGCTGATGAGCGTTTTTGGTTCACAATTGGGCAAACTTGTCTCATAGCAATTTGGCTGAGCTAGTATATTCTTAAATCTATTCTTTACTAATAATTGTTTTAGGTCAGAAGCAGCAGTTTGAGTTCGATAATCTCTACTACCGTGAAAAACCAATAAATAAGCGTAAGATAAAATCAAATAAGTTACCGAAAGCGTTAATGAATTAGCGGGATAAACTTAGACACTTAACTTTAAAATTATAGCGATTGAAACAGTTTATTCTGTAGTAGATGATATATCTTAAGTGTAAGTATTAGTATAAGTACTGATATAACTGTCAAAATAAATTAAAAACCTAAGTATCACCATAAAAATTTAAACCTTTTAAACTGAAATATGTTGAGCAATAACTCTAATGTTCAAAATGCGAGTAGTTCCCATTCATTAGGAGCTACTTCGAGGGATTCCTTAGATGTCAATTTAAGCGAATACTTGGTCAAGGTTAAAAGACGCTGGAAACCAGCTTTAGCAGTATTTTTCTTGACTTTAGGAGTCGCTGGCGCTCTGAGTCTATTACAGCAAGAAACATATCAGGCAGAAGGAAAACTGCTGTTTAAGCAAAGAAGTGCAGGAGCCATCGGAGATATTGGCGAACAGGCAGGAACTTTACAGACGATTTTAAACGATCAAACTCCTCTTAGCACTCAAATCCAAGTCTTAGAATCAGAGCCAGTTATTCAACAGGTGATTGATCGCCAAAAACTAACTGATGAAGAAGGTGAACCAATATCGCCTGAAGACTTTAGACAAAAACTATCTACAGGAGTTGTCGGTGGAACAGACGTAGTAGAAATTGCTTATAAGCATCCCAATCCCAAGGCTGCTGCGGAGATAGTCAATACATTAATGGATGTATATATCCAAACGCAAATTAGAGGCAATCAGTCCGAACCTGCTGCTGCTAGAGAATTTCTTGACCGGGAGTTGCCTACCGTCGAAGCAAAAGTGAAGGACGCAGAGTTGGAAATTTCAGCTTTTAGAACCGAAAACGGCATTGTCGATCTTGCCGAAGAAAAAAAAGGTTTGGTTGCTAACTTGGGAGAATTAAATCAGCAAATTTCAACTACTGGCTCTGAGCTACAGGGAATGCAGGCTCAAGCTGCTGCTCTACAGGGTCAATTAGGATTGAGCTTAAACCAGGCAGTAGCGGCAAACCAACTTGGTTCTTATCCTGAAGTTCAAAGTATTTTAGAACAGCTGACCGAGACTGAATCTGGCTTATCAAAAGAGCGTCAAAGGTTTAACGAACAACATCCTGCCGTGATTAGCCTTAATGAAAAGAAAAACGATTTAACCCAACAGTTACGAGGTTTGATTGCTGCGAATGTAGGTCAAGGTGTCAACGTATCTCAGGGCTTGCTGCAAAATGATAATGGCAATAAAGAAAATCAGCTAGAAAAATTTATTAGTTTGAAAATTGAAGAGCTTAGTCTTCAAAGACAGGTAGCTTCTTTATATGACTCACAGCAAAAGTACTTACAACGGGCTAAAAACTTACCCCAGCTAGAAAAGCAGGAGCGAGAACTAGTCCGCACTGCTGAATCAGCGGGGAAAACCTATGAAACGCTACTAAATAGTTTGCAGGAAGCGCAATTAGCTGAGAATAACGAGAGTGGTAATGCAGACGTAGTTGAATATGCTTCTATACCTGAAAAAGGCAACTCGGGCAGAACCCCATTACTCGCTATGGGTCTGTTACTAGGTGCCTTACTGGCAAATTTGTCAATTATTCTCTTAGAAATGCAGGACCGTTCTATACAGTCTTTGGCAGAAATCAAAAAGAAATTTCCCTACAAAACTGTTGGCATAACGCCGCTTGAGCCACCAAGCTATCAAGGTAAAATCGTAACTAGGGATGAACCTGATTCTTTCTCCAGTGAAGTCTATCGGATGATTCAGGCCAACCTGAAATTTTTAACTAGCGACAAGCCTCCGAGAGTTATTTTGGTAACTAGTTCTGTTCCCGAAGAAGGAAAATCTACGGTTGTGGCTAACCTAGCTGCTGCGATTTCTCAATTGGGCCGTAATGTTTTATTGGTGGATGGTGATTTACGCCGTTCATGTCAACACACTCTCTGGGGAGTTACTAATACCCAAGGATTAAAAGATATTGTTGCTAACAATCAAAGCCCAATAGCTGTTATTAAGCACCCTATGCCCAAATTAAGTCTGTTGACTAGCGGCATGGTTGAGTCTAACCCCCTGGCTCTTTTAGACTCTCCTGAAATGAGCGATTTTATTGGTCGTTCGCGCCGAGAATATGATCTGATCTTGATTGATGCGCCACCTTTGCCTGTAACCGCCGATGTACTGACTTTAAGCAAGTTAGTTGATGGTATTTTGTTTGTCACCAGACCAGGGGTAGTAGAACAAGAAAGCGCCGATTTAGCTCAGGAAGTTCTCGCAACCACAGGACAAAAAGTTTTAGGGATGGTGGTTAATGGAGTTAAGCCTGATGACTTTGACCGTTATTCTTATCATGGTCGATATGGTAAAAAATATTTCAACCAAGGCAATGCCCAACAACAAGGCACAAACAAGCTTCAGAAAAATCAAAACTTATCCAATATTTCAGAAGGTAATAACTCTAAGGGTAGCGTTAGCAGAGCCAAGCTATAACTACCGAAATGTTGAGCGGATCTTGATTGGTTGAAAATTAGCTACAGGCGATCGCACTAATTTGCCTGAGGAATTATTCTTAAATCTTGGTTGATTTTTTAACTTGGGTTACTTTGGTAACGGCGATCGTGTAATATAAATCAACGGTCACCGTTACACTGCTTTGGCACAGCTATCTGGCAAATATGACTCTACAACTGCGCGTTTATGTTCCAGAACACCCTTTGATCAAACATTGGCTGTCGGTTGCTCGTGACGTTAATACCCCATCAGTATTATTCAAAAGTGCTATGACTGAATTGGGGCGATGGTTAGCTTATGAAGCGACGAGAAATTGGCTGCCTACAGTAGACACAATGGTACAAACGCCTTTGACTCAATGTTCGGGAACTTTTGTCAATCCCAAAATGCCAATCGGCATTGTGCCGATTTTACGCGCTGGTTTAGCTCTTGTGGAGGAAGTACAAAAAGTCTTGCCGATTGCAGCAGTTTACCATCTAGGCTTGGCTCGTAATGAGTCATCTCTTGAACCTAGCTGCTATTTAAACAAGCTACCAGAAAGCTTTGACCCTCAGACTAGGATTATGATTTTAGAACCGATGCTGGCTACGGGAGGATCGATTATGATGGCAATGAAGGAAGTTACCAATCGAGGTGTCAATCCAGATTTCGTGCGTATTATATCTGTGGTTGCTGCTCCTCCTGCCTTAAGACAGTTAAGCGAAAATTATCCTGGGCTAGAGATTTATACGGCGATTATTGATGAAGGACTTAACAGTAAAGGATATATCGTTCCAGGTTTGGGAGATGCAGGCGATCGCGCTTTTGGCACTTGAACAATCAGCTAACCTTAAAGTAAGCATTCATTTAATCACTTAATCACTATGAGTCAACAAAATGGTTTTGGTAGTGGATTTATTTTAGGTTCGGTAATTGGTGGCGTGGTAGGAGGTCTGATCGGAACAGTACTAGCTACCCGCAACGAAAAGCAAATTGCTGACCAGCAAAATTCTCGCTTACAAGACGGCAGTGAAATTTCGTTTGGTAGCGAAGAAAGTATCGAACTAGCTCGTCATGGCTTGGAAGACAAAATTGCCCAGTTGAACTTAGCAATTGATGATGTTAGACAGCAGTTAGGAACAGTCAAAGCGAATTCTTTAGAACAAGAGTAATTCTACTTTCGTAAAGCAATTATAATTTTGAACAAAGAAACACTAAATTTACGACGAATATGAGTATTTTTGAGCAAATTTTAAGTGCGATCAACAACCCAGAACAAGAAGCCAGCACAAATCAACTAGGTTCGATCTTCAATACAGTACAGCAGTTAAGCGGCAATTATCAGGCAAATCCTAGTGCGATACAGTTAGCAATGTCCATCGCGGGCAACTATACTAAATCGGCATTACAACAACAGCGTCGGCAAGGTGGTACGGCGCAGGTAAATCAACTGATCGAACGGTTTGGTGGTACACAGGCTAACCCCCAAGTTTTAGCTACTTTGTTTGGTAGTTCTCAGCTACAGGAGATGATCCTGCAAATTAGCCGTCGTACTGGTCTAAATTCTCAGACAGTTCAGGGGATGCTGCCTATTTTAATTCCTTTGGTCTTAAATTTATTAAAAACAGGCAATAACAAAAAAAATCTCCAGGGAACTAATCCTGTTGTAAACAGCTTTTTAGATTCTGACGGCGATGGTGATGTCGATTTAAACGACATAATGAACATGGCATCTCGCCATATTGGTCGATAATTTAAAAAGCCAAATCAAGCAAACTGAAAATAATCATTACTCGTTGTTTTTGTCCCCCACAAAGGTTGTCGGGATAGTAATCAATTCTAGCTTCTAAGCCTACTTATTCTAATAGACCTCTTGCATGAATAGAAAGAAAATGAGAAAAGTAGGATAATGACGCGATCGCGAAACAAAATATGACCGACGAACAAGTACAATTGTGGGCTGAGTTTAGTGATCGCATGAT
>JBHJNW010000005.1:0-92652 GCA_050330395.1 Pleurocapsa sp.
CCCGTTTGCGTAAATCTATACTGTAGGTCATCAGATTCTCATCTTGTTTAGGCTAGCTTAGAATTATTTTATATGTTTTCTATATTTCATGTGTTTCCTATTTGGAATGACTATAATTGTCAGTTTATTATAATCTTTCTCTGATTCGATCAGCTATGGTACTCTAATCTCAGAATGTAAATGCAGTCAATCGATGGGAGAAAACAGCCCATTTGCTGCTCAATTGGCGAATAAGTTCAAGTTGTCACTCAAACTAAATCGAAGTTTTTTTCAATCTTTAGTTACCGCATTTGCTAGATTTTTAGTTTGCTGCGTTATATTGACTACTACTTCAGCCAAAGTTAATTCCCAAGAGTCTTCAGGCAAATTTAAGCGACAAAGACTGGCTCCTGAAAGTGTACCCGGAACAATTATTCTAAGCCGATTTAAAATCATCGGCAATCGGGTGATTCCTGACGCTCGCCTCAAACAATTACTCCAACCTTACTTGTTTCGTCCTATTACCTTTGTCAAGCTATTAGAAGTACAGCAAGCTATCACTCAGCTATACGTCGAACAAGGTTATTTTACTTCTGGCGCTTATATTCCTCCCCAAACAATCAACAATCGCACTATCAGAATTGAAATCATTGAAGGCAAAATTGAAGAGATCGAGATTTATGGACTGAAGCAACTGCGTCCAGAGTATGTCCGTAGCCGTCTGGCGATCGCGACTAAAGCACCATTAAATCAAGACAAATTACTCAATGCGCTACAGCTCTTACAGTTAAATCCACTGATCGAAAGCATCTCGGCAGAATTATCTAAGGGAATAAATCCAGGGGAAAGCTTTCTAGAGGTAAAAATTGAAGAAGCAGATACTTTTAGCACCGAGTTGAATCTTGATAATTATCGAACTCCTAGCGTTGGTTCATTTAGTCGCCAAATATCTATCGGCGAAGGTAATTTGTTAGGATTTGGCGATCGCTTTAATGTTTCCTATGTTAATACTGAAGGCAGCAACTCTTTGGAAGACTTAAGCTATGTTATCCCTTTGGGAGCTTATAACGGTGAAGTCAGACTAGCCTACAGCCTAAGCAACAACCAAATTATTAGCGAACCATTCCAAGACTTAGATTTAGCCAGCGAAAACCGCTATTATGAGGCTACATATCGTCAACCTTTATATCAGACACCACAGCAAGATATTACGATTGGCGTAACTTTCAGCCGACAGAATTCACAGCTTTTATTAATGGATCGCGGCTTTCCTTCCTTAACCAGAGGCTCAGATAACCAAGGAAAAACTCAAATTTCTACCTTGCGCCTGTTTCAAGAATATAGCGATCGCAGCGATAACCATGTATTTGCAGTTCGTTCTCAGTTTAGTATTGGTATTGATACTTTTGATGCCACAATTAATAGTAATAATGTACCTGATAGCAAATTTTTAATTTGGCGAGGACAGGCACAGTATTTAAAAATGCTGACTCCAAAAACTACTATTCTGTTGCGTTCGGATTTACAGTTAGCAGATCGTTCCCTGGTTTCTCTAGAGCAGTTTAGTTCTGGCGGTGCGTTAAGTGTTCGAGGCTATAGTCAAGAGAGGATTTTAGGCGATAATGGCTTTTTTTTCTCGGCTGAGTTGCGTAATACCCTATGGCAAATACCCAAACGAGATTTAACCCTAGAGCTAAATCCTTTTTTTGATTTTGGTCGGGTTTGGAATTCTGATAATTTGCCCTTAGAATTAAATACCTTGGCTTCTTTAGGATTTGGACTTCAGCTATCGATAGGAGAAACTTTGACAACACGAATAGATTGGGGATTCCCTTTAATTAATGATGATTCAGCGGGAGATTCTTTGCAGGAAAGCGGAGTTTATTTTTCTATAAAATTCAAGCCTTTTTGAGCTAAGATTCCAGCTTTATTTTGGCTCGGTGATCGCGAACAAGTTTAAGGATTGCTAAAAATGCGAGTAAGATTACAGGACAATATTTTATATATTGACCATGAAGATTTGCCAGCCTATAAAAAAGGTGGTTCTGTAGTACGTAATAGTTATTTTTGGGCATTAAAATCGATCGCCTGTTTTACCTCTAGAGATAAAGATTGGGAATACGATCCTGAAGTTTGGGTGGCTCTGGCTAGAATGTTAATCTCCTTTACCGAGTCTGGATACTTAGGCGATCGCGAAACATTTCTCGAATTTCCTGAAGATACTCCCATTCCCGACGAGTTACGTTCTGTTGCCAGCTATTTATAACCAAGATCAAGCTATTCATTCTTTCTCGCCAATCCATAAGATTTTTAATGCCATAGTGGCAAAGCCGATGGCCGCTAAAGATTTCAAGAGTTTTTCAGGCAACAATTGCGCCACCGTACCTCCAGCTAAAACACCAAGCAAGCTAGCCAGAATTAACGCCACTGTCGAACCGATAAATACGGCGCGGGGATTACTAGAACTACCACCAAGAGCGATCGCAGCCAGCTGGCTTTTATCGCCAATTTCCGCCAAAAAAACGGTAACAAAGCTAATTCCAATAAGTTGCCAATCTATTCCATTCCACATTTAGTCTGCACCATTTAGTCTAGAGATTAATTATGTCACTAATCAACCAGGCGGTAATAAATAACAACAGGATAGCGACAGATAAATCTAAGGTTTCGGGAGCAAGTTTTTTGGATAACCAATAGCCAATCGAAACCCCAATCAAACTAGTTGCAATTAAAGCTAAAGCTGAACCGATAAATACAATCCAAGGTGCTTGGGATTCGGCACTCATCAATAGAGTAACTAACTGGGTTTTATCGCCCATTTCTGCCAGAAAAATAGTGATAAAAGTAGAGCTAAAAACTAACCAAAAGTTAGTTTGCTGCTTTGAGTGAAAATTAGCTGCTGGTTCTTCAATAATTGGTTTCAGATTGCGATCGCACTTTGCCATTAATTTGTCTAGTTCTAGTTAAATTAATATTTCCAAGTTTGTTTTATCATCGATTAATCTTTGCTATTGTCGCAAAATTTTGTTGGCAACTCCCAAGACTAGACCTCTTGCATGAATCATGCGATCACTAAACTCAGCCCACAATTGTACTTGTTCGTCGGTCATATTTTGTTTCGCGATCGCGTCATTATCCTACTTTTCTCATTTTCTTTCTATTCATGCAAGAGGTCTACTCAAGATTAGGGTTCTAAGGACGATCAACTAAACAATAGAATAATAATGCTAATATTTTGTTGTTTCATTGTCACTTGTCTCTTGTTGTTATGCCTTTCTTCCGCCAAGATGAACAGTTAGCCGAAATGGCACATCAGATTTTACAAAGCACCAGAGAACAATTTCCTAGCCTAACTAGAGATAAAATTGCCTTAACCTGGATCGTATACGAACAACCCGTAATTGTTAATACTGGTGGGGCGTTGTCTGCTGCGGAGTTTTGGCAATATCAGGTCAAAGGATTTAGTTATCGTGGAGTTGAAAGAATATATCCTGCCAGCTTAGTAAAACTATTTTACTTGGTGGCGATACAGGAATGGTTACAAGGGGAAATGGTAACAGAGTCAACAGAATTGAATCGAGCGATTCGAGATGCCATTGTCGAATCAAGCAATGATGCTACAGGCTTACTCGTAGACGTTTTGACAGGTACTACTAGCGGGCCAGAATTACCTCTCAAGCCATTTGAAACTTGGCAACAACAGCGCAATATAGTTAATCGCTACTTTAAGTCTTTGGGTTGGGAAGAATTGGAAAGCATTAACGTTAATCAAAAAACTTGGTGTGACGGTGCTTATGGTCGAGAAAGAGCCTTTTTAGGAGAATTAAGGGAAAATCGCAATATGCTAACTACCGATGCGGTTGCCAGACTATTACATAGTATTGTTGGCGGGGTTGCAGTCTCAGCAGAGCGATCGCAAAAAATGATGCAATTGCTCAAGCGAAGCCTCGATCCGACAGAATTAGTTGCTCATGATGGCGAAAATCAAATTACTGGTTTTTTAGGCGAAAGTTTGCCTCGTAATGCTCAAATCTGGTCCAAAGCTGGCTGGACGAGTCGAGTACGCCACGATGCTGCTTACATTGAAATACCTAGCGTTGCCCCTTATTTACTGATCGTTTTTACTGAAGGTAAAGATAACGCCCAGAATAAATCTATTCTACCGTTTATTTCTCAATCTATTATCGAAGCAATGACAGCAATCAGTAATTAAAATATAGGCATTGCCAATTTAAGGTATAAAACCGAACGTAATATTGTTCGTAGCTAAAAGCTAAGAGCTAATTATAAAAGTAGTCCATTCATAAGAGTTGATCCTGGCGATCACTCTCAAAGGCAAATTGCGATCGCACCTAATTAGTCAAAATCAAGATTCGATGAAGGGAGTAAAGAAGTCGACAAAACAGCCCATGAAGCCCCAACCTTGGTTAACTATTGCAGGAATCGCCGCTAGCACACTACTAATGGAGGCACTTCCATCATCAGCCAGTATGTCCAGTATGATTATGGCACCAGAAAAAGTAGCAGTAACGGTCACCAATGGAGCGTTAGCTTATAATCAATTTTCGGAATTGGTTAACAGCCTGCAAAGATCAGAACAAAATATTGCTTGTGATACTTTGGCAAACAGTCTTCAGCCAAAACACTTTCAAACTTGGATCAATCAAGGGATTGCTTTACAGCAACAACAAAAATATCGTGAATCTCTAATCTGTTTCGATCTAGCATTATCTTCACAGCCAGAATCAGAACAAGCCTGGTATCGTCGCGGTATTTCTCTTAGCCACTTAAAACAATATTCACAGGCTGCTGCTGCTTATCAGCAAGCAATTAGCATTAATCCCGCAGAACCTACCTCTTGGTACAACCAGGGAAATGCCTACCAGCATCAGGGTAGATACGAACAGGCGATCGCATCTTATCAACAGGCAATTGTTTTAAAGCCCGATTTTCAGGTTGCTTACTTCCAGCTTGGGAATATTTTCGCGAAAACGAAGCAATATGATCAAGCGATTAACGCTTATCAAGAAGTTACCGACATCAACCCTAAATATCATCAGGCATGGTACAGTCAAGCCAGTCTCTTATACCAATTAGAACGTTACGATGAAGCAGTCGCTGTTTATCAACAGACATTGAAGTTAGAACCAGCGCAACATCAGGTGTGGTATAACCTAGGGAATATTCAGCTAAAGCAAAAAAATTATGCAGAGGCGATCGCCGCTTACGAAGCAGCAATTGAACTCAAACCCGACTACGATCTTGCCTGGAACAACCACGGTGTTGCCTTAGAAGCACTAAAACAAACTAAAGCCGCTCTTGAATCTTACACTAGAGCTTTAGCAGTCAATCCTAACTATAAAACAGCTTTTAATAATCGCCGTCGCCTACTAATGGTGGTTGAGGGTGATTCGATTTTATCCAATACCGTTAATTTCAAATAACCTAACTTAAGCTCTGTTCCAATCGAGTGAATCAATCAGTATTTATAGCCCCATATACTGAAAAACACTAAAGTGAGCAACTAAGTTTTAGGCGGAACATAGGCTTGTTGGTGACCGATAATTTTCCAAAATAAAGTCGATCTTGTTAATAAAATTACAGCACCTAGTACAATAACCGCGATCGCTCTTAACTTGCTATCGAGACTTAACTGTAAGTCTCCTAAATAATGAGAACCTAACAATACGGTATGCCCAACCGCCGCCATTAAAGCGGGGACAGTTAACAGATGAATTTTGCGCCAGCGTTTACCAAGATTTTTTTGCAGGCGATCGCTACTAGTAACTGCGGCGGGAAGCATCAGAAATAAGCTGAGGATACCACCCGCCATCCCTAGACGGTGTTGCGGTAACATAAAGGCGATCGCATCTAGATTCCAGTTTAGTGAATGGTCTAACATATGTGCTGTATGGGCTAGTGCCAAAACAAAAGCCCCCACTCCAACTGCGCGACGATATTTTAGGGGTGCTTGCCAAAAGTTACTCAAAGGGCGTGCTGCCAAAGCCAACATCAGCAACAGCAATGCGCCGTGTCCTGTATAGTCTACCATCGCATCTGTACGTAATAGAGTTAGAACCCCGATCGCCAAAGTTACCCATCCTCCCAAACGAAATAGCTGGCTGCGCCGATCTGCGCTTACCTTGGAAGCGGATACTCCTACCCCTAACATCATCGGTGCTGTACCCAAGCCAAAACAGAACATCGTAACTGCGCCAGCCAATAAACTTCCTGTTTCCACCGCCTTTAGTTGTGCTGTATACAAAAAACCACAGGGAATTAAACCCCAAACCCCACCGAGTAAAGCAGGTGTCCACCATCGCTGTTGAGTTGAAAGCTGATTTATTCCTGAACTTAGTCGGTGATGAATTCTTCCCTGCAAAGGATGCAAAAAAGGTAAGCGGGGTAACCAATTGGGTTTTATTTGTCCTAAACCTAACCAAATTAGTAAGATCCCTGTAAAAACTGCCATAAACTGTCTTAGACTGCTGCCAATGCCTGCTAGCTGTCCACTAGCAACCACAATTGTGCCTAATCCACCTAGAGCAGCACCAACCAAGGTATAGCTAAGAACTCTGCCAATATTTAAGAGAAAATGGAACTGTAATCCGCTAATTTGAGCAGGATGATTATCTTGCTGAGATAAAGCCAAAGCTACAGTCAAAGGGCCACACATACCCATACAATGACCAAAGCTTCCCAAAAATCCCAAGGCAACAATAAGCAGTAAATCTAACACGGTTTTTGTCTAGCAATAACTTCCTGTTTTATTCCTAGCAGATTAAATATAAAATATTGAAAATACTGAGTAATTGCTGACCGTCGAGCAAATAGTTAATTACATCCAGCTATCTAAAAAAGAACCTTGGCTGATTCCTGTGAGACGACGATATTGAATTACTGCTTCTGCTTCGCTTAATCCTGCAACAATATCTACCGCCATTCTAGTGTGTTCTTGGCTCAATTGCTTTGTGTCGTCTAAGTTAGCTTCAATTTCTAAAAATTCTTTAACAAAACGTGGAGGGATAAAACTGAGATCGCGATCGCTAATTGCCTGGATGTAGATTTCAAACAGGGTTTTAATAATTCTTTTTTGTCCGTATCTTTGAGTAGCTAAACGAGGATTAGAAATAACGTAAGACCAAACAATACGCTGGAGAAATTTAAGTTCTTCTTCTTGATTACGATTATATTTTAGATGACCGCGATCGCCATATTCGGTGCTTAACTGTACTGACTGGATATAGGTTTGGATCAGCTGCGAGCTAACGCGTTTAATTTGGGCTTTTTGTTCAAAAGAACCAGGCGGATATTGCCCTTTTAAATTGTAAGTTGCATTAAGAAAGTTTTGGAAGCGGTGAGGATTAACTTTGACCACCTTAGCCACTCGATTATGGGGAGACACTCGTAGCCATTCGGTAATAAAGCGATCTAGTTCATCCCAGTCTGTTGCCAATAGCTCTAAAGGAATTAAACCAGCCAAATAAAAGTCTTCTAAGTCATGAACGCTGTAGGTAATATCATCGGCAAAATCCATGATGCTGGCTTCAATTGACTGCGAGTCTCCAGGTTCTAAGCGAGCAAATAAAAAGGCTTCATGGTCTAGATTATAAATCGAAAATTTGTGATGTCTTTTGGAAGTGCTGTCAGGAGATCTCAACCAGGGATATTTTAAAACGGCATTTAGGGTAGCTCTAGTTAAATTTAAGCCATAGTAATCGATGCGATGGATTGCCAACCTAGTCAGAATCCGAAAAGATTGGGCGTTACCCTCAAAACCATCAACTAAACCAGCTTTCATCGCACAAGCATTTAGTTCTTCTTCTGCTGTATGACCAAAGGGAGGATGTCCCAAATCATGAGCTAAAGCGGCGGCTTCCACTACGTCTGGATCTATCCCGCCGATTGCCTCCGCTACCTCTGGTTGTTCTGCTGCTAATCTTTCGGCTAATCTACGAGCTACCTGGGCGACTTTCAAAGTGTGGGTTAAACGATTGTGAAATACATGACCTTCTTGCGCCGTCAAAACTTGAGTAATTTGTGCCAGACGTCGAAATGCGGAAGAATATAAAACGCGATCGCGATCTATCTGAAAAGATTTGCGGCTATCTCCTGGCTTGTCCCCCCGATTGCCAAAAGGATTATGCTGTCTTTGTTGTCTTTTCGACATATTAATAAGCAACCATCAACTAAAATTTGACATAAAAAAAGACATACTATCATCTAGATAGTAAGCCTTGAGTAATAATTTAGCTGTATTCCCAGCGAAAATTATAAAATCTCTAAATCCCAGGTAGAATTAAACTTGGCTTTACCCTCTTCGACTAACCGCCAAGCAGCTTCTTTGAGGGTTCGATGAGACAGCTTAGTTGACTCACTTAAGTTGCCTCCTAATTCTTGCAGGCTTATGGGCGTTTGGTGTTCTTGCAATTCGTTCAGTAGCAGATGTCTAGCTTGTTCTGCTTGTTCGACAGAAGATAATTTCATTAAGGGTACTAGTCGAGTTGAAAATATTAAAACGTAGGGCTATATGTGGTGCTTGACGATTTATTCATCTAATCAAGGCTCTATCTATAGCGTCGTATACTATTATGCAGCAAGATTGTTCAAACCGTAACTCAATTGGTAATTTTTTTAACCAATTCCTAATCTTTAGATAAATGCGATTTAATTGTTTTGCTGAAATTATGGAGTAATGATCGACATTAGAAAAAAATTTTACTCTTCACGCTCCAACTCTGGCATATTGGTCATGCTACGATGCCGAAGATAGCTATAAGCAGCAAGTTAATTTTGTATGTCTGAAAAAATTCCTCATATCTTGGCATTAGACTTTGATGGTGTGATTTGTGATGGTTTAATTGAGTATTTTGTCAGTACTAAACAAGCCTATCAACAAATATGGTCTGAAGCTGTGGATGACAGCCTAGCACCCATGTTTTATCGCTTACGCCCTGTAATTGAAACTGGTTGGGAAATGCCGATTTTACTGCGAGCGTTGGTCTTGGGAATCGCTGAAGTAGAAATCTTGGAAAATTTTCAGGCGATCTCTTTACAAATAACCGAATCTGAAGGGTTAAACAAGCAAGCAGTGGTGCAGCAGCTAGATCGAGTTAGAGATAGCTGGATCGAGAATAATTTAGCTGATTGGCTCAAGCTACATCGTTTCTATCCTGGAGTAATTGAGCGTCTCCAACAAATAGTTAATTCCGCGGTTGAATTGTATATTATCACTACCAAAGAAGGGCGTTTTGCCCAAAAGTTACTAACACAAGAGGGCATAAATTTATCTATGGCTCAAATTTTCGGCAAAGAAAGTAAATGCCCTAAATATGAAACCTTGAGAATTTTGCGGGACAGACATCAACAGCCTGGAGAAGATATTAGCATTTTCTTTGTTGAGGATCGACTCAAAGCTTTACAGCAGGTAATGCAACAAACTGACTTAGAATCTGTAGAATTATTTTTAGCAGATTGGGGCTATAATCTCCAAGGCGATCGCTATCTAGCATCCCAATCTCAGCGAATTCAGCTATTATCTTTAGCGCAATTCCAGCAAGACTTTACTGCCTGGTAAAAAAAGGGTATGGCAAAATAATCACACAATAAATTACATGATTACATTTAATCACTGATCAGGGACTGGCAAAGAAAAAATCATGCCAACATCAGACCTGTGGTTTAGACTTGCGCGTATCACTATAGCGATGTCTCCCAAAAAAAAGATGAGCAATTAGCTCACCTTAGTAATTAATCAATTTTTATTCCAATCAAATTAACGAGTTGCTTCTACCAAAACCTGTTCTTTTACTGGCGTAACCGTAGTCTTGCCATCTTCGTCGACATCAACTAGGGCATTATCGCCGTCATTAACGTGACCAGATAGAATTGCTTCGGCTAGGCTATCTTCTAATAGTCGCATAATCGCGCGACGCAGAGGTCTTGCACCATAACTAGGGTCGAAACCTTCTTCGATTACCTTATCTTCAAAGGCAGCGGTAACACCAAGCGTAATCTCGCGCTGTTCTTCTAGTCTGGCAGATATCTCTTCGAGCAAAATACCAGCAATTTGTCTAACTTCGGGTTTGGTTAGCTGACAGAAGACAATAATTTCATCAAGGCGGTTGATAAACTCAGGACGGAAATAGTTTTTCAATTCCTGATTGACCAGATCTTTAATGCGGTTATATTGTGCCTCGTCTTGATCGCCAGAGAAGTTAAAACCTAAGCCACTACCGCCTTTTTCGATCACTTTCGACCCAATATTAGAGGTCATAATAATGATGGTGTTCTTAAAGCTAACTGTGCGTCCTTGAGCATCGGTAAGACGACCATCATCAAGCATCTGTAGCATTAAGTTAAACACATCGGGATGAGCTTTTTCAATTTCATCCAACAACACGATGGTGTAAGGCTGACGACGTACAGCTTCGGTTAGCTGTCCACCTTCGTCATAACCGACAAACCCTGGAGGAGAACCAATCAGCTTAGATACAGTATGGGATTCCATGTACTCTGACATATCGACACGGACGATCGCCTCTTGTGAGCCAAACATTTGAATCGCTAAGGCTTTTGCCAGTTCGGTTTTACCTACTCCAGTAGGGCCAGAGAAGAACAAACTAGCAATCGGTCGATCGCGATCGCCTAATCCTGAACGAGAACGGCGTAAAGCGCGGGAAACGGCTCTGACAGCTTCATCTTGACCAATGACGCGCTCATGAAGATTATCTTCTAGATACATCAAGGCTTCTGATTCGGTTTCCGTCATTTTGGTAACGGGTACGCCAGTCCAAGCAGCAACAATACGCGCGATCGCTTCCTCATCTACTACGGGGGTTAAGGCTTCGGGGTTAATAGTTGGTACATCTACCTGATTATCCTCCTTACCCTGCTGTAAACAGTGGTTGAGATGAGTGCGTGAACCAGCTTCATCAATTAAGTCAATTGCTTTATCGGGTAAAAAGCGATCTGTAATGTATCTTTCAGAGAAAGTTACCGCAGTTTTAATTGCTTCGTCAGTATATTTAACCTTGTGGAAATCTTCGTAAGTTTTACGTAATCCCTGAAGAATGGCAATTGCATCTTCCACCGAAGGTTCACCCACCATTACCTTTTGGAAACGGCGTTCTAGGGCTGCATCCCGTTCAATATACTGGCGATACTCATCGAGAGTGGTGCTACCAAGACATTGAATCTCACCTCTGGCTAAAGAAGGCTTGAGCATATTAGCCGCATCCATCGCGCCACCCATTGCACCTGCGCCAACGATGGTATGAATCTCGTCAATTACCAGGATAATGTTACCCGCAACGCGGACTTCTTCGACGATAGACTTGAGGCGTTCTTCAAACTCGCCTCTGAACTTAGTTCCTGCCAGCAGCGAACCCATGTCCAGGCTAATTACTTCCTTATCAGCCAAGAGAGAAGAAACATCACCATCAACAATACGTTGAGCTAATCCCTCGGCGATCGCAGTTTTACCAACTCCTGGCTCACCAACTAAAATCGGATTATTCTTGGTGCGTCTACCCAAAATCTGGACTGCTCTTTCAATTTCTGGATATCTACCCACTACAGGGTCTAGTTTACCTTCTCTGGCTAAATCAGTCAGATTAATACTAAATTCCTTGAGCTTGGTTGGCTTTTCTCTAGCCCCACCAAAACCAAAAGGACTATCTTTGCTGGCAGTAGCAGCAACTACTTCAGCTTCGCCTAATTTTTTAATTAGATCGGTTCTTAGCTGTCTTAAGTTAACATTCTGCTTGGTTAATAATTTTACCGCCATATTGTCTGTCTGCTTAATAATTGCCAACAGAATATGTTCAGGACTAATAAAATTACTTTTTAACTGACGCGCTTCATTAAAAGCCTGTTCCAGAATTCTTTTAGCTTTCGGGGTAAACGGAATATTAGCGGGGATAAACCCCGAACCTTTACCTATCACCTCAATTGCTAACTCTCTAGTGCTGTCGAGGTAGATACCCCAATTTGCTAATAACTCTGCTGCTGTAGATGTTCCCTCCCCAATCACCCCCAATAAAATGTGTTCTGTACCCACAAGATTATGTCCTGTGTTTCTGGCTTCCTCTTGAGCGAGGACAACATTTTTTATGGCTTTTTCATTGAAGTATTCAAACATAGTTTAAAAAACTCCTCTTCTTTGTTAATATTTCTTTATCTTCTTTATCCAATTTATCGCTTTTAGTTGCCAAGATGTAGTCGTAAAAGCCGTAATCTCGGTTAAATTTTGGTCAAGCGTTCCCAGGCGTTGAAAGGAAGGGTTTGCGCAAGAGTGCCTTTCGCGGTCAAATAAGTAAAATCTCTAGTTTGAGCGACATCTCATGATTGATGAAGGCTATATCAAATATCGGTGTGACTGGAATCGACTACCTGCGATCGCGGAAACTGAAATTGGTGAGTTAAATCAATGGCGAACTAAACTACATCAGTTGGGTTTGATCGGCGAATACGACAACGGCATCGGCTTTGGTAATCTCAGTATTCGTCTTGCCAACACTCCAGAATTTATCATATCAGGAACGCAAACAGGGGGAATTGCTAACTTAACGGCGCAGCACTATACAAAAGTTACTGATTATAACTGGCAACAAAACTACGTCACTTGTCAAGGATTAACTAAAGCTTCTTCCGAAACTTTGACCCATGCTGCTATCTATGTGGCTGAACTTGGAGTAAATGCGGTAGTTCATATTCATCATCAAAAAATGTGGCGTAAACTGTTAAATCGCTTTCCTACCACTCATCCTGATTGCGCTTACGGTACGCCAGAAATGGCCCAGGAAATTATTCGGTTGTGTAAACAACCAGCAACTCAACGACAAAAAATTATGGTCATGAGTGGACACGAAGAGGGTATTTTAAGCTTTGGTCAAAACTTGACTGAAGCTAGCGAAATCTTACTCGTCCACTTGGCAGCTATGTGATGATTGTTTTGAATATTGTCTTTAACTGATTGACTGATGCTGAGGTATGGATAAAATAAGCAAAGTCCAAAATAGATTAGGGAAGATGAGAAATTGATCGCTCGACTATATCAGAAAAAGAATCGTTCCATCATGTTGCCTTTGTTGGCAGCGATCGCTTTATTACTCAGCGCGATGTTTAGTCCCGCTGCCACGGCTAAACTGTTTGATGGTCCTGTAGATCGACTTCCTTTGGAACAGAGGGTTTCCCTGAAAAAAGGAGAATTAGTTTTTTCGGGTCAAGCTGGCAACTATACCTCACGCTTGCTAATAAAAACTTCAATGGACAATGTTTGGCAGGTTTTAACCGACTATGAAAATTTTGCTAAATTTCTGCCAGGAGTTGTCAGCAGTGAGCTGATTGAAACTAATGGCGATCGCAAAGTATTTGAACAAATTAACAAAATCAAAACTTTGGTTTTCAGTATTGAGTCAAGAGTAAAGGTTGCCACCATTGAATCTTATCCTGAACAGATTGCCTTTGAAGCAGTGGACGGGGACTTAAAAACCATGGATGGAAAATGGATTCTAGAACCCGTATCACCGTATCCGAGCGCGCCTTCGGATCAGGTTTTAATTACCCATCAAGTAATAGTCGAACCTGCCAAAGCTCCTAGCGACGGCATTTTTTTTCGGATCTATGAAGATCGCTTACAAGAAACTCTCAAGGCAATCAAGCAGGAGGTTGAGAAACGAGCCGCTCGCTAAGTCGAGAGAGATATGTTTAATTAGTCAGCATTAATTGTCTTTTTGCTTCATATAGTAACAAAGCAGTAGCAACGGCAACGTTTAAAGATTCTACTTGGTTGGCTAGAGGAATTGTTGCTTGCTGATCAGCAAGCTCGCTCAATTCTTGAGATAATCCTGAACCTTCATTACCGAATAAAATCAAGCTAGGTTGGGTAAAATCTATTTCCCAGTAAGTTTTGTTGGCTTGGGAGGTAGTAGCAATAATTTGTATTCCCTGCTGCTGATGTTGTCGAGCTAGTTCAGGTAAATTTTGGTCAGTAGCAACAGGCACTCGAAACCACTGTCCCGCACTTGCGCGAAGCACCTTGGGACTGTAAATATCGGTGCTATCGGCACTGAGCCAAAGACCATCAATTTCGGTAGCGGCCGCGCTACGTATGATCGTGCCTAAATTTCCAGGATCTTGCAACCTTTCTAAAGCAATTCCTAACCTGTTTAAAATGGGAGCGGGTTGGCGATGAGAACGATTCGCGATCGCCACTACTCCATCTGGATTAACGGTAGTCGCGATCGCACTTAATACATCTGAACTTACAGGTTGAACTTGCCAGTTTTTTTCAGCGATTATTTGACAGAGTGACTGATGATTTTCGTGCCAACGCTCTGTATAAAAAATCAGCTCTAACTGATAATCGGCTTGACAAGCTGCTTCGATTAGGTTTGTTCCTTCGATTAATAACAAGTTTTGCTGAACTCTTCCTTTGGCTCGGTGTAGTTTACGAACCTGCTTAATCAAAGGATTTTTAGTACTAGTTAAAATTATCTTTTCCCTTCCTGCTATTGACGAATAGCACGGTTCAAAGTAATACTTTGATTGCTAAATAGTGCGGAACTCGGGACTTGAACCCGAATGTTTTAAGCAAACACTAGAATCTGAATCTAGCGCGTCTACCAATTCCGCCAGTTCCGCAAAAAAACCTGAATACATCAAAACTTATTATGATTGACTTTTATGTTTAATGTCAAACACCAAAAAAATTAACCTGAGATTTTTTCAACTAGACTGTTCAATTAAATTTTTGAAGTCTATCTTAAGTACTACCCAAACACTGAAATTAATATATTTATTACCAAGAGGATAAAGCCATTAACTCTATCTCTAACCCAACCAAAACTCAAGTTACTTCCAAAGACCCCCAAGCCGTATTAGAAATTTGGGGACGAGCTTCTCTAAAAGGAAATGTCAAGATTAGTGGAGCCAAAAATTCTGCCTTAGTACTCATGGCTGGGTCAATATTATGTCCTGGCAACTGTACTTTACGTAACGTACCGAATCTAGTCGACATTAAACGTATGGGTCAAATTCTCCAGGCTTTGGGCGTAAAGCTTGAGCGAGAGGGAGATGCCATAAAAATTGATGCTACCAAGATTAATCCGACAGAAGCTCCTTATGACGTAGTATCTCAGTTGCGAGCTAGCTTCTTTGTCATTGGACCGCTCTTAACCAGATTGGGGACAGCTCGCGTTCCGCTGCCTGGAGGGTGTGCCATCGGCGCTAGACCAGTTGATCTTCATGTTCGAGGATTACAGGCAATGGGAGCTAATGTTTCGATCGAAGATGGTATAGTTCATGCAAATTTAGTCGGTAGCAGACAGCGTTTACAAGGAGCTGGTATCTATCTAGACTATCCTAGCGTTGGCGCAACAGAAACTATTCTCATGGCAGCAACCTTGGCAGAAGGAGTAACCAAAATCGAAAATGCGGCTCAAGAACCAGAAATTGTCGATTTAGCTAACTTCTGTAGTCAAATGGGAGCGAAAATTAGCGGTGCAGGAACTAACACAATCACCATTGAAGGGGTTAGGGAACTGAAGTCTATCGACTACAATGTCATTCCCGATCGCATTGAAGCAGGAACGTTTCTAGTCGCAGGGGCAATCACCCAATCAGAAATCACCTTAAGTTCCGTTATTCCTAAACATCTAGCTCCCGTAATTGCCAAGCTACAGGATATTGGTTGTCAAGTAGTAGCAGAGGAAGAAGATGGTACAGTTTTTGGCGGCAATATCAAATCAAAACGTCTGCGAATTATTCCAGGTGAACTACGAGGGACCGATATTGAAACTCTTCCCTATCCTGGCTTCCCGACAGATATGCAGGCTCAGTTTACCGCCCTGTTGAGCATCAGCAAAGGCAACAGCGTCATCAGTGAAACCGTATTTGAAAATCGTCTTCGCCATGTAGCTGAACTACAGCGTATGGGAACTAATATTCGCGTTAAAGGTCATCATGCGATCGTGCAAGGTGTACACTCAATCTCTGGTGCGCCTGTAATGGCAACAGATTTAAGAGCCTCTGCTGCTTTAGTCTTAGCTGGGTTAGCCGCGGAAGGCAAAACTACTGTCCACGGGTTACATCACCTAGACCGTGGTTATGAAGATTTGGAGAATAAGTTCCTCGCTTTAGGTGCCAGATTAGAACGGATTATTCCTGAAGGTACCTAGAAAAGCTATTTCAAATTATCATCTAGGCGATCGCTTTCTAGAAAATTTCTAGAAGGCGATCGCTTTTGGGTAGCTGTGTTTCAATTTTGACTTCTGACTTTTAACTTCTGTCCTCATTGCTTTTATCCATCGTACTTTTTATGCGATAATTCATCAAAGAAAGATATTTTAATATTTGCTTAATATAAAGCAATGAATGAGTCAGCTAAAGAAGAACAACCAGTACCAGAAGAAACTCGCGCACCAGAGAAGTCTCTAGCTAAAGAGAAAACTCTGGCCGAACAAGCTCCCCCAAGTTATGAATGTCGTTCTTGCGGCTATGTTTACGTGCCATCTAAAGGAGACAATCAAGGAAATGTTCCGGCGGGAACTTTGTTTAGCGATTTAGCCAACGACTGGCGTTGTCCCGTTTGTGGAGTTCGCAAGACTCAGTTTGTTAATGTTGGCGCACAGGGCGCACCTTCTGGCTTTTCTGAGAACTTAGACTATGGTTTGGGAGTTAATCGCCTAACTCCTGCCCAGAAAAACATTTTAATTTTTGGTGCATTAGGTTTAGGCTTTCTATTTTTCCTTAGTCTGTATAGTTTACATTAGTAGACCTGCCTCAAAGCTAAGGTGGGAAAAAATGGTCGGCAGAATCTTTTCCACTTAGCCTATTGTTTATCTGTAGTCAAATATTGCTTTTATCTGCTTAACCAGTCACCAAAACTTTATGAGTTCATTGATTAACAAATTAAAGCAAATAGCGATTTTATTTGCGGTCTGTATATTTTGTATTAGCTGTAGTCAAGTTCCCTCCACCGTCACTAACCCCTGGAAAACACTTTCTTTACCTTCTGAAGCAATTTTTTCTGATGTTGCATTCACCAGCAATCCAGATCGTGGTTGGCTAGTTGGGACTCAAGCAACCCTGTTTGAAACTACTGATGGAGGAGAAACCTGGACACAGCAGGCTCTAGAATTAAATAATGAGAAAGTAGCTCTAGAAGCCATTAGCTTTGATGGTGATGAAGGCTGGATTGTTGGCCAACCATCAATTTTACTGCACACTGAAGATGGTGGCAATAGTTGGTCACGCATTCCTTTAAGCTCTAAATTGCCTGGTTCACCACTTGATATTATTGCTTTGGGTAAGTCTAGCGCCGAAATGGTAACAAATTTAGGAGCAATTTATAAAACCGAAGATGGGGGCAAAAACTGGAAGGCTTTAGTCGAAGGTTCTGTTGGAGTAGCAAGAAGTATTCATCGTTCTGAAGACGGCAGATACGTTGCGGTTTCTGCCAAGGGAAATTTCTTCTCGACTTGGGAACCTGGTGAAACGGAATGGACTCCTCATCAGCGAACTTCATCGCGCCGGCTACAAAATATGGGCTTCAATAAAGATGGCAGCCTCTGGTTATTAGCTCGCGGTGGACAGGTGCAATTTAGCGATACAGAAGATTATGATGAGTGGGGAGAACCTATTTATCCTGAGTTTTCTGCTAGCTGGGGGTTTTTGGACGTTGGCTATCGTACTCCCGAAGAAATCTGGTTGGCGGGAGGAAGTGCTAATCTATTAGTTAGTCCCGACGGCGGTCAAACTTGGTCAAAAGATCGCGATGTGGAGGATGCTCCCTCTAATTTTTATAAGGTAGTATTTCTTTCTCCCCAGAAAGGCTTTGTTTTGGGGGAACGAGGAACCCTACTAAAATATGTCCCCGAAGCTGGTGCTGCTGCTTAATTACTGTTCTTGGTTGTAGGCAGTTACCCTTGTTTCGTATTATATAAGCAGAAGTTTCAATCATTTAATCTAATCAGGAGAAACACAATATGGCTGGTGATACTGGTGAACGTCCATTTTCTGACATTATTACGAGTGTGCGCTATTGGGTAATCCATAGCATTACTATTCCGATGCTATTTGTAGCTGGATGGTTATTTGTCAGTACTGGTCTAGCTTACGATGCTTTTGGAACGCCTCGTCCTGATGAGTACTTTACTCAAGAACGAATTGAAGTTCCCGTAATTAGCGATCGCTTTGAAGCGAAAAAGCAAATCAAAGAGTTTAATCAATAAAAATACTTGACTACGATAGGTAAAACAATATGACAGGTAATAGCCCCAATCAGCCCGTTTCTTACCCGATTTTTACGGTGAGATGGTTGGCAGTTCACACTTTGGCAGTACCCACTGTCTTTTTTCTAGGCGCGATCGCCGCTATGCAATTTATCCAACGATAGGAACAACTCATGGAAAGAAAACAAAACCCCAACAGACAACCAGTAGAGCTAAATCGTACTTCCCTTTATTTAGGGTTACTTCTGGTTGCTGTACTAGGCATTCTGTTCTCTAGTTACTTCTTTAACTAAACCAACAGAATTCCCCCCGATTTAAACTTTAATAGCAAGAGGAGACTTAATAATCATGTTTGCAGATGGAAGAATTCCCTTGTGGATTGTTGCCACAGTAGCTGGCATGGGTGTCATCGCAGTTGTTGGCATCTTTTTCTACGGTTCTTATGCTGGTGTTGGTTCAGGAATGTAAGATTCTACCCGACCGCTTTTAACTCTCAAATCAAGCATAAATTTACGCTCATAAACCGCTTAGTTTTCTGTAACTAGGCGGTAATTTATTTTTAGTTAAGTATTTTAGAGATCAGTAGTTAGCCACAGTAATCAAAAGAAGTTTTGTGACCTAGACTACAGAGTTGAATTTAAACTAAAGTAAAGAGAGATAATAAAGTATACTGATCGCGCCTAGAGGGAATTTAAGCCCGATTATATATATTGAAAAAACTATGGATTTAATTGCGTTAGAAAGCTTATTAGACAATACTTCTTTTGCCGTATTGCTAGTTACCATGCTGATTTACTGGGGCGGGGCTGCTTTTCCTAATCTGCCCTATATGGCAACTTTAGGCTCTACGGGAATGGCAGTGGCGAACCTTTGCATGGCAACTTTATTAGGTTCTCGCTGGATCGAGGCTGGTTATTTTCCCCTCAGCAATCTTTATGAATCTTTGTTCTTCTTAGCCTGGGGTGTGACGACGATTCACTTTGTGGCTGAGAAAATGAGTCGTAGCCGTTTAGTCGGGGTGGTTACTAGTCCAGTGGCAATGGGGATTACAGCCTTTGCTGCTTTGAGTCTACCTGTGGAGATGCAGGAATCTGCCCCCTTAGTACCAGCTTTGAAGTCCAATTGGTTGATGATGCACGTCAGCGTGATGATGTTAAGCTACTCTACCTTAATGGTAGGAAGCGCGATCGCCATTGGCTTTTTGATTATCACTCGCGGACAACAAGTAGAGTTAAAAGGAAGTTCGGTTGGTACGGGGAGTTTTCGCGATCGCATCAAGCAAAAAACTTGGAAAGATTCTGGAGATAATGCTATTACTAGTGGTTCAACTTCTGGCAACACAGCAGTTATGGATCTACCTCAAACAAAAATAACTCTTTCTCCTGAACGTTTGAGCCTAGCTGATACCTTAGATAATATTAGCTACCGCGTAATTGGCTTAGGATTTCCCCTTTTAACTATTGGCATTATTGCTGGCGGAGTTTGGGCAAACGAAGCCTGGGGTTCTTATTGGAGTTGGGATCCCAAAGAGACTTGGGCATTTATTACCTGGTTAGTCTTTGCCGCCTATCTTCACGCCAGAATTACTCGCGGTTGGCAGGGAAGAAAACCTGCTATCCTGGCAGCAGTTGGCTTTGTTGTAGTTTGGATCTGCTATTTAGGAGTCAACTTGTTAGGACAAGGCTTGCATTCTTACGGCTGGTTTTTATAGACTACTTTTTTTTAATATTTTGTTGTCAAGGTTTTTGGGGACACTGCATTCGATCAGGTGTCCCAATTTATTGGCGCGCAAGCTACTCTTGATCAAAAATATGATGATTAATGAGACTAACTGAAGCTGTCATTGCACCCGTAATTGAATTTAGCTTAGTCATAAATTCTTCGCCAGCGTCTCCAGCAGCTACATCACAACCAGATAAAAACAGTTTGGGCAAACTAAAATTGTCGTCGCCAGATGAATTAATTTTAAACCAGCTTTTCAGCTCTAGCTCGTATTGAATTAAAGTGTTAAGACTTAATTCGCTATTACCAAGGTAGATACATCCTGGAGAACCATGACTAATAAGATTCACTTCTTGACAGCAGGTAGAGTTGAGGATGCGGGTAATCTCTTTAATTCCATCATCCTTTAAACCAATCACAATTACTCTTGCTTCTAGTATTACTTTTTGAATTAAAGTGTCACAATTAGACAGTTGAGAATCAATAAAAACAATCGTACTGTCTGGATTATTTGGTAATTTTTGATGATTAAAAAATCGGCGAGATAAAGACGACATAATAATTTATCTGGATTTATTAAGTAATATGTATTTAAAAGAATGTTCCAAGATTCAATCTGACTAAAGCTCATACTGTCCGTCGTCCTGTCAAGTAGGATCTAATAGCCGAGTCCCCTCAAGCGTGAGTGAGATAATTTTTGGCTGTGTTAACTTTGAGCGGCGTTCTGTTCATTAGACAATAGCCAGGTAATTTAAAAATAGATATTCTTAAATCACAAGAATATCACTCAAGGAATAATAGTTTTTGGCAATACTAGATCACACAATAGTGATTCAAAACTCACTATTTTATTCCTTAAAATGAAGATTACACTTTTTTGCCTGGCAAAAGTTTGGCACTTATAACCCTTGACTAAATCTTTAAGATTATCTGCTTGTTTGTAAAGTAAGAATGAAGTTCTACGTTAATCGAGTTTAAAGTTAGCTAGCAAGGCAAAATTTTGACTCAACAAGAGTTAACAGTTGTCAGCCTAAAATTTAATTTGAGATGGTAATTAGACCTTTGAGTCTATCCAGATTTAGAAATGACGAGATTTTTGAGACTTTAACTTAGGATCTATAATATCTACTCTAAGATCGAAATGATTTGCCCATTGATTCAAATAATCAAGCAAGGCATAAATAAATATAACAATCCCAATCATTTCCATGAATTCTTCGACAGTAGCAATTAGGGCATAGATTATGTGCTGTTGTCCGATAGATTGGGCAACATGGCTGCCAATCATTTCCATTACTAATGCCCCACCAATATAGATGCAAGCTGCGCCGATAAAATATTGTCTAGATTTAGCAGGTAAATGGCGTACAAATTTTGCATAGCGCTTGGCAAACCAAGCGACAAAAACAACTCCAGGAATTACCCACATTGAATGGAGAAACCAGGGTAAGTTGAGAGCTTGACTAACTTCAGGAATAATCAGAATTTCGTGAATACTAACTATTTCATCGATCGCCATCCACAAGAAAATCAATGACAATAATTGCCAATCTTTAGTATAGCGATCGCCCTGTTGTTTTTTGCCCATAGCAATAATTTTCAGCAAAATTGCACAGAAGACAATCATCCATGCTGAGTACCAAGTAGGAAAGTTTAGTTCGCGATCGAGATTAAATAGATCCATCCATTCATTTCGATAATCAAATACATACTTGCATATTTGAATCCCAGTACTGACTATCGTGAAAAAAAACACTCCAATCAGCAAATATCTAACAATTTTATGGGGAGAAACCGCAATTTTGAGCTGCATTCGGCTAGAGATTTAATATTCAACAATTTATACTAAACGATCAAGATTAAAAATTTCTTTGATATTCGATTGTGGCTTCATTTAAAACATAATTGTAAGTTGAACGTACTGAAGAATCTTGATTTAATTCATAAATGCCCTCCAAATTCGGAAATACGGTCAAGTAATCTAAACCAACGCTGCGACCGAAGCGTACTGTAGTATCCTCTACAAAGTAAAAGACATTGTTTTGCAGCGGTGTCAGAATAAATTTATTAACTCCTAAATCAAATAATTCTGATTGACTACGATTGGTGAGATCTTGAGCAAAAGCAATAAATTGACCGCTCAACAGGTTTAAAATTTCTCCCTGATTAAGAGAAGGAACGCTGGTTAATTCTACAGCAGGAGAGTTAATTAAATCGCGATCGCTTGGACCTGCATCACCAATCTGATTAAAGCATTCAGTAAATCGATTTAATTCGGCTTCAGCGTAATATTGATTATTTTCCACTAAAGGTTCATCGTTAGGACGAATATTACAGTCAAGGTTTCTAGTTTGCGCTAGGTTAGGCAATATTTCGGTAGTTTCGCCATTAATTACTAAACTAATGCGAATCGTCTGACTGCTATTAGTTGATGATAGAGGATCGTCTATCTCATTAGCATTAGCACTAGCTAAACGAAGGTTGCTAAAGTCCTGTTCGTCAACATCTTCAACTGTCGTTCTCAAGATAATATCAAGTTCAGGATTGAATACTCCTGCATTGGGTGTAAAGACAATCGTATTTTCGCGATTACGAGTAGCACTAAAGCTATTACTAAATAGATCAACATCCGCCCTAGTTAGCAGTAACCTCCCTTGGGGAAGAATGTTAGTAGGTTCGTCGATTGTACCGTTAAAAATTAAACCCCCCTCAACCTGAAAATTATATAGAGGAGTCTGCTGTAGCCTAAAATCCCTCAAATTGACTTTGAGGTTGTTTAAAGCGGTAACAAAAGAGGATCTAGCAGCAGCATTTTGTGGTTCAGCTTGAGCTTTGCTAGTTGCTTTGGTTCTGACAACTGGATCACTAACTTGGGTTGGGGCAAATTGAACTGCATCTTCTTGAGTGGGAGTTTCAGTTTCAGGAATAGACACCTCGCCATCTTCTAGGGTAACTTCGCCCCCAATTACGGGTTCTAGAGATGCTCCCGTTACTGTTATCTGTCCTGCAACTCCTCCTTGATAAAGTTCATTAATATCGATGTCTCCTGGTGGCAGATCGATGGTCAGAGGATTGTCTAAATTATTTACTACGGTAAGAATTGGTAGCCTACCCGTAGCAGATAAATCTTTATTGGCGAAGGTTCCGTTAAGGGTTTCAACGTTAACGATCTGATTATTCAGCGTAATTCTGCCAGTGCCGATAAATGGTTCTGAGAAGAAGGGCGTTTCTACTTGCACATTAGCATTATCTAGGTTAATAACTCCTTGAGCGTCTAGGTCGTAAATTATATTTTCTCGCTCTAGATCCAACGAAGCACTAGCCTCAAGTTGGGCATTTCCCTCTCCGCCAGTCCAGTTGAGGTAATTTTGACTAAAAGCAGCCAAAAAGACAAAGGCTTCTTGCTCTAGATTAGCACTAGCAGTAAGGCGATCGCTTTTTCCAGGAATAATTGGATAGGGTACGGTGGCTTTTACCTGAATTGACTCAGGGGCGGTGGTATTGAAAACTACTTCGCTACCATCATAGTTAAAATTTCCTGCCAGCTTTGCTGGTAAAACATTGCCGTCGAATGCCCCATTAGAAAAGGTAACATTTCCTGCTATCTGAGGATTATTTGGCGTTCCCTCAATTGTGCCGACGCTATTAATTTCTCCCGCTAGATCTACGGGGATGTTAACAAAATTACTGATGTTATCAACCGTTAAATTGGCAACGCTAAATTCAGTGTTTAACTGTTCTGGCGATAGTGTTCCTTCTAGGGATAGCAAGGCATCCTGAACCTGTATGCTTGCCTCATTTAAATCTACTGTTGTTCCCTCTAAGTTTCCCGATATTAATAATTCGGGTAGATCAATATACTGTGATTCTTCAATGACTAAGCCAAGGGAATTGATAATATTAGGATAAGCAGCTTTCGGTTGCCATTGCCAATCACTACCCTCCACCCGAAAGTCGGCTTGCGGCGTTTGAATCGTACCGCCTAAGACAACTTCTCCCTGATATTGTCCCTGGATATCTAATTCCGTAGGAATACCGCCATTTTCTCGTGCGGCAGCATTTGCCTGAATTTGACTATTAACCTGGCGTAGTTGATTTAGCTTGCTAGCAATAGATTCGTCTACTGTTTCTCTTTCTGGTGCTGGTCTAACTGCACTAGCTTCAGCATAATCGGAGATATTAAATAAACTCGTCACATCTTCAACAGTAAACCAACGCAGGGTAGTCAGAGCATCTTGAATATAGGCTTGGGGAATACCAAGTCTGCCCTCAATTTGCCCCGACTCTAAATTTAAGGCTGCGTTGAGATTATATTCACTATCGCCTAAGTTCAGAGAAGCACTGTTGATCGCTGCAATATTACTAGCTGGATCATAGTTAAAATCTGCGTTGAGTGAATCTGCCTGAATATAGCCTAATCCTGGATTGTCAATGTTGATGTTTCCTTCTGCTGCTAGGGTATAAAGATCGAGGTCAACTTCTCCTGTAGTTCTACCTGTTAATGCCCCGTCAATTCCCGCTGCTGTACCAGGAGCAAAGTTGAGTACTGCTAAAGGAAAATTATTAATATCTAGAGAAAATATATCACCGTTGCGATCGCCTGTAGCAATTACAGGTTGTTCGGTGTCTTCTCCCTGTCGTATTTCTAAATTAGTTGGCAAATAGGGCAGCTGACAGTTATTAGCGGTACAGGGAACGGCTCTTGCTACAATTACATCCTGTTGCCCCTGAAGGTTTAAGGCTATTTCCTGCTGCGGCTGTACATTGAGTGTCCCCGTCATTACAGGATCAAAGTTGATGTCGTTAAAGGCAAAATCTAAGAGGCGTAAATCTCCTGTTAGACTGACGTTTTCTGTAGGTGCAGATAGCAACTGCTGACCATTGAATTGTCCGTTAAACTCAGCTTGTCCACCAACATTTACGCTCTCAGCAATCAGTTGATTATTTTGGGAAGTCGCAGCCACAATCTGGTCGATTGGAAGGCGATCAAAATCGAGATTAGCAGCAATATTTAGATTAGTGTTAGCAACGTCTAGGTTACTGGTAATGTTAGCCAGGGTTAAATTTCCCTGAGCATTAACGTTTTGCACCCCAGAATTAACCGTAAATTGATTAACGGTAACGGGGATACTTTGGTCGTTATTGAGTACAGGCTGAATATTTCCTGTTAGATTTGCTTGAGCATTGATGTTATCTACTTCTACGGAGGCGAGATTACCAGGAGCAAATTGTTCTAGCAGTAGGCGAGAACTAACGTTATTAGCGTCAATGTTAGCCTGCCACTGATTGTTGTTCAAATTAGCGATCGCCTGTACTGTTCCCTCTGCCACGGCTAAATTCGCATCGATCAGGGCATCAAAAGTACTCAAGTTAGGCTGTTCAGCAAAGGTTAATAGCTGCTGTAATTCTCCCGAGGCTGTCACCTGGCTTGAGCTAATATTGGCAGGAATCGGTAAATTGGGTATAACACGATTTAGATCAATTTGACTTGTGTTGGCATTGGCTTGAATCCTGCCTGAATTTATCTGACTATTAACTGCCACAGCTTCCCCATTTACCCGTAGATTCAAATCCGCCTCGGCTTGGAGGCTATTTAAACTAGGATTCTCTCTAAACACCAGTAGTTGTTTTAATCTTCCCGAAGCCGTAATTTCTCCAGATTGCACAGATGCAGCAACGGGTAAGCTAGTAATAAACGGAGCGAGTTGAATATTATTGGTAGTGGCATTTGCCTGAATATTGCCTGCATTAATTTGACTATTAACTGTAACATCGCCACCATTAACATCTAGATTTAAATCGGCAGTACCCTGAATTTGGGCTAAATCTAGTTGGTTTAATCTGCCGTTAAACTTAGCCGTAGCATTATCCACCGCCACAGGTTGGTCTAAGTTTAGATTGGGATTACTAAACTGAGACAGAAACGGCGTAAGATTAAGAGAATTAGCATCTAGGTTAGCTTGCCACTGCTTACTGTCTAAATTCGCGTTTGCTGTCAAGTCTACCTGACCATCACCATAGGTAATTTCAGTATCTCGCAAAAATAAGTTTTGGTTAGCTATGACCAATTCACCCGAACCAGCAATATCTTCTAGATTACTGGCATTAGTATCGGCTATATTCCAGCTAACTAAACCTTTCGGCTGATTGAACGTTCCGTCAATCTGCCCTTGTGCCTGAAGCTCGCCTATCGCCACCTGTTGAGGTAACTGATAATAGGGTGCAATCAGCTCTTGAGTGGGCAAATTAGCCTGAAAACTAAACGCTAGGGGCATTTTAGCCGCATCTAGTGGTTGCTCGCTCTCCAAAGCTTGTCTCAGGTTGGTTTCAATTGTGCCTTCGGCGTTAACATTGCCTCCTGCAACGGGGATAATCTGCACATTTTCCAAGACAACTCTCGCTAAATCAGCACGAAAGTCAGCATTGATTTGTTTTAATGGGGTCTGATCGATAATTACCGTCTGAGTGTTGTTAAAATTCCCCGTCAGTTGAGGATCTTTGATACCACCTCGCAGCTCAACTTGAGCTTCTATCTCCCCTGCCAAATCTACAGGTATTTGCTCAGTTAAACCATTCGGCAAATTAGCTAGCTGAAACGGCAATACATCAACATCCAAGTCATAGCCAGTACCTAAATTAACTTGACCAGCTACCTGGGCGGTAATATTGCCCAAACTCGCCTGTGTTTGATTGACATCGGCATTGCGTCCACTAAAGTTTAATTCTGATTCGGCTGAAACGGGAGCATTTAAATCCGTTGCCTCGCCTGTAAGGTTCTGTAGATTAACTATTCCTTTTATATTGGCTGCGGTAATTTCCTCAAAGGAAGGAATGTTGATATCTAAATCGGCATTGAGCGTTCCCGTGTCAATTTCTACAGGAATCGGTAATAAAGTTGCTGCATCAGATAAAGCTAAATCTTTAATCAGCAGCTTCGTATCGGTACTACCAGTTTCTAGCCTTGTTTCTCCTTGAATGCTGGCTTGAGCTTGTTCAATGGTTGCGTCTAAATCATAGTCTAGAAACGCTTGTTTTTGATTAAATCTACCCCTCCCGTCTACTTGTCCCGTGAGAGGATTTTGCTGATAAGGTACAGCGGTAATATCAGCTTGTTCGACATCTAAATCAACATCAAAGTAAATCAAAGGATCTCGTTGCTCTTGATCGGGATCTCTTTCCAGAAAGTCTAAATTTATCCATTCCCCATCTTGTTCTTGTTCTAAATAAATGTCTGGCTGAATTAGAGCAACATCTAAGGGGAGAGTACGGCGAAACAAAACAGGGAAGATATTAAACCCAACTTTGACTCCTTCTACCGTTACTGTATCTGTGTCGGTAGCGGTAGGCGGAATGACCGTTTCACCGAACTCAATGCTGTTGAGCGAGAAGCCTTGTACTTCACCCAAATTTATGGGGCGTTCAATGATGTTACCAATTTGGGTTTCCAAAAACGGCGGTAATTTATTTTTGACTAATACCTGCGTTCCCCAGTAACCCAGGCTACCGAAAGCTGCGATCGCAACTCCTCCGCCCACTAACATTTTAGGGTCAGATTTGAGCTTATTGACTAACCGCTGCCAAAAGTTTGGCTTTTCGGGTTCGGGGTTGGGAGGCTGATTAATAGATTTAGTCATAGTTATAATTTTACGAGCGGTTAGGACTAGCCACCACTATTCAATACAACATAAATAAATAAAGCAGGATCATATCCTTGTTTGGCAGTATTAACTTCCTTCGGAGGAAAGATGGTGAATCATCAAATAACTTCTCAACCAGCTTTTATGAATTAAAAACCGCTCTTTTTGTTCCTCAATCTAGTTCCTAAAGCAGAAACAGATAAAATTCAATAAATCAGCTGGAGAAATTGCCATCATGTCCGACTTACCAGAATTTATTGAACATCTTTATGAAGAGTATCGTCATCTTAATTCGGGAAACTTAGCCAATTATATTCCCGAACTAACCAAAGCTAATCCAGACTGGTTTGCGATCAGTGTCGTTACGACTGATGGAGAAGTCTTTGAAGTTGGCGACAGCACCGAAAAGTTTACGATTCAATCAATCTCCAAAGTATTTGTGTATGGCATGGCATTGGAAGATTGCGATCGCCAAACCCTAATTGAAAAAATTGGTGTAGAACCGACTGGCGATCCGTTTAACTCAGTAATTCGCCTTGATGAAAACTCGAAACGCCCCGACAACCCAATGGTTAACGCTGGGGCGATCGCCACTGCTGGTTTAATTAAAGGCACTGATGCCACAGACAAGCTTAATCGGTTATTAGATATGTTTCGTCGCTATATTGGTCACGATGTATTTATTGATGCTCCCGTGTTTATGTCCGAACGAGCCACAGGACATCGCAATCGAGCTTTGGCTAACCTGTTGCTCAATTTTGGCATGATTGAGGACAATATCGACCAAATTCTCGATCTTTATTTTCAACAGTGTTCTTTGGTGGTTAACTGTCACGATCTAGCGATGATGGCTGCTACCTTAGCTAATCGCGGTATCAACCCCAAGACTAAAGAACAGGCGGTGAAACCCTGCTATGTTAGAGACATTTTAAGCGTCATGTATACCTGTGGAATGTACAATTATGCGGGTGAATGGGCTTATCGAGTTGGTATTCCCGCCAAAAGCGGAGTTTCTGGCGGAATTATTGCCGTAATCCCCGATCGCGCTGGTATTGCCGTTTATTCGCCTTTAATTGACCAAAGAGGTAATAGTATTAGGGGCATTAAAGTATTTGAAGCCTTAGCCGATAAGTTCGATCTGCATCTATTCGATCGCCCTTTAGAAAAATGTTCCTTTTTGAATATTTCCCCAACTCAATAATTGGTGATTTTCGCTAGTCTTAAGATTACAGAAAGCTGATTTTAATCGGAGAATTAGAACCATGAGAATGCTACACACGATGCTGCGAGTCGGTGATTTAGATAAGTCGATCGCTTTTTACTGCGATATTTTGGGCATGAAGCTATTGCGACGCAAAGACTACCCAGGGGGCGAATTTACTCTGGCGTTTGTCGGCTATGGTGACGAGAAAGACAACACCGTAATTGAACTTACCTATAACTGGGGTGTATCTGAATATGACCTGGGTAAAGGCTATGGACACATTGCTTTAGGAGTTGATGATATCTATGGCACTTGCGATCGCATCTTTGCTCAAGGCGGTAAAGTTAGCCGTGAACCTGGGCCGATGAAACACGGTAGCACTGTGATTGCCTTTGTCGAAGATCCCGATGGTTACAAAATTGAATTGATTCAGTTAGGTACACAAGGCTCGGCGAAGCAGGAAGCGGCAGCAACAGTTTAAAACCTCCCCTGCTGCTTTAAAATTGTCGAAACATAGGTCGTATTTAAAAGCTATTAGCTTTTAGCTTTTAGCTTTTAACTCAATCTTGCCTAAAAACTAAAGGTAGTTCGCAAAGTACCAATAAACAGGTCATCGTTGTCGCTGTTATTGTCTGGTTTATTAATGTAAATAACTCCAGGGGTAATAGCGATGTTGTCGTTTAACTGATATTGATAAAAAGCTTCCGCGTGCAAAGATTGTTCTTCATCCTCACCAAACCCTTCTGTATCAATAGTAGAACTTGCTACCCAGGGTTCCATCCCGACGATAATTCCGCCCAAGCTTCCTTCTTTAATCAAGTCAGGAAAAGCTAGAGTAGCTGCCCAATTCCAGATATCCTGCGTCCCACGTCCCACAGTTTGTCCATCGGCAACAAATTGATCGAGAGTTTTGACTTTACTCAAGCCACCCCAGCCCCCGATGACAAGGCGATCGCTCAAGGCAAAAGAAAACTGTGCGCCATAGGAATTGTTAACGGTAGGCACACCATCTGCAAAAACGCCTGGGTCGAGAGGATCGGCATCTTCTCCCGCTGCGGTTAAAGATTTAATATTGGCGAGATCGCTACCTACACCAGTATCACTCTGGTCGTAACCATGAACATAAGTCAAGGCAATACCTAACTTTTCCAAAGGAGTAATAGTCAGCTGACCGATCGCACTATATGAACCATTAAATAAACCAGCCCCATTACTCGGATCGCTGGCTTCTCCCGCGAGATAACCCGCGCTAAACTCTAACTTGTCGCCAAAGTTGTGAATTATCCCCAAGCCTGTTTCTCCTGGTGGGAAATAAATCGGACTGCGAGTACCAAAGGCAGAAATTGCCCCTGAAGCACCATCACCATCTAATACGCTGAGAGTATTGGCAATATCATCTGCTGCCAATCCCGCCGCACCGATTAGGATATTGGTATTTTCGCCGATTGGGCGATCGTAAAATAAAACTTCTAAACCCAAATCGTTATCTGCTGGTTCGGCAAACGCAATCTCTCCCTGAAATGTTCCTGTTGTTTCGGAAAACTCAGGAAAATTACCTGTCGACAGGCGAGTAAATAGTAAATCTTCTCCTGTAAAGCTGGTTTCTAACTCTAAGCGAGTGCGGTAACCAAATACAGGCACTTTGTCGATCTCATCATCACCGTTTTCTGCGATTAATTCCTCGTTTGAACCAGATACCACAGAGGCAACACCAAAAACTGCCTCCCCCGCTAGCTTAGTGGTAGTAGAAAACTGATTATCTTCTAATAAAGCAGTTCGGCTTTCTAGTTCATCCACCCTACCGCCTAAAGTCGCTAATTCTGCCTCAAATTCTTGGTTGAGACGATTGATCGTCTCAAGATCTTCTTGTCCCACAGAGCCTTGAGAGGCAATTAAGCGTTCAATTTGATTGAGACAGGAGTTTAACCCCGCCGCAAACTCATAACGGGTCAAAGGTTGACTGCCTCGGTAGGTTTGATTAGGAAATCCAGCTATACAACCATAGCGATCTACCAAACTTCTTAATGCTTCGTAAGCCCAATCTGTGGGCGAAACATCTCTTAGCTGATTGACGTTAGTTACTTGAGCAATACTATTTTTTTGATTTTCCTGCCCGTATTGTTCAATTTGGTTAAGTAATTCGTTAGATTTTGTTTGAGCCTGTGCTGGATAAGTGTATAGTCCTGCAACTAGAGCCGTAAAAATGATTGGGGCAGTTTTGCCCAAAGAAACTTTAGTCATAATAATCTTCACACACACACTTCAATGATAATGATAATGATAATGATAATGATTCTATTTTTGCTTTTCAAGCAATACCCAACTTATTTTGAGCATTGACTAAGCTATCACGAAAACGATAGGCAGCATTAACAATCTCGCCTTTTTGGGTTGCACTTAGACCACTATAGGGTTGGGCTGCAACCTGACCTTCGGTAAAATAAGGAGCAACAGTTGCGATCGCTGCTTCATAGGCTGCCTTAGCTTCGGCAACAGCAGCAGGATCAGCACTTTCTAGCACCGCAGTAAAAGGCTCAAACTGGCTATAGATACCTTGCCAATTTTCTTGAAAAATCAACAGACTTTGATCTGACCAAGTTTCTTCTTCACTAGAAATTTTCTTAGCAGGAATTTCGGTTGCCAAAGCAATCATGCCTTCAAAGTGAGAAGGTGAATCAAAGTTTTCTCTGGCATTTAAATCAGTCATTAAAGTTTTGACACTGGCAACTAACCCTTGAGCATAGGGTAGTGCGGTTTTTAAATCACCATCACGATAGATTAAAGCTTCAATCCGATGAAACCCTTTAAAAGCTTTGTCTAATTCTCCATTATCAAAAGCATATGGTCTAGCATCAATATCAGTATCGGTTGCTTCAAAATTGAGTGCTAATACCTCAATCTGTTCATAGGGAGGACGCGATTCTACATAAGCTGTTTTAGCTGCCTCTAAATCTCCACTGGCGATCGCTGTCTCTAATGCTTCTACTAATGGTAATTGTTTGGTAGCTTGCTCTTGGAAATAGCTCAATCCTGCATCTACTTGAGCAGCATATTTATCTGCTTGAGCTAACAATCTAGGTTTATCAGTCTGTTGAGCTTGGGCAGAATGTTTTAGCTGAGATACGGCTACCGAGCCTAAACTGACTATACCTGCTGCTTTTAAAAGCCTGCGTCGATTTAACTTTATATTCATGGCTAACACGTATTAATACTGAGATCTTCGAGCTTACAGCTTAATAAAAAAATTTGTCAACTACTTTAGATTTTTTACTGATTTTGATGACTGTGAGACAACAGGAGACAAGAAGATAATCCTTAAAAAATGAATTTTAAAGCTACACTCCAGCTTGTCGATTTATCACGAACAATTTCTATTTGTTTAATAAATTCACGAAAGTAGAATCGTCTCTCTGTTTCGGAAAGATCGAGCCAAAACTGTTGTAGCGAAACAGCAAGCGCGATCGCTCGTAAATTTCCTGGCGGTAGTTGAGCAATTTGATTTTCTAATTGAGCTATTTCCTGGCGTAATTTATAGTGACGAAGAGCGAAAGTCTCTTGATCTAAAACACTTTGTTGTAATAAGCTGGGCAATTGGTTGATAATTTCTTGTTTTTGGCTAATTTCTTGTTTAAGCTTATTCTCAATAGTTGAGTTGTTTGATAAATTTAATTGAGCCACTGCTAAAGGAAGCTCAAGACAGATTTTGGCAATAGTTTGATTTAAGACTTGAGTATAGGCGATCGCTTTGCACTTCGGATTACCAGGGCAATCATGACAGCGTAAATATAGATACTCAGCCTTTTTTTGGTGTTGGGTGACGCGAGTAATCTTCATGGTCAACTGACATTGCTGACAGACAACTAATCCAGCCAGTGAACGAGGTGCGCTAGCTGTGCGGGCAGGAAGACGACGATTGCGACGTAAAAGACGATCTATTTGCGCTGCTTCCTCAGAATTGATAATTGAGGCATGAGTATTAGAAATTATTTCATTGTTTTTATACTTTAAACTGCCTCGGTATACGGGATTAATCAGCCAACTACGGCCAGTTGAGGGTGATATTTTTTTACCATAACGCTTTTCTAAATATCGAACCGCACCTCGTAAAGAGCCAAATAGCAAAAATCTTTCAAAAAAATCTTTGACTACTGGTGCAGTACTTTTGTCGATAATGTATTTATCTTGTCCTCGGCGATATCCGTAAGGGGCTTTACCTGGAGGCGGCAGCATTTTTAAGCGATTACGAGCATGACCCTGCTTCAGGCGATCGCGTTGCTGAGATGCCTGTATTTCTAGTAAATTGCTCAAGTTCAACTTAATATTTGGATAATTAAGCTGATTCTGTTGGAGCGAAATATATTCTTGTTCTGTGGCAATAATTTCTACTCCCAAGGCTTCCAACTGATTGAGGCGATCGCTAATAATCTTGACATTATCCCCTAATTCTCCTAAGCGACGAACTAATAAATAATCAAGTTTTTCTAGTTTACAGTCGGCAATCAACTGTTCCAATTGTTGATGTTCGCCAAAGTCTTGATAAACGAGATCGACTTCTACACCCCAAATATCTTTGCTTGGTGCAGACTCCAGAAGCGGATCGCTGTAAATATAAGCAACAATTCTCATTTTGGAACATTTAGTTAATTAAATAAAATTAAAAGTTAAAAATTAAAACTTAAAGTTTAATCTTAAAAAGGTCAAAGCTAAAAGCTAAACAGAACTAATTCACTTAAACGGATAAAATGAAATTAGCAATCATCGGATGTGGATATGTAGGCAGTGCGGTATCCCGTCTATGGCAAGAGGCTGGGCATAACGTAACGGTAACCACAACCACGCCAGAGAAAAAATCAGAGCTACAGGCGATCGCTTCTAAAGTAGTTGTTTTAACAGGAAACGATTTAACTAGTTTACAACAGGTAATAGTAGACCGAGATGTAGTTCTACTCAGCGTCGGGTCAAAGCAACGTACACCCCAAGCCTATCATCAAGCTTATTTAGTAACGGCGCAGAATATTATAACGGCAATTAATGCTACTCCAGGAATTAAGCAGCTTATATATACCAGTAGCTATGGCATTCTCAATTGTCAAAGCGGCGATATTATCGATGAAACTGTTACAGTGAATCCCAAAGATGAATTTGGCGAGATTCTACACCAAACAGAGCAAGTATTGCTATCAGTTCCTCAAACCAAAATAAAAACCTGTATCCTGCGTTTGAGTGGCATATATGGACCAGGAAGAGAATTAATTAAGATATTTAGCCGCGTAGCGGGAACAACCCGTCCAGGAACAGGAGAAGACTATACTAATTGGGTTCACGTAGAAGATATTGCGCGGGCGATCGACTTTGCCAGAGTCAAACAGTTACAGGGGATTTACCATCTTAATAGCGATGAATTCTTGACTACCAAAGAATTTTTGCAAAGATTATTTGAGGCTCACAACTTACCGCCAGTTACTTGGGATCCTTCTCACCCCCCGACTCGCGCCTATAATCTAAAGCTTTCTAACCAAAAGATCAAAAACGCTGGTTTTAGATTAGCTCATTCTAATATTGAGTTTGAGTGATCATTTAGAGACATCCTGCGTTTAGATAAATATCTAGAGAGCTTTATATCTAAACCAGGGCGGTTTACTAAATTAAACTAGATTAAATTTAAATTGCTACCGATGCTTCTGCATCCAAAATTGACCAAACCTTTTGTACTAAAGTGTCTAATCCCTGACGAGTTACTGCCGAGACATGAAAGATCGGCATCGAGGTAAGCTCATGTAATTCAGAAGTAATTAAGGCTAAAATCTCGGAATCTACGGCATCTATTTTATTAAAGGCAATGATTTGTGGTCGTTCAGGTAAGCCATGTCCATAGGCTTCTAGTTCTTGCTGAATAGTTTGATAATCTGCTATGGGGTTCTCTACTGTAGCGTCAATCAAATGCAGCAGTACGCGGGTTCGTTCAATATGACGCAAGAAGTCATGACCTAAACCAATACCTTCGGAAGCACCTGAAATCAATCCAGGAATATCAGCAAACACCGTACCGTCTCCTGTCGGTTTACGTACCACGCCCAAGTTAGGAACTAAAGTGGTAAAAGGGTAGTCAGCGACTTTTGGTTTAGCCGAAGATAAAGCCGAAATAAGCGTAGATTTTCCGGCATTGGGTAAGCCAATAATTCCGACTTCGGCAATCAGCTTTAATTCAAGGCGTAAGCGTCTAATTTCTCCTTCTAAACCAGGTAAAGCGTGTTCTGGAGCGCGATTACGATTGCTCAAAAAATGTTTGTTCCCGAGGCCGCCTTTCCCACCTGCGGCAACACAAAGAGTTTCACCGTCAATAGTCAAGTCACCGATATACTCTCCCGTATCGGCATCAGTAATCAGAGTACCACAGGGAACTTCAATCAGGCGATCGCTTCCCTTGGCCCCTGTACAGTTATTTGGGCCTCCTTTTGTACCATCTTCCGCTTTAAAAATTCTGGCATAGCGAAAATCAAGCAAAGTTTGTAGTCGACTTGAAGCTACTAAAATTACCGAGCCTCCCCAACCACCATTGCCTCCAGCAGGCCCCCCAGCGGGGACATATTTTTCGCGACGGAATGCTACCATCCCATCGCCTCCTTTTCCTGCCACTACTTCTACTTCTGCTAAATCGATAAACTGCATATATAAATTTTGAATGTTTAGCTAACTAATTATCTTGCTTTATTGAACACTCCCAGTAAATCAAATTACTGTACGTATTTTGTTACATCTTCACCACATTCATCGGCTAGATACGAAAGTGAACGAAAGCGCAACATTGTAAACTGCTCATATAAAGGATTTAACTTGCAAAGAGGAGGAATATGAGCAATTTTGCGTCCAAATAAATTGATATCGCGTTCAAAAGGACACTGTGGCGGAATCACTTTACAGACAAATTTAGCCAAACGGGGATCTTTGACTTCCATATCTTCCAGCCAATCTTTAACTGGATGCAGTATATCGATACATGATTTTGATTTTTCGGCTGGTGGTGTCAAAGCAGTAGCACCCGTAGCTTCTGCTTGGGTTTCTGGTTTGTATAGGCTGTTTTCTAAGGATTTGAGAGCTTCAACGTCAATATTTAGAGCATTGCTAAACTGATATAGTAAATCGTATTCGGGTGTAGAGTAAACTCCATCAGCAACCGCTACCAATACAGCCATACGGAGGAAGTTTTCCGCTGTTTCGGGTTCTTCGCCTAAATTTTCGGCAAGTTCTTGAGGCGTAATTTTTTCCAGGCGGTTAACATCATCTAGGTTAGCCAAATCTTGAGTTAGTTGACCAATTAATTCTTGTTCTTCAGGGTCGTAATGTCCGTCTGCCAGGGCAATAGTATATAAACCTCTTAGCCAAGCCACAATTTGACGATCGCTATAAGCAGATGTAGTAATACTAGTCATCAGAATTTATTGATTGAGAATAAACTTGGAATATTGAATATACGAGCAACGCGACACATAAGATCTACAAAGATAAGAATCTTATGCCATATAAATGATAGCGAAAACTACTTATAAAACTGTCTAAAATTAAAACTAAAGACTGTCATCCTAAAAACGCAATTACTATTCAAGAAATTATATTACAGGTAACCGAAAAAAGCGATCGCTTAGACCGCTGGCTATCAACCAACCTAAGCGATCTTTCTCGTTCTCGTGTCCAAAAGTTAATTGAGAATGGCAATGTTTGGTTAAATAGTCAGGTGTGTAGCAGCAAAAAAGCAAAAATTGCTCCTGGAGATTTGATTCGCGTCGTTATTCCCGAACCAGAACCGTTAGACTTAACTCCTGAAAATATTCCTCTGGATATTCTTTATGAAGACGAACATCTGATTATTGTTAATAAACCTGCGGGCATGGTGGTACATCCTGCGCCAGGACATTATACAGGAACGCTAGTTCACGCTTTACTATATCACTGCGACACTTTAGCGGGCATTGGCGGAGTGGAACGACCAGGAATTGTCCATCGGCTCGACAAAGATACTACGGGAGCAATTGTGGTCGCCAAAAGCGATCGCGCTCATCAAAACTTACAGGCACAAATTAAAGCTAAAACTGCTAGAAGAGAGTACTGGGGTATAATCTACGGTTCTTTTGCCAGCGAAACAGGTAAAATTGACTTACCAATTGGTCGTCACCGAGGCGATCGCCAAAAGATGGCGGTGATTTCTGTAGAGCAAGGCGGCAGGGAAGCTGTCACTCACTGGAAAGTTTTGGAACGAATTGGTAACTATAGCTTGATGCAATTTTTGTTAGAAACAGGACGAACTCATCAAATCAGAGTTCATTGTGCTGATCAAGGACACCCTTTATTAGGAGACACTACCTACGGCTCAAATCGTTCTTTAAAAGTTAATTTGTCGGGTCAAGCTCTTCATGCCAGGCAACTATCTTTGTTACATCCAGTATCAGGGGAACTGATTACAGCGATCGCCGCTTTACCAGCCGAATTTACCAAACTCTTGCAAGTTTTGCGTAACCGAAACTAATTGTCAAATATCTGCTGTTTTAAAAACTGAGGGAGGATACTCGGCTAACATTGACTCAACCGCTAAAGCGGTTAGCGGTTTAGAGAATAAAAAACCTTGACCGAATTCACATCCTAATATTTTTAACTGAGCGAGTTGTTGAGCTGTTTCTACACCTTCAGAAATGGTATCCATCCCCAAGGTTTTGGCCAAAGTAATAATCAAGCGCACAATTTCAAAATTCTCTGAATCAAAGTTCATTTGTTCGATAAAAGAGCGGTCAATTTTTAGATTATCAATGGGAAAACGGCGTAAATAACTCAAAGAAGAATAACCTGTACCAAAATCATCAATACTTAGCTTGATGTTTCTATTTCTAATTTGCTTGAGAGTGTTTTGAATATTGCCTTCTGGTTCAATTAAAGCACTTTCAGTAATTTCTAACCTCAAAGAGTTACCATCTAACCCAGTTTCTAAGAGGATTCGATCTAGCATGTCGATAAATTCAGGCTGTTGTAGCTGTTGACTAGCTAAATTAATACTCATCTTCAAAGAGTCCATTTGAGATAGGGAACTAAACTGTTGTCGCCATGTTTGTAATTGTTGACAAGCTTCTTTGAGTAACCATTCCCCAATGCTCAAGATCAAGCCTGTATCTTCGGCAATAGGAATAAATTCAACAGGAGAAATAAAACCTCTTTCAGGATGTTGCCAACGAATCAGAGCTTCAAAACCAACCAGGTTATTGTGATCTAGAGACATAATTGGTTGGTAGTGCATGACAAACTCATCACGTTCAAGAGCAAGACGTAAATTGTTTTCTAATTCAACTAACCTGAGAGTTTCATCGTACATTGTCTGGTCAAAAATGGTGTAGCGCGCTTTGCCATTGTCTTTAGCACGATACATGGCAATATCAGCATCCCGCATTAAATCAGTAGCGTTGTTATATTCTATTGAGCTAAACACAATGCCGATACTGGCACTCGTAAAAATACTTTGACCTTGTAATTTAAACGGCGATCGCAATTTTTGTTGAATGCGATCGCCAATTAAAGTCGCATCCTGAAGCTGTTTGATGCCATCTAACAAAATGACAAATTCGTCGCCTCCTAGGCGAGCCACAATATCGTTTTCCCGCACGCATCCTTGGAGTAAGTTAGATACGGCAATGAGTAATCGATCCCCAATTAAATGTCCCAGACTATCGTTGATAATTTTAAAGCGATCGAGGTCGATAAATAATAGTGCATACATATAGCCAGGATTTCGTCTGGCATGGGCGATGGTAAATTCAATTCTTTCCATCAATAAGGCTCGGTTCGGTAATCCCGTTAAGCTATCGTGCAGTGCATCATGGATTAACTGCTGTTGTACTCGCTGGCGTTCATTAATTTCTTGGCGTAGTTTTTGAACCGCAGTTTTTAGTTCAATAGTACGTTGATAAACTTTTCTTTCGAGATTTTGATTTAATTCATTGATCTTAGCATTGGCTAATTGCAGAGAAATTTGGTTTTTAACCCGAACTAAGACTTCTTTAACCTGGATAGGTTTACTAATATAGTCTACTCCACCCGCTTCAAAAGCTTTAACTTTATCCAAAACATCATCTAAAGCACTGAGAAAAATGACTGGGATATCGCGGGTTTGTTTATTGGCTTTTAACTTTTGACAAACTTGATAACCATCAAGATCAGGCATTTTAATATCCAATAAAATTAGATCGGGAAGGATTGTACTTGCCCCCCGTATTGCTGTCAAACCATTTTTGGCACAGCGAACCTGATAGCCTTGTTTGCTGAGAGTCGTCGCTAAAATTTGTAAATTATCAGCAACATCATCGACCACTAAAATACTAATTGTCTTGTCTGAAATAGAAATCGTCATTTTTCTTGTTTGGGTGAAGATGGACTTGTCCGCGTGGATGACGGGATAATCTCAACTGGTTAACTGCTTTTGCTCTGGTCGACTAAATTGAGAATCTTATCGAAATCAAAATTGTTAACCTGCTTTTGCAGGGCATTTTTTAAATCAGTATGTTCTGGGGGAATTTCTTCTAATAGTTGAGTAAGTGAATCTCGATCCAACACGATCGCTGCCTGCTCTACTTTGGTTAACCATTGGTCGGACATGACATTTAAGGTATCTGCCGTCAATTTAAAATTACTAGGGATTGTAGGACTAATTGCTTCGTAGACATAGCGTATACCTAAGTGTTGAGCAATTTTGTCAAAAATAACGTTTTCTGAAAAGGGTTTTCCGACAAAATCATCACATCCTGCTGCTGTAAATAGCAATTTTTCTTCTTCTAGGGTACTAGCACTAAGTGCGACAATCGGCGTGTATAAATGAGGATAAGACCTAATTCGCTCTGTTGCTTCATAACCGTTCATCACGGGCATTCTTAAATCCATCCAAATCATATGAGGTTGCCACTGCAACCATATATCTACTGCTTCTTTACCATTAACTGCCTCTTTGATTTTGAAACCTACTGGTTCCAATAACAGCGACATAATCTTACGATTGGTTTTCGAGTCATCGACAATCAAAATCCGATATTCAATCTGGTCTGATTCTAAACGGACAATTCTTCTCAAGTTAGATTGAACCGGCAATTTTTGAGCAATAATACTCTCTGTCTGGATCTCTAGAGTAAAGATTGTGCCTTGTCCTAAATTGCTTTGGTTGCTGACGGTAATGTCTCCTCCCATTAATTGAGCAAGCCGACGGCTAATGGGCAGATTTAAAGAACTACCTCTAGCAGATTGAGACTGTTGTTCTTGTCGTACTCGAACCGCAGGATTAAATAGGGTAGCTAATTCTGTAGCCGTGATTTGAAGATTAGCATTTTCTACCTCAAAATAAACATTAAGGTTTTTGGAAGAGCTTTGCTGGTTTGCCACAACCGTCTTTTGGGGAGCATTGCCATAGGCAACTCGCAGGCTTACTGTAGGCGTAGGCATGGATTTAAAGCAATAATCAATTAAATTTTGTAGAATCTGGCGTAGTCTGCGCTCATCAATACAAATATATTGGGGTAAATTTTCCTCTTTCATTAAAGAAAATTCTCCACCCCGATCATAAGCCTGGAGCTTGATGTTTTGTTCTATAGTGTCTAACCAAGCGTGAAAATCAACGTTGTTGCGTTCTAAAGTCAGTCGGTTTGTTTCGATTTTAGCTAGGTCAACTACGTCATTAATAATCCCTAATAAACGTTCGCCACTACGATTAATAATTGCCATATTTTCTCGACTTGTCGGGGTTATCGATAATTCTTGCTCCATAATCTGCACAAACCCTAAGATGGCATTTAAGGGCGATCGCAATTCATGGCTCATATCTGCTAATAATTCATATGCTTGATCATGAACCGTTTTGTCCGTTTGGGCGTTCTCGTTCTGAGGCAGTGGCGGGTTTAAGTTGGGGTTTCCTTCAGGCTCAGTCTCTGGTGAATGAAAGTTATGTCCTTCCAAAGCAGGGTACTGTTCACGGCTCAACGGGGAAGTGTCCTCTTGACCATTTAGTAGATTGCTGGCAACAATCTGCTGATTTTCGGTCCACTCAGTCGCCGAGGTCAATTGATTGGAGTTAGATTTAATTAATCTATTTATCCAGATGCAGGTTAATGTCCCCAGAACCACAGTTGACGACAGATAAATTAAATATTTTAATCTCTGACTGCTTTGTTGTGCCGATTCGTCAAGCATTAATTCAGTTCTAGGAATCATTACGACTACTAGACCATTTAAATCTAATGCTTGGCTTTGCCAGGGAGTTACTTGTCCGAAAAGAAAATTCTGCCTAATTTTCAAACTAAATTGTTGAGCCTTATTTATATTATTGAAGGAGTCGAATTTCTGTCGAAGATAGATTAAGACATCTTGAATAGCAAAAGATGATCTGTCTCCTATTTGTTCAAAGTTACTAGCGATAATTAAACCATCTTCATTGAAGACAACAACTTTGGCTGAAAAATCTGGGTCGATCTGAGTTAAGTATCTGTTGAGTATCTCAGACAAGAGTTGATTTTTTGGCTGATCAGAACTGATCTTTTGTATTTCTGCTGAATTATTCAAATAAAAAAGCAGGCGATCGCTTATATTTTCGGCATGATTACCAACGTTTTCACTAATGTTTTTAGAGTTTTGTTGAGTCACAAAATATTGTGTCAGCCAATCAATGGCTAAGGGATTGACGATAATTGGCATTAAAATTATCAAGTACAATGATAGATTTTTAATTCCCAAACCTGGCTTGTGTATGCCCTTGATTAGCTGTTTAATTCTGTTCTTGAGCTTCATGGATGCTTCAACAAACTAAATAGTAGATACTAAAACGTAGGTAATTAATCTTTATTAAACGCTATAGCTGAAGTTTAAGAAATTCTTTTTTTATTTAATTAATCTTAATTGGAAAATTAGGTAGCATCATTCATAATGATGCTTGAGCTTGATTTTCGTGAATTCTAATGATTTTCTATTGTAGCGGTTATAACTAGTTAATAATGCTTCTGTTAATTTGGCACCAAGCAGAGCAGAGGAGCAATTGCCTTGCTGTCGCTGCCTCGATATCGGCAATCCTGTAACATAATATACCGACTAATTTAGGTATTAGACAGCCAATTTTCAATTTGAACTATCTCATGCAAATTCTAACGCAAATTTTTTCCACATACTCATCAAGAAAATATCAAAAAGAGGAAAAGTTTACAGCTAGCTATAGAACTTAGTTTTTGCGGCAAAAAGCCATCAAAAAGAGGGAAATTACAGATTAACAACATAATTTTTGTCAAACTATGAAGCCAATTTATAACTTTCCCTCTTAAATACGGTTAAGTTAATTTGCCAAGCTACTAACTGCCAAGATTCAACTGGAAATTAAGTGACTTTGCGATAAGGAACTTTACTCAGGTAGTCAACATTGGTCACTGAGGTTGTGCTAGGCGCATTTGCTCTATTAGGTAAGCTGCGAGCCATATTCAAATATAAAGCGGGACTTCCTGCTTTGGGTTGCTTCTCTTGAGGAGTATAACGACGTACTTCAGTCTGCCAGATAATTTGAGGAAAGCCCAAAATAGAACGATAGTATTCGTCATAGCGAGGAGACTTGATATTAAAAGGACGCTCTCCTGTTTGGCGACCCGCAAGTACTCGACGACGTTGGTAAGGCACAATATCGTAACCGAAGTTTTCGATATATTCTTCACTATCTAGCAGCGCGTCAATAAATCCTTCTCTGCCTTTAGTAGCTATTTTAATAGACCAGGCAATTTTCTCTCTTTCGCTATAAGGATCGCGTCCTAAAGCTCTTTGGATGCACTGTTCGACAAAACGATAATTGCTATTTTTTTCGTAAAAGCTACTTTTAAAAGTTTCTGAAAGTAAAAGTCCCCGAATAAAATCACGAACGGTAATTTGACGGTTACGCAATTGAGATTCTAGGAAAATTTCGCGATCAGAACGAAAAGCATAGAAAAAGATTTGACGATATGCTGCATCGATCAGTTCATTCATTTCAGTCAGAGAAAACGCGCTCTCGGCTGAATAAATTCTGGGTTGGTCATCACTCCCAATATCGTATCCTGCGACACGAGGATTTTGGGAACTAGGCTTATATTCTAGTAAGGGAATAGACAAGTCAAAACCTCCGTCTATTGTAAGTTATGTTAAAAATCTTAGTCCCAATCATACGGTAGATAGGGGATACAAACGAACAACGGTAACAAAATATTACAGAGTAATTAGTCAGTTTTTGTTTGCTTCACCTAATTTTGGTTGATAGCGAGCAAGCACCGACGATTAATCGGTAATTAATCACCATCCTGAAATCGCAAATGCTTTCGCGTCAGTATTTTCTGTGGTTGGTTTTGGTTCGCTTGCCTCGCTCACACGAGATTCGGCACAAAAGGTAGCGGTATTAAATCCGCCAAATCTTTTGACAGTACTACTTCGTAGGCGTAAATCAGGACTAACGAACCAAAAGCGTTCCATGATGCTCATGGTTTCATATTCGGTAATTAAGACTAGTCCGTCTTCTTGGTCCAGGTGATATTCTCCAGCCACAGGAACAATTTCTGCATAGCCTCTTTCTCTGAGTAGTTTGCCTTTGCGCGCGTCTTTTGAGTCAGGAATTAAAGCGAAGACAGTTGTTCCTTTGTGATCCTCATTTTCTTTATCCCACGCCATCGAGCCATCCCAGCTAACAAATGCACCTCCGATCGCTGTTTGAGGTTCAACATCATGCATTTGACAAATTGCAGCTATTTTCTCGTCGTCAGCTTCGAGAAATTCGACGTTGATATCGGAACTGCCGCTTTCGGCTCTTCTAAAGGGTAAGTGGTGTGTAGTGCGTTGCGATCGCCATCTTCCTGCACTCTGTTGAAAAAATTCTTTTGCGTCTTTGATTGAATTCATTGTCATATAAATTTTATTTATCGCCTTTATTACTAATATATCGGTAATCTGTGGCTATCTCTGCATAGCCGATTTATATTTTATTTCCGCATCAAAATACACCAAAATTACGACTCTTCCATAAGTATTTTATAACTTTTTGTTGCTTTAATTAATTAATACTTGACATCGTAGACTTTTTGTATGGGTAGTGTTAGATTGATCGCAAATTAACACTTAGTCAGGTAAAAAATTGCATTTTCATAGGCTGAGTAATTATTTAGATTAAGGAGTGGTGCTAATGAATTTATCAAGTCAATTAAGCATGGAGCAGCAATTTAAGTTAAAGGTACTTCAAGAACAAGTACAAAGCTTAAGCAAAGAACAAGCTCAAGAATATTTATTAGAAATGTTTCGCCAAATGATGGTTAAAGATAACTTAGTCAAACATCTGCTCAAAAACGCCTAAGATTGTAGTTATCGATGTAATAAGCATGTAATAAGCTTAGTTATATATGTAGTGCGAAGTTATTTATTTCAAACACAGAAGTTATTTAAGCAAAATAACCTGTTGATGATTGCCAGATTCTAGTACTTGGGAACGTCGCGAATCAAATTTACTTTAAGGCTTCGCACTTACAGCAATTCAGTAAAGAGATCTAGTAACGAATTGTTGATAATTCGCAACTATAATTAGCAATAGCTTACAAAAGCGAGAGTAATTGTTAAAGAATAATTCATTTATCAGTTTAGTAGCAATAATTTAGAAACATTACCTTTTAAAATAGGTAAAGTAATAAGTAATTGTACTAGGTGATATTGATGGAAGCTGAGCAACTTAGTCATGAAGCACTGTTGTCAACACGAGAGTTAGAAATTGTCGAGCTGGTAGTAACTGGCTTAAGCAATCATAAAATTGCTCATCGATTAGAGATCAGTAAAAGAACTGTTGATAATCACATCAGCAATATTCTGAAAAAAACTGGTGCAATCAACCGCGTTGAATTAGTTCGCTGGTCTTTACAATGGGGTAAAGTTTGTTTGGATAATGTTAACTGCTGTTATTTACCAAATAGCAGTCAGACTGTAAATCACAATGAAGTGCTGTCTTAAATTGCATTTTGTTAAGTTAAGCTTGGTGGCGATCGCTTTTGGTTTGGGTAGTTGTCAAACTTCTAGATATATTACGCCGCCGACGCAAACTATTAACGCCACGTTAAATTCTACCGCAGCCGAAGCAGACGCGAATTTTTCTCATGATGGTCGTTATCTAATCTATACTAGCGATCGCCGATCTAAGCGCAGCGTATATCTCTACGATTTGCAGCTTCGGCGGTTAATTGCTCTTCCTGGATTAAATCAACCAGGCAGTATGCAGTCTCAGGCAGATATCAGTGCTGATGGGCGCTATATTGTCTATCTATCGGAACAATTGGGTAAGTCTGATATTTTTTTATATGACCGTTTGACGGCAAAAAGCCAAAACCTGACTAGGGATTTTATTGGCGAAGTTCGTCAACCCAGTATTAGCGGAAATGGTCGCTTTGTGTCCTTTGAAGGCGATCGCTCAGGGCAATGGGATATTGAAATTTATGACCGAGGTTTAGGAATCGATCTCTCAACACCACAAAATTTGCTTAATCCTCAAAACCCATAAATTTGATTTTAATCATAGCCAGACTATATAGTCATAGTCATGACAAATAGAAAATACAGGTTGATTAGTACTAGTTTTGCTCATCTATCATTCATCCCTCATCATTTTATCCTAAAGGATACACTTCGCTATCGATTTCCCAAAACCTACGGAAAATAATTGGAATGACTATATATGCTAACGATCAATTATTGCTTGTTGTCCTATGGGAGATAGTACGTAACCTAAGAATGCCTCAACATCTTCCTCGACTGGTTCTCGATAAACATAATACAGCTCTTGACCACGATTGCTGTCGCCATTTAAAGTTAGATTATCGATTTTGACCGCTGCCAAACCTGCTGCTGTTTCCACTTGGTTGAGAGGACGCTCAATTGCAGCTAAGTCAATCATTCCAGAGGTCAACAAATCCATTCCTGCTTTACTTCCATCAGCATTGGTAGTGATAGCAGTTCCAGGAAATTGGCGATGAAAGCCTCTTCTCAGTGCTTGATTAATCCGAGCCATTTTAGTAGAACCATTAATAGTTACAGCAGTTCCCTGGGGAACAATAGCTGGCATGACAAAATTCCGTTCGGCATCGGTGGAAGCTGCCGATTGAGAACTTACTTTCACTTTGGATTCGGAAGTTTTTAATGTTTTGTCTTCAACCAGCTCTTTTTCATTACCAAACTTAGTGATATCGATTTTAGTCAACCACAAAAAGCCTAAACCCACAATTAGCATTGTCGAGATCAAAGCCAAGATTAAAGGGAGTATATCGCTTTTTTTAATCATAGAGAAAAATTTAGATTGCCATAACGGTAAGCCGCCATACAATATTAGCGTTAAAAAAAAATTGACTATTTTTTGTTTAACACTATCGATTGTTTATCTATTAATTTAATTACTAAAAACTAGCGTCTAATTCAGTTTCTTTGGTAAACTATGCTTATTTTCTACTCAAAATTTCAGATTGGTAGATAATTTAATTTTATCACCGCATAACACTAGCCAGCCAAATTTTTCAGTAACATATTATTCAAATTAATTAGCCAAAAATATCAGGGGATTTAATGAGTCGATTTGATATTTAAGCTAGTTAACCAAAGAACAGAAAAAATGTGCTTTTAAGAATTATTGTGTTGTAAACTAGGCTGGCGACCAAAATTCCTGTATTATTTTTGTCTTGAGTCGCTAAGATGCAGCTATTTGAAACAAATCCAGTAAATCAAGAGCAGATAAAGTAATGCCATCGCTAAATAACCCGCGTCGGACAAAAATTGTTGCTACAGTAGGGCCAGCTACACTCAAACCCGATACTCTACGCCAATTGATTGAGGCTGGAGCAACTACCTTGAGGATCAATTTCTCCCATGGTACGCAGCAAGACCATCAAAAGGCAATTCGTTTGATCAGACAGACTGCTTTTGAATTAGATCAGCCAGTGGGCATTTTACAGGATTTGCAAGGACCAAAAATTCGCTTAGGTAAGTTTGCCGAAGGAAAAATTAGACTCGAAAAGGGTGATTCTTATATTCTTACCAGTCGCCAAGTTGAATGTAACCAAGACATCGGTTATATCAGCTATACCAAGCTGGCTCAAGAAGTGCCAGAACAAGCCACGATCTTGCTAGATGATGGCAAGGTAGAAATGAAGGTAGAAAAAATAGATCTAGATAATCAAGATCTTCACTGTCGAGTCGTGGTTGGCGGAGATCTTTCTAGCAACAAAGGGGTCAACTTTCCTGGTGTCTGTCTATCGGTCAAAGCATTAACGCCAAAAGATCGTGAAGACCTAATGTTTGGCTTAGACCAAGGTGTTGACTGGATTGCTCTTAGTTTTGTGCGCAATCCTCAAGATATCTTAGAAATCAAAGACTTAATTGCCAGTGCTGGTAAATCTATTCCAGTAATCGCCAAGATTGAAAAGCATGAAGCGATCGAACAGATGGATGCTATTCTCTCTCTTTGTGATGGAGTAATGGTAGCAAGAGGAGATTTGGGAGTAGAGCTGCCTGCCGAAGATGTACCAATTTTGCAAAAACGTCTAATCGCTACTGCCAATCGATTGGGTATACCAATTATCACCGCAACTCAAATGCTCGATAGCATGGTTAATAACCCTCGACCAACTCGCGCCGAAGTGTCTGATGTTGCTAACGCTATTTTAGATGGTACAGATGCGGTAATGCTATCAAATGAAACTGCGGTTGGTAACTATCCTGTAGAAGCCGTGGAAATTATGGCGACGATCGCCTGTCGGATCGAACAAGAGCAGCCAACTAATAATTTTAAACGAACTAAACGTTCGATTACCCACGCCATATCCGCTGCGGTGGGTCAGATTGCCTCTCAGCTAGACGCAGCAGCAATTATGACCTTAACCAAGACTGGGGCAACGGCGCGCAACGTCTCTAAATTTCGACCAAAAACGCCAATTTTAGCGATTACGCCTCACGTTTATGTGTCCCGTAGGCTACAGCTAGTTTGGGGAGTAAAGCCTCTGCTGGTTTTAGATCTCTCTTCAGCAACTCAAACCTTCCAAGCGGCAATCAATGTAGCACAAGAAAAAAATTGGCTGTCAGCAGGCGATTTGGTCGTTATGACGGCAGGGACACTTCAGGGTGTAGCTGGTTCAACCGATTTAATTAAGGTTGAATTAGTCAAGGCGGTTTTGGGCGAAGGTTCAGGAATTGGACAGGGAGCTATTAGCGGTAGGGCAAGAGTAGCCAATACTGCTAAAGATATTCATGACTTTAACCCTGGGGAGATTTTGGTCACTCCTGCTACTAATGCTCAATTTGTCGATATTATTCGCCAAGCATCAGGCATTATTACCGAAGAAGACAACCTGACTAGTCATGCTGCGGTTATCGGTTTACGCCTTGGTATTCCTGTAATCGTTGGCTTTAAAAACGCGACCGAAATAATTCGAGAAGGAGCAATTTTGACCGTAGATGCCAAGCGGGGAGTAGTTTATTCTGGTGCAGTTAATCAGCAGTAGTTGTTTAGATTGGCTTTTTTAGTAATACTTCTCGTTCTCATTATTCATCCCTGATCGTTTTGCCGATTTCTTAAAACCTACGGAAAATAACTAAAATGACTATAATCGCTGCCTGACGCTAAACTAGATGGTATTCCATCGCGTAGCGAATTAGCTCAATACGATTGTTTCGCTCTGACTTGCGTAACAAACTGCTGACATATTTCTCAATAGTACGATGGGATAGATGCAAGCGTTGACCAATTTCTATATTGGAATGTCCTTTCATTAATAGTTCGAGGACTTCTTGTTCTCGGTGAGTTAGTTCCAGCTTTTCAGACAATTCCTGCTGACTTAGATCAACTGCTGCATTCCATGATTTTAAAGATTCTTGAGGCGTATTTTCTGACTGTTCAATGATCTCGTTTTGCGAAAATCTTAGTTCGGAATGGATTATTTGCGATCGCTCTAACAAATTGCGAATAATTGCTCCCAATTCATCCAGTTCAAACGGCTTGGGTAAATACATATCGCAGCCAGCCTGATAGCCACGAATGCGCTCCGTGGTCGCGCTACGCTCACTTAACAGAATCACTGGCAGCAAACGATATTGAGGCAGTTTACGAATGCTTTTAATCAATTCATAGCCATCTTTATGAGGCATTTTAATATCCGAAATTAGCAGATGAGGATGGTATTTGCTTACCATTGATAAGGCTTGTTGACCATTCTCAGCGGCAATTACTGAATATCCATTTAATTCTAAATAATCACTAACAGACAGGCGAATTGCTGGATCATCTTCAGCAACTAAGATTAATAAAGGCATTAGGTTTAAAAGATATTTTTTGCCTACTGAACCTCTATTTTATCTCTTATCTTATGGCATATTAATATTTTCTTTAGAATTGCCTTTAGTTTAGCCAAATTTTATTTAAACTCGTAGGAAAGGGAAAGAAGCAGCATCAATTTGATGAATAGACTACATATTTCCCTCTTCCTACATTTGTCTAGGCTTTTCAGGCTTATCCCCGCCAAGAAACTTTAATCGTATCTGGCTTGCCAATATTGCCTTGAACCATAATACCGCGCTCGTTGGCGTAGAGGTGACGGACAATTTGGTAAATAGTTTCTATTTCATCGCTTACCTCAGCTTGCTCTGCTAATTCTGCCAGAGATACAAAAGAAGTAGACTGTTTTAAAGTATCCACTACCTGTTTTTGAATCTCCAGTACGGAAGCTGCTGCTTTTTTCCCTGCTTCTACTCCTGGCTGGTGATAGGCATTGATATTCACTAAAGACGCATAAATACCAACTCCCCGTTCATACAGAGCAATTAAAGCACCCACAATACGCTCATTTACCTTGGGAATAGTAATAGTAATCGAATCTCGCTGTTTATCGTTTAGTGCGGTACGAGTTCCTAGTAAAAACCCTTTGAGATAGTCGCCAGAAGTGGTGCCAGGCTCTATTTCAACATATTCTCCAGTTCGATCCTTTAATACTTCAATAAAGGTTAAGAAAAAATTATTGACCCCTTCTCTTAACTGTTGGACGTAGGCGTGTTGATCTGTAGAGCCTTTATTACCATAGACAGCAATACCCTGATTCACTACATTACCATCAAGATCTTTTTCCTTGCCCAAAGATTCCATGATTAGCTGCTGGAGATATCGACTAAATAGCAACAGACTATCTTTGTAAGGCAAAATTACCATATCCTTTTCGCCTCTACCATGTCCTGCACAATACCAGGCCATAGCCAGAAGTGCAGCAGGATTCTCCTTAAGACTAGGTTTACGAGTTAAAGCATCCATTGCTTTGGCTCCTTCCAGCATTGCCTTGATGTCGATCCCCTGAAGTGCAGCGGCCACTAAACCGACTGGCGATAATTCGGAGGTGCGTCCTCCAACCCAGTCTCGCATGGGGAAAATAGCCAGCCAGCCTTCTCGCTCGGCGATCGCTTCTAACTTACTGCTTTTCCCGGTGATGGCAAAGGCATGAGAGGCAAAATCTAAATTACGATCCTGATATACTTTTTTGACTTCTAGCATGCCATTACGAGTTTCTGGCGTACCACCAGACTTGGAAATGACCGAGACGAGAGTTGTTGACAAGCGATCGCCAATACCGGCAAGAACTTTGTCAATCCCCGCTGGATCAGTATTATCAATAAAATGAATCTTGAGGGGAGGTTGCTCAGGTGCTAGAGCTTGAGCCACAAATTGAGGACCTAAAGCCGAGCCACCAATGCCAATCGAGAGAATATCAGTAAACTTACCGCCATTGGGAGGATGAATTTCTCCACTATGTACTTTTTGCTGAAAATCGATCACGCTGTTATTGGTGTCGATAATATCCTGCTTTAGTTCAGCCGTGGGAGCAAGATCGGGATCACGCAGCCAGTAGTGACCTACCATGCGATTTTCATCAGGATTGGCGATCGCTCCAGCTTCCAAAGCCTCTATATCCTTAAATGCCTTGTCAAATTTTGGTTTTAGCTGTTCTATTTGAGCATCACTAAAGCTAATGCGACTAATATCTAGGTAAATTCCTAAATCTTCGGTGTAAAAAAGCCAGTCTTGATAGCGTTGCCAGAGTGCAAGATTGTCCATGAGGTTTTTTTATATCAGCACAAATTCTACCTGTAAGTGTAGTAGAACCCTCTCCGCTTTCAACGGCGTTTTAGATTTTTTCTATGTAAGCCACCAATTCTGCCACAGTCTGCGGTAAATTAAGGCCAAAACAAATCTAACTGACATTCCGCAATTAAATTGACAGTTAATGGTATTTTGAAAAATATGAAACCATCAACAGCAGAAATTAAAGTCAAAGACCTAAACCATTATGGAATAATTGCGGGAATCATTGATGAGATTGGTTTAATCGAAAAAATCAATGAGCTAGTAGGAACACACGAGCGTCAAAAAATAATTCCAGGTCTAGCAGTTAAAGCAATGATTATTAATGGTCTGGGAATGCTAAGCGCACCCTTATCTTTAGATGTCGAACAGAGCAAAGCTGGATAAAAAACCGTTATGCCTTTAATTAAAATTCAATCTTCTGTCTCTCAACCCGAAACAGCAGTGGTCGAAAGTTTACTAACTAATCTATCTGCTAATTTAGCCAAGCATTTAGGTAAACCAGAATCCTATGTAATGACGGCTTTTGAATCTGATGTTCCCATGACATTTGCTGGCACGTTCGAGCCTGTTTGCTATGTTGAAATTAAAAGTGTTGGCAATATGAGTTCTGAGCAAACTAAATCAATGAGCCAAGATTTTTGTAGTGAAATCAGCGAAAAATTAGCTGTGCCTGCTAATCGCATCTACATTGAGTTTGCGGATGCTCAAGGCTATATGTGGGGTTGGAACAAGTCTACTTTTGGCTAGTCAAAAGTTAAGATTTCCCTAGTTTAGGGTTTATTGCCTATTTTTCAGCAAATTCCTCGGGACGCAGTTGACTCCAAGATTGAGCCTGCTCTAACTGAGTAGCTAGTGTAATAATGGTTGCCTCAGAATTGGGTTTGCCTACCAACTGGACTCCGATCGGAATACCATTATGGTCAAATCCTTGAGGAATATTAATGACAGGTTGTCCAGTAACGTTGAAAGGTGGGCAGGGCAGAATCCAATTAACGATGCGTTGAAACGTCTGTTCTGGCTCTAGGTTTGCCCAATCACCAATCTTAATTGCAGGGTGCATATAGGTAGGAGCAACTAACACATCTATTTGAGCAAATAGACTAACCAGCTGTCGTGCAAATAACTGCATTTGAGTTACCGCCTGGACATATTCCCCCGCCGTACCAGATTGAGCTAGTACCCACTGATTCATAGGACTTAGGGCATCGGCTGGAATTCCTGAAGCAGCAACGGCACTTGACCAAACGATTTTAAAAGGTTCTATCAAAGGAGTTAAGTCGATTGCCTGAGGAATAGTCTGATGACCCATGGTGTCTAGTTGCTCGACAATGCTTGCCACACTTTGCTGACATTCTGGGGCTGGTTCTCCCACGGGTAGCAAAGAAGTCACAAAGCCAATTTTCAACGCTGGTAACGGCTGTTTAGTAGCTGTTAAAAAAGAAGTTTTAGGTTGGGACAACCAATAAGGATCGCCAGTCATATAGCCAGAGGCAATATCTAAAAATGCCGCAGCATCAGCTACAGTTCGCGTAACCACACCATGAGTTCCCAATCCACTAAGGCGATCGCCTACAGGCGCAAAAGAAATTCGTCCCCGACTGGGTTTAATGCCGACTAAGCCACAGCAAGCAGCTGGCCCTCTAATTGACCCACCAGCATCTCCGCCTAAAGCAATTGAACACAATCCCGCCGCTACTGCCGAGGAGGAACCGCCACTAGAGCCACCAGGAGTATAATCTAAATTCCAAGGATTGCGAGTTGGCGCAAACCCTTCTGGTTCAGTATAGGGAAAAGAACCTAACTGGGAAGTTGCCGTTTTACCCAAAATAATAAAACCTGCCTGTCTGATTTTTGTCACCACCCCTTCATCATATTTAGCGACCTGATCTTTGAGTGCTGGTATACCGTAGGTAATGGGCATATCAGCGACAGATTTTAGATCTTTGATGCCAATCGGAACACCAAAAAAAGTGGGCAGATAGTTAGTATCTAAAGTCTGGGCTAACTGAGCAGTTTTTTGTTCGGCATCGGCGATCGCGCTTTCTTTTGCCACATAATAAAAACAGCCTAAGCGGGGGTTATATTCTTCAATACGAGATAAATATAGTTCAGTTAATTCTAAAGGAGTGACTTGTCGATCTTTAATCAGCCTGGCTTGCTCTAATGCTGAGGTAAAGGCTAGATCGGTTAAGTTGTTTAAAGACATAAAATAGCTAATTAAGTATTAAGAGTCAGTCCGCTATTAGCATCAAAGATAAATAGTTGTTCTAGATCGAATTTTACCCTGAGGCGATCGCCTTTTTTACCTTGCCAATCAGCATCTGCCAGCAGATTAAGTCCCAAATTACATTCGGGAGCAATCGCTTTGACCAAAGTTTCTCTACCTAACGGTTCAATTAAATCAGCTTCTAGTAATAACCAGTTTTCGTTATCTTGAACCGAAGCACTTGCCAGAGTAATATGTTCAGGACGAATACCTAGCTTAAATGACCCTGGAACTAGCTGCAACCGCTGTTTTAGCCCAGAATCAAGCCTAATCGCTTGCTTTTTAAATATAATTAAGCTTTCGCCATCGTAAGCTGCGGGTAAAATATTCATCGGTGGATTACCAATAAACCCTGCTACCATGCTATTTAGCGGATTGGCATAGATAGTTTGCGGACTGCCAATTTGCTGCACCCTGCCATCAGCTAAAACTACTATCTGATCTGCTAAGGACATCGCCTCTACCTGATCATGAGTTACATAAACTGTCGTGATGCCAACTCGCTGATGTAGCTGTTTTAATTCGGCTCTCGTATCGTCCCTTAGCTGGGCATCCAAGTTAGACAAAGGTTCGTCTAACAAAAATACCTGAGGCTGACGGGCGATCGCTCTACCCAAAGCGACTCGCTGTTGTTGCCCTCCCGATAGCTGCTTTGGTTTGCGCTTGAGTAAATGTTCAATATCCAAAGCACGGGCTACTTCTTGTACTTTACGCGCGATCTCTTGTTGGTTTTCCCGCCGCATTTTTAAACCAAAAGCCAGATTATCAGCGACGGTTAGATGAGGATAGAGAGCATAATTTTGAAACACCATTGCCACATCTCTTTGCCGTGCGGGTATGTCGTTGACTAATTTATTGCCGATATAAAGTTCACCGCGAGTAATAGATTCTAATCCAGCGATCGTTCTTAGGACAGTTGATTTACCACATCCTGAAGGGCCAACTAATACCCAAAAAGCGCGATCGGGAATTTTCAAAGTAATATCTTCAATTGCTGTCACTCGATTAAATTGTCGCGTAATTCCCTGTAGACTAACTTGAGCCATAAATAATGAGCAAAATAACTTAAATACTAAGACTGAGAGCTTATAACCAGATTAACGCCAGTGGAGCTAACTAGCACTAAACTAAGAGATTACGAAGAAATTGGTATTCAAAAATATTGGATTATCAATTATCTAGCTTTGGGCGGTAGACGTTATATCGGTAATCCTAAACAGCCGATTATTTCTATTTATGGAGAATATTAGGTGAGTCAATTTAAAAATAGCGATCGCATTTTCTCCTCTATATTTCCCGAACTAAATCTGACACTACAACAAATTTTTCCAGCCTCGGATTAATCAATTTTATTTTTTGCTTAATCTCGACAACCTAAACTGTATCTAGTTTCTACTCCCGTAGTTGGGTTTATGCCTTCGGCTCTTTTGCACATTTGAAAAATTTGATAACGATCTAAAATAGCCCCCGTAAAGTCGGCATTTGTGATCGTCGCTCCTTCAAAATTAGTGCTGGTAGCAACCGCATTCTGAAAAATCGCGTTAGTTAGATCGGAATTTTCAAAAGATACTCGATCCATCAAAGAGCTAGTAAAGTTAGCATCTTTAAGATTTGTTTCCACAAAAATTCCCTTAGTGAGAATCGAATTACTAACGTCAGATCCTTCAAAATTTGCTCCTCTGGCATCTGCCGCAGCAAACACACCGCCGACTAAATTTTGGTGAGAAAAATCTTGTCTTCTGATTTCGCTGTAAGTATAGTTAACTGAACTGTCTTGGGCAATGGCGGGTGTAGCATTTAATAAAACCCAAGCGATCGCGATCGCGATAATTAACAATAAGCTGAGTAAACGCTGTCTAAGTTGAGACGAGAGCATAGATAATAAAATAAGATACTGTATGTTTTATGGTCAGTTGTTTGAACGATAGTTGGTTGATAAATCCAGCGCGTCTTCACCAATTTGCCGAGTAAATTCTCCCTCTTGGTAACCTGTCGCCTCTAACTTACCAAAGCCCAACATTTTGCTAGCTAGCTATTAGCTAGCTGCTTCTACTTGGTTACGATGAGCCGAAAATCTAATTTTATTTAATTTTAGCGGGATGTGTTTAACTAGATAAACATCGCGAAAATTTTCAGGTCTTAATTAAACTACAACTTTTAGATTTTGCTATGAGGTTATGGTCATTTTGAAATTGCCATGGAGATTTGTCTCGACTACGCGATCGCTGTTGATGTTGTGAGTTTTAACTCAAGGTTGTCACAAGTTCACGGCTTTTAAAAGAGGACAAGCCTTGTAAGTCCCATAGAAAAAACCTGACAAGCATTAGATATCCTTACGATGAACCTGTGAACGAGGAATGCGGTCAGTTAATCCGTATCTTTTGCTTGATAAAGCTCAAAGTTAAATTGTTATAAATAGCAAAAAAACCAAACAAAAAGGGTATTCTAACTTCAAAGAAACAGACTCAGATAAACCTAAGTTTTATACTTCGGCTTCATAACTTTTAACTCTTGACTATTAGTAAAAACGACAGGTTATTTTAGAGTGAACCAGTTCATAAGTTATATAGCATTATCATCTGTGACCATTGCCGAACCACAATCGGTTGACCAACATACATAGTTTTGACAAATTTTAGTAGATCAGTCGACCGATATCATCTCAATATCCTGCACCTTGGAAAAGTAAATGGAAACTAAATTAATCCCAATTATTCTGGCTGGCGGTAAAGGCGAGCGTTTTTGGCCAGTAAGCCGTCTGAAAAGACCCAAGCAATTTTTGTGCTTGGATGGTACTGGCCGAAGTTTATTACAATCCACCGCCGATCGGCTGTTAAATTTGGCAGGAGGCTGGAATAATCTTTGGGTGATTACTTCCGAAATTATTGCCGATGGAGTAAAAGAACAGCTACCAAATCTACCTAAGTCAAATATTTTAGTTGAACCCCAAGGAAAAGATACTGCTCCTGCGGTAGCCTGGGCAACTCTAGAGGTAGCCAAAAAATATGGTAATAATGCCATTGTGGGATTTTTTCCCGCCGATCATTGGATTGGCGATACAGTAGCTTATGAAAAAACTCTCCAAGCAGCAGCGCAACAGGCAATTTACGAGCCATCAATTGTCACTTTAGGTATTACTCCCAATCACCCTGCCACAGGCTATGGCTATATTGAGCAGGGAGCTAAAAAAGGCGACTTTAATCATCTGCCTGTATATGATGTGACTCGCTTTACTGAAAAACCCGATCAAACTACCGCTCAATCTTTTATCGATACAGGTAAATTTAGCTGGAATAGTGGGATATTTATCTTTAGAGCTGGAGTAGTATTAGACGAATTAGCCAAATATGCGCCTAAGCTGCTACGCTCTTTAACAGAGAAAGGTCGTGATGCTTACGCCGAATTGAACAAAGAAAGCATCGATTACGCGCTGATGGAAAAAACCCAGTTAGCCTGTGTTCTGCCTGCTGATTTTGGCTGGGACGATCTGGGTGATTGGAATGGAGTCGAGCGATTGCTCAAAGGCGATCGAGATAATGTGGAATTAGGTACTCACATTGGCAAAAATACTCAAGGTGCAATTATTTACGCTGGCGATAAAAATGAAGTGATTGTCACTATTGGTTTGAAAGACGTTGTAATCGTTCGTGATGGCAATGTAACTTTAGTGGTCGATAAAAACCAGACTCAAGACATTAAACAAGTCGTTAAGTCTTTACAAAATGAACCAAAGTATAAGCATTTATTATAAAGTTAGAAACTTGTAAGATAAATAACAAATTAAGACTAAGAAGAGCTTAAAGGAGAAAGGGAAAAGCTTCTATGTTAAATGTAAGAAAGGCAAGAACTATTCTTATGGCTCACTATGCTCATATGCTGGAGTATCGAGCCGAGATTTTTCTTTGGGCATTATCTAACTCCCTGCCAATTATCTTGATGGGGGTATGGATACAAGCATCTCAAAATGGTGATTTTGATTTTACTCCGCAAGAGTTTGCACGCTACTTTTTCAGCGTATTTTTGGTGCGCCAACTTACGACTATTTGGGTTATTTGGGAATTTGAGCGAGAAATACTTGAAGGCAAACTATCGCTGCGTCTTTTGCAACCCCTTGACCCTGTTTGGCATCATGTCGCTAGGCACGTGGCAGAGAAAATGACTCGCATACCTCTGATAGCTATTTTTTGCGGTTTATTTGTTATTCTCTATCCTGATGCTGCTTGGATTCCGCAGCTAAAAAATATCTTCTTAGGGTTAGTTGCGATCGCCTTGGCTTTTATCCTGCGTTTTGCCATTCAATATACCTTTGCTATGCTAGCTTTTTGGACAGAGAGAGCTAGTGCAATTCAGCAATTTTGGTTTTTATTTTATATTTTCCTTTCAGGATCAATTGCACCACTAGAGGTTTTTCCTGATACTGTTCGGCAAATTGTCGAATGGACTCCTTTTCCTTACATGATGCACTTTCCTGCCGTGTTGTTGATGGGACTACCTATCGACTTTGGCAGCAGTGTTGTGATCATGATTGGCTGGACAACAGCATTTATTGTGCTGAATCGCTGGCTCTGGCGACAAGGTTTGAAGCAGTATTCGGGCATGGGAGCTTAATTAAGAATATTAAGAATAAGGATTGAGGGATATAAGGAGGAGGAAATACTGTTGCTTAAGGTTTGGTTAAATAAAATTATTTCCTCCACCCTCATAATCACTCCCTCATCACTCACTTAGCTAGCTGCTGCTGATTTTTTGCTTGAGGATTTAGAGCCAGAACCAACTACAGTTCGGCGACTAAAACGTTCTTCTTCCATCGGTTCAAACTCGATTCTATTGAGCAGTGTTGTGACAAAGGCAAACAATAAAAAAGGCAAGGATAGTACCAAGACAATACCCACGGTAGCTAAAGCATAAATCTGCCTGGTGCTGCTCCACAATGCCAAAGTAGTAGCTAAGCTAACAAAGATGACAATCAACCAAATGATTATCTGACCATAAATATCACCAAATTTCAAAGTGCAAATCATCTTATATTTGTGCAGCTCGTTATCCATTAAAAATCTCCTAAAAGTTTATACGTGAATGTCTAGGTTATTTAGATTATCGCGGAGGTTTCCAGAATCAGAAGAATATTCAAATATTTTTCCAACGGTTGCAATATCTGTTTACAATCAAGATATTTTAATTCAGTATAAATACTTAATATGTTGTCAAATAGTGTTAAACAAATCTGTGAAAATTTTTGATTTTTGGCACTAGTGTTCAAGCTTGTAATAGGCTAAATGAAGAAAACTCGAATTAAAAGAATTTGTGACATCATGGCAGAAAGCTCTATCGTGGAAGATCGCGACTACACCTTAATCATCGACAAAAGTGGCAGTATGTCGATTAACGATCGCCCAGGCGGAAAAACTCGCTGGGAATCTGCTCAAGACTCTACTTTGGCTTTGGCTAAAGAATGCGAAAAAATAGATCCAGATGGGATTACGGTTTATCTATTTTCTAACCGTTTTCGCCGCTACGACAATATTACTGCCGACAAGGTAAATAAAATTTATACGGAAAATGAGCCGATGGGACGCACTGATTTGGCCAGCGTCTTAGCCGATGCCGTTGATAACTACTTTGACCGTAAAGCCAATGGAGAAGCTAAAGCCAATGGAGAAACTATTATAGTTATTACTGATGGTGAACCCAACAACTATAAAGCCGTCATGCGGGTAATTATTGAAGCTTCCCGGCAGATAGATCGCAAAGAAGAATTGGCTATTTCTCTAATTCAGGTAGGCAAAAATCGCAAAGCAACTCAATTCCTCAAGGCATTAGACGATCAATTGGAATCTGCTGGAGCAAAATTTGACATTGTTGATACCATCACTATTGATGATATGCAAGGTTTAACTCTGGCAGAGGTTTTACTAAACGCTATTACAGATTGAGTTTGTTTGTAGTATCTTAAACTGCAAATATGTTTCAATAATTATGTAGAGTAACTAAGATTGTTAATTGGGTAAAAATCCTAACACTAATGATTGACAAACTATTAGGATGTAAGAGTGATGCAATCTTCTCCCTTACATTCATTAATTGAAGGTAGCTGGTTCAAGCTGATTTGTGGAGCTAGCTATCAACATCTTCCTGCGGTTCGGAGTCTAGCTTTAGCCTATAGTTTAGCTGGTGCTGACTGTATAGATGTGGCTGCTGACCAGGCTGTAATTGCTGCCGCACGCGAGGGGATAAAAGCAGCTCAAGAATTATCAAATGAAACTGAGTCAAGCGTGTTGCCGTGGTTAATGATCAGCATTAACGATGGAGAAGATCCTCATTTTCGTAAAGCCAAGTTTGACGTAACTCAATGTCCCAGTGATTGTTCACAACCTTGTGTCAAGGTCTGTCCTGCTGAGGCAATAGATCTCAACCTGGAGGGAGTTTTAGATGGCCTGTGCTATGGCTGTGGTCGCTGTCTGCCGATTTGCCCTCAGGAATTAATCGTAGCTCATTCTTATGTAGCGAGTTTGGAACAAATTGTACCTTGGATAAAATCAATGGCGGTAGATGCAATTGAAATTCACACACAAGTAGGACATTACGATGATTTCCAGCGAGTGTGGCAGAAGATTTTTCCCATCGTCGGTCAACTCAGGCTGTTGGCAATTAGCTGTACCGATGGAGAAAATGTGATCGATTATTTGCGATCGCTCTATGAGTTAATTAGTCCTCTGCCTTGTCCTCTAATTTGGCAAACAGATGGACGTTCGATGAGTGGGGATATTGGCAAGGGAACTACCCATGCTGCGATCGCTTTTGCCCAAAAAGTTTTGCAGGCACAACTACCAGGATATATCCAGTTAGCAGGAGGAACTAACGACTATACGGTAGACAAATTAAAACAGGCGCAAATGCTAGGCCGACAAGACTTGTCTTCAACGTCTAAATTAGTTTCTGGACTGGCTTATGGAAGCTATGCACGCGCAATTTTATCATCGACAATAGCCAAGTTAGAAACAACTGAACTGCCAGAAAAACCAGCTAATTTTAACAGTCAACCAATGAATCAGCTTAATTTAAAGCTAGAACAAAATCGAGAGCTACTACAAGAAGCTGTAGGCACTGCCAAAAAGCTAGTAAGTCAAATCAAAAACAGCCATTAGCTACCAGTTTTTGTTCAATTGTTCGTTCAATTTTTATCTCTCTTCCAAAAGAAGACCCTCAGTTTTACTGACGGGATGAATTTTGGGCAGGGTGTAGCGAATTCTACTAATGTCTGCTATTACAAATAGCAGTAATGTGCAATTTAAATATGGTATTAGCTACCTGTTTTTAGTACGTCGAGACAAATATCACCCTAGAAATTGTAACGGTGACGCGACTAGTTAAATGTAAAACCATAAGCTAAAAAAAATAATTAAAATATTTAAATCCTTCTGCGGTCGGTGCGCCCGTGGAAGTAAAACAAACAGCCCAGTAATGGCGGTCTGTCGGGGACTTTGGTCTAGATAAGAGTCTAAATGGGAATCCCTCGTCTCTGGCGAGGGAGGTTCAATTTATTAACCAAATATATTTTTGAAATGCAGTCAGATATAGCTTCTCATCGGATGCAAGTGACCGATAATTTAGATAAGTTACTTACTATTTTTCCTGAATCAATTCGCTCCAAACTAGATGAACATCTTCAGTCAGACGGTGATAATTTAATTGAAGTAGTTTTAGATTTAGGTAGACCACCAGAAGCTCGTTTTAGCGATCGCGTTACTTATATTCGCGAAGAACCCGTAACCAAAGAAGAAATACAGCACTGTATCGAACGGGTAGGAATGTTCAGCAGCGACAACCGCGCTGGGATAGAACGGACGCTACACCGAATTAGTGCTATTCGTAATCGTACCGGAGATATTATCGGTCTGACCTGTCGTATTGGTCGAGCTATTTTCGGCACGATTGTGATGATTCGTGACCTAGTAGAAACAGGGCAATCAATTTTGCTTCTGGGTCGTCCAGGGGTTGGTAAAACTACGGCTTTAAGAGAAATTGCCAGAGTTTTAGCCGATGATCTCGAAAAACGAGTGGTGATTATTGATACCTCTAATGAAATTGCGGGAGATGGCGATGTTCCTCATCCTGCCATTGGTCGCGCCCGTCGAATGCAGGTAGCCCGTCCTGAACTACAGCATCAGGTAATGATTGAGGCGGTAGAAAATCATATGCCCGAAGTAATTGTCATCGATGAAATCGGGACAGAACTCGAAGCGTTGGCAGCCAGAACTATTGCTGAACGTGGAGTGCAGCTAGTAGGTACGGCTCATGGTAATACTGTGGAAAACTTAATCAAAAACCCGACCTTGTCCGATTTAGTCGGTGGGATTCAAAGCGTGACTTTAGGAGACGACGAAGCTCGACGCAGAAGGACACAGAAGACCGTCCTGGAAAGAAAAGCACCTCCAACCTTTGCGATCGCTGTAGAGATGCTAGAACGGCAACGTTGGGTCGTACACGACGATGTCTCAGCTACGATTGATACTCTATTGCGAGGTATTGAGCCACCCGCCCAAGTGCGAACCGTAGACGACAGCGGTGAAGTTTCCATTATTCACGAAGAATCCTCCTCGCCTTTTAAGCCATTACCTGCGAGAAATACCAACGGAGTTACGCCTTTATATCCTCAAGGTTTAAGAGCCTCGGGAAAAATGACCCCTGTGGCACTAAGCGGAGGCAAATCAAACCGAGATAGTTCCGACTTTGGCACGATGTTAGAATTTTCTTGGCAGACCAAAGAACCCAACAGTCAAAAACTACGTACTCCTGGTCCTAATGGAGAAGATTGGCCGGTTTATATCTATGCCTATGGTATTGGTCGTTCTCAAATCGATCAGGTGATTGAGGTATTAGATCTGCCGATCATGTTGACTAAAGATCTAGATGAGGCAGATGCAGTGGTAGCATTGCGATCGCAAATCAAGCATCATGCTAAACTGCGTAACATTGCTCAAGATCGCCATATTCCAATTTATACGGTCAAATCTAATAGTATTCCTCAAATTACTCGCATATTTCGCCAGATACTTAACCTAGACGATCCTAATGTTCCCGAAGCAACGGACTTACGCCTATTTAGTAAAGCAGGAAGTGATGATGAGATCGAAGCTTTAGAAGAGGCAAGATTAGCCGTAGAGCAAATTGTAATTCCCCAAGGTCAACCTGTAGAGTTACTACCGCGATCGGCCAAAGTACGCAAAATGCAGCATGAATTAATCGAACACTATCGTCTACAGTCGGATAGCTTTGGCGACGAACCAAATCGTCGTCTCCGAATTTATCCAGCCTAAAAGCTTTAAAGATTATAAAGAAAGCAAGCAAATGTAGGTTTAAAATATAACCAAGCGATCTCACGGATACAAGATGCAGAAACAATCTTTGAATCATGTTCAACCATTGGAGTAAATGATGCTCAAAGATATTATAGAAGTCAAATACATAGAAAATTATCAAATCTACCTCAAATTTGAAGATGGCGCAGAGGGAATAGTAGATATTAATAAATTAATTGAATTTCAAGATATTTTTGCTCCTTTGCAAAATTTGGATTATTTTAAAACTGTCCAAATAAATCCTGAATGGGGAACAATTTATTGGAAAAATGGAGCAGATTTAGATCCTGCTGTTCTTTATTCTATAGTTACAGGGAAACCCATCCCAAATTATCAATTCAGTAAGGCTTGAACTGTAAGAGCGCAAATATATTAACCGAATATTTCTCATGTGGTCGATAGCAAACTACTATTTGTAGAGTACGAGAACTATAGTGGCTATTAGAAAAAATAAAGCTCAAAAGATCGATAATTTGATAGTTTGTCAAAATAAGGTTTGGTAGGGTGGGCATGGCGATCGCATCTGTAACAGGATGAGACTTTATTTTAAATGCTCTGTTTGTAGTAAACATTTAGATATTTCATACTACCTTTTTGAAGTAATCGTTCATAAAAAGACTTGATAACAGGATAAAAATGAATGTCCACCAGGTTGCCATGTACAAAGCATAACGACTAGGCCTTTTACCCAAACAGTCTTGGATTAAAATTTCCCAGATACGTACCTTGAGCAATTAAAGGTTAGGCAAAAAAATCGCTCAACTAGAAAAAGAAGATTTGAGGAAAATACTGGCTGGCTTAAATTGTTTATGCAGTTAAGCATATCTAAAGCTAACAGCCAAAAAACTTTTAGCTTTGATTTATTTTCAAAGATGTATAAAATTTGATAGCCTAAGCTAATAAGCTTTGGGAACGAATCAAGCAGCGTGGAAATATCAATTGGTCGCGGAAAACAGGCTCGTAGAGCCTATGGATTTGATGAAATAGCACTTTCTCCTGGAGTGCGTACACTAGACCCTAGTCTGGCAAATACTACCTGGGAAATTGGCGGAATCAACCGCGAAATACCGATCCTAGCTAGTGCAATGGATGGCGTGGTTGATGTCAAAATGGCAGTTTTACTATCACAGTTAGGATCGATTGGCGTATTAAACCTAGAAGGGATACAAACTCGATATGAAGACCCTGAACCAATTTTAAGTAAAATTGAGTCGGTGGGAAATGATGATTTTGTTGGTTTGATGCAGCAACTTTATGCAGAGTCAATAAAACCAGAACTAATCACGAAAAGAATTCAAGAAATCAAAAGCCAAGATGCGATCGCCGCAGTTAGCTTAACTCCCGCAGGAGCCAGTAAGTACGGCAAAATTGTTGCCGAAGCAGAAGCAGATCTGCTTTTTATTCAAGCTACGGTAGTGTCTACCGATCATCTGTCTCCAGAAGCGATCGCGCCTCTAGATTTAGCTGCTTTTTGCCAGGAAATGCCAATGCCCGTAGTATTAGGCAACTGCGTCACCTACGAAGTCGCTCTCAAGCTAATGAAAGCTGGTGCTGCGGGAGTATTAGTCGGCATCGGCCCTGGTGCTGCCTGTACCTCTCGTGGCGTTTTGGGGGTAGGTGTTCCCCAGGCGACTGCGACTGCTGACTGTGCTGCTGCACGGGATGATTATTATGCTGAAACGGGTAAATATGTGCCGGTGATTTCTGATGGCGGTATTGTCACTGGAGGAGATATTTGTAAATGCTTAGCCTGTGGTGCTGATGCCGTGATGATTGGCTCGCCGATTGCCCGTGCCGCAGAAGCCCCTGGCGGAGATTTTCACTGGGGAATGGCAACCCCTAGCCCCGTATTGCCCCGTGGTACTCGGATTAAAGTGGGAACGACAGGAACTATCAAAGAAATTTTGGTTGGTCCTGCCAAACTCGACGACGGGACACACAACCTGCTTGGTGCAATCAAAACCAGCATGGGAACTTTGGGAGCAAAAGACCTCAAAGAAATGCAGCAGGTAGATGTAGTCATTGCTCCTTCGCTGTTAACCGAGGGCAAAGTTTACCAAAAAGCCCAACAGCTAGGGATGGGCAAGTAACAAAGAGATGAGGGAAGAAGAACAAAGCGATCGCGCTGCGATTTTCTTCCTTACTTATTCTTGAATAAGTAAACCGATTTACCTGCCCAACTTTTGTCGAATTTTACTAGTTAATATCTCTAATTCAGGTAATCTTAGCTGCATGGCAATTAAACCAAAAGTCGCGATCGCTATGCCACTGGCAACACTTAATTCAATCAGCAATAAGAATAAATTATCGTTACCGATTGTTTTTTCTAAGCCTTGACTTACACCATAACTAGCAAATCCTGCCGCAGCAGTAGCTATCAATAAACCAGTAATATCTCTACCCCATTCCATTAAAGGCAAACCATTTAAGCGATGGTGTAAGATCCAAATAAAGACTGACATCGAAATAATATTTACCCCAATAGTCGCCATCAGTAATCCAGGCGCACCAAAAGCATCAACTAGCAGGTAATCTAACAACGCATTTAATAAAATATTGATAATGCTTATTTTAAAAGGAGTTTTACCGTCTCCTAAAGCATAAAAGACTCTGACTAAGACATCCCGCGCCATATAAAAAACCATGCCAAAGCCATAAACAAACAACAAAGAAGCGACAAATTGAGAAGCTTCTGAGTCAAATCGACCACGCTCAAAGGCAAATTTGACAACTGGTAGTGCTAAAGACATGAAGATTGCTGTCAAAGGGAGTAAGCTCAATGCCCCCAAGAATAGCCCCTGACGTATTCTTATTTTTAATTCTTGCCAATTTTCGGGAGCAGCTAAACGAGAAAATACTGGTAAGAAAGGAACTAAAATTACATTAGAAATGATTCCTACAGGAGTCAACATAATAAAGTTGGCTTTTTGGATTGCTGCCGCTGCCCCAGCAATTCCTGAAACAAACAGTAAATCTATGGTGAGATTAACATAAGACATTCCTGAAGATACTACCGCAGGAGTCATTACCCGAAATACATCCATGACTCCAGGAATACGCCAATTGAAACGCAGGCGTAGTGTTCCCATGCCAAATCGCCATTGCACAATTAACTGAGCTAACCACTGTAAAACTGCTCCGCCCAAGGTTGCACCAGCTAAAACAATTGCGCCCAGCTCAAAATATTGAGGAGTGTCTAGGCGATCGCTGCCAAATTTTCCTAAAATACAGGCAACGCCCAGAGTAAGAGTCACGCTGGATAATAAAGGACTAATACTGGGCAGCAAATAACTATCGGCTGCGCTTAAAGTACCGAAACCAATCCCAATTAACCCAGCTAGTAAAGCGAGGGGAGCCATAATTCTTAATTGCAGCACAGCTAATGTCTTGGTTTCTAAAGCTAATTCTGAGCCTGATAAATTAATAATCGTACTGGCAAAGATGATAATAATTACCGTTATGATCAATAAGACAAGGCCAACCAAAGTAGTGACTGTTTCAACAATTGGTGCCGCCTCAGATTTATCTTTTTTGGCTAGTACGCTAACTAAAGCACTGTGAAAAGGACCATTGATTCCTCCCAGCATGACTAAGAAAAAGCTGGGAACAATGTAAGCGTAGGCATAGGCATTAATTACAGCCCCAATGCCAAACGCTGCGGCTAATACTTGCTCACGTACTAAACCAAATAGTTTACTTGCCACAGTAGCGATCGCCACTAGTTTAGCGATACTACTTACCGAAGGAGATGATTTTTTATTAACAGTCACAGGATACAGATCTTAGGAATAGAGTCCGATATATTATACGGTTGTAAGATAAAGCCGATCTTAATTTAGTCTTGATTTCCCATGAGCAAATTAGAACGTCCTTACCTCAAACTGATCGATATTTTACTCAGCAATCCTCAAGAGCAAGAAATAAATATTTTGCAGGCTCATTCTGAGTTAGTCAATCAAGAGTTTATTAGCTATTTGATGTCCGTGGGAGAAAATTTGAGACGCTCAGGAGATCTTGCTGCTGCCGAACGGTTAATTAATTTGGCAGGTAAGTTACTACAGTCAAAAACAACCCCTGCTTCTTCTAATCGACGGCAAGAGTATTTTGAGTTTTTAATGATTTTGCTGCAACAAATATCGAATCGTCTGGCACCAGACAAGGTGTATGCGCTAATTCGCGAAAATCAAGATAAGTTAGACCAAAATACCACTAAAATTCTTCAATATTGGGCAAACGAGACAATTTCAACGGTCGAGCCAAATCAAGTCAAAGCGATCGCCAATGATTTAATTAATTTCGGTAATTTAATCAGCACCTATCCCGCAGGCGATAAATCTAACAACCTTGAATTAGCAATCGTTGCCTATCAAGCAGCCTTAAAAGCCTATCCGCCAACGGCATTCCCTAAAGATTGGGCGATGATTCAGTCTAATTTGGGTAATGCTTTGCGCGAGCGTATTTTAGGCGATCGCTCCAGCAATATTGAACAGGCGATCGCTTGTTATCAGCTAGCATTAGAAATCATCACTCAGGACAAATATCCTTATATTTGGGGAAACACACAGCGTAACCTAGGCATTGCTCACGCCCATAGAGTTAAAGGCGATCGCGCTAGAAATATTGAACAGGCGATCTCTTGTTACAACCGCGCCTTATCAGTTCACAATTTAGACGATTATCCTCAAGATTGGGCAGCCTCCCACAACAACTTAGGAGACATTTATCCTAACCGTTTGGTCGGAGATAAAGCTGACAATATCGAAACGGCAATTAATCATTTAGAACAGGCTTTAACAATCTACACATTGGCTGCTCATCCTCATCAATGGGCAATGTTGCAGAATAACCTAGGTAATGCTTTTCAATCTCGCATTAGTGGCAACCAAGAAAACAACATCGAACGCTCGATTTCTCACTACCAAAACGCCCTCTCAATTCATACTCTCGAAAAATTTCCTTACAACTGGGCAATGTTAAATAACAATCTAGGTGGCGCTTATCGTCATCGGCTCAAAGGTGCCGCAGCAGAAAATAAGCAAAAGGCGATCGCTTTTCTCAATAAAGCCTTACTTGTCTACGACCAAGATCGCTTTCCTCGCCAGTGGGCAGAAATTCAGCATAATATTCAAAACATTATGAGAAATTAAAACTGGCTGGTCGATGTTGCTAAATGCTAGCCCTAATTCTACTTCTGAGTCTCAAAATAATGAGCCAGAAAAATCTGCTAATTAACTTTGGCAACTAAAAGTAACTTAAGTTAGTCAATAATTGGGTTAATAATCAGTCAAATCTCCAATCATTTAAATGAATCGTTATACATTTTATCAACGTCTGGGAACTGCCTTGTTTATCTTTGGTATTTTGGGTTTTATTTTGACTAGGCCAGCTATCAGTGCCGAAGAATTGTTATCAACTTTGCAAGTCACTGGACAAGGAAGCCAAAAAATCCCCACAACTCTCACGCAAATAGAACTAGGAGTGGAAATCACTGGCAAAACAGCCATAGAAGTACAGGAACAAATTGCTCAAAGGACATCAGCCGTAGTGGATTTTCTTAACTCTCGCAATGTTGAACAGTTGCAAACCACTGGTGTTCAGCTACAGCCAACTTATGACTATAGTGATAATCAAAGCAAACTATCAGGTTATATTGGCACAAACACGGTCAGTTTTCGCCTCCCAACAGATCTAGTGGGCGATATATTAGATCAAACAGTCCAAGCTGGAGCAACGCGGATTAATCAGGTTAGTTTTACTGCTACTGATGCCGCAATTTCTGCCGCACAGCAAGAATCGCTACGAAAAGCCACTTTAGATGCCCAGGCTTTAGCAAATACTGTCTTGAAAACTCTCAACCTTACTCCCAAAGAGATTGTCAACATTCAAATTAATCAAGCTAGCATCCCTCAACCAATGTTTAGGCAAGCTGATCTAGCTAATAAAGCAAGTGCTGAAGCTAGCACGCCAATCATCGGAGGAGAACAAACTATCGACGCTTCGGTTACTCTGCAAATTAGCTATTAATCCCAGTTGGATTGATTTGATCGCCTAAAAAAGGTAGAGATGTAGCCATCTCTACCTAAATATAAATTAGTTAGTTCTTTAATTGTTATTGATCAATTACGAAGAAGGAAGTAATTCTACCTTTTCTTTTTGAGGTATGATCGCTACCTTGTTTTCTGCGTCGATATCTACCGTTGCAGTATCTCCTTCACCCAGACGACCCGAAAGAATTTCTTCAGCTAGGACATCTTCTAAAAGACGCATAATTGCTCGACGCAAAGGACGCGCACCGTAAGAGGGGTTGTATCCTTCGTCTACTAAACGCTCTTTAAATTTATCGGTAACTTCGAGAGTAATTTCTTTCTCGGTTAAGCGTTGGAACACTTCTTTGAGTAAGATTTCGCTGATTTCTTTGACTTCGTCTTTATTTAACTGACGGAAGACAATAATTTCATCGAGACGGTTGAGGAACTCAGGACGGAAGTAGCTTTTTAGCTCTTCATTTACCAAAGAACGAATACGATTGTATTTCGCTTCTGCTTGGTCGTCGGCAAACTCAAAACCAAGACCGCCACCACCTTTTTCAATCACTTTTGACCCAATGTTCGAGGTCAAAATCAGTAAAGTATTTTTAAAATCTACTGTTCTACCTTTGGCATCAGTTAAGCGACCATCTTCAAGAATTTGCAACAGCATATTGAAGATGTCGGGGTGCGCTTTTTCGATCTCATCGAATAGCACCACGGTATAAGGACGACGACGCACCGCTTCGGTGAGCTGTCCACCTTCGTTATAGCCGACATATCCTGGAGGAGAACCAATTAGTTTAGAAACCGTATGGCGTTCCATGTATTCAGACATATCAAGACGAATCATTGCGTCTTCTGAACCAAAGAAGTAGGCGGCCAGAGCTTTGGTTAGCTCGGTTTTACCAACCCCTGTAGGTCCAGAGAAGATAAAGCTAGCGATCGGACGATTGGGGTTCTTTAACCCAACTCTCGCTCTTCTGATCGCGCGTGAGGTTGCTTTTACTGCATCTTCTTGTCCGATAATGCGCTGATGAAGGGTATCCTCCATGTGCATCAGTTTTTCCGACTCTGATTCAGTAATCTTGTTAACTGGTACTCCAGTCCAAGAAGCAACGATGTGAGCAATTTCCTCAGAATCTACTTGCGGAGAATCTTCGCTGTCTTCTGCTTCGTTTTTCTTATTAGAAGCAATAGTGCGAATCTGCTCTTTAATTTCCATTTCGCGATCGCGCAGTTCCCCAGCCTGATCGAAGTCTTGAGATCTTACCGCGTCGTCTTTTTGCTTGAGAATTTCCCGCAGTTCTTTATCCAACTCTTTGGCGGCTGGCGGAAGCTGAGAATTAATCAAACGGACGCGCGAACCAGCCTCATCGATTAAGTCGATCGCCTTATCGGGTAGATAGCGATCGCTAATATAGCGATCTGACAGCTTGGCTGCTGCTTCTAAAGCTTCGTCTAATATTTTTAACTTATGGTGTTGTTCATAACGCTCGCGCAAACCATAGAGGATTTCGATGGTTTCATCTACCGTGGGTTCGCCAACCTGTACAGGTTGGAAACGACGCTCTAAAGCAGCGTCTCGTTCGATGTGCTTGCGGTATTCGTCTAGGGTAGTCGCACCGATACACTGCAACTCACCCCTTGCCAAAGCTGGCTTAAGGATATTGGCGGCATCGATCGCGCCTTCGGCTGCACCAGCACCAATTAAAGTATGTACCTCATCAATTACCAGAATTACATTTCCAGCCTGACGAATTTCATCCATGATTTTTTTGAGACGTTCCTCAAATTCACCACGGTATTTAGTACCAGCTACCAATAAACCAATATCGAGAGTAACTACTCGTTTTTCCTCTAAGATATCTGGGATATCTCTATTGGCAATACGTTGAGCTAATCCTTCGGCGATCGCAGTTTTGCCCACTCCTGGTTCACCAATTAAAACAGGGTTGTTTTTGGTGCGGCGACCGAGAATTTGAATCACTCGCTCAATTTCTTTTTGTCTACCGACTACAGGGTCGAGTTTTCCTTCCGCTGCCATCTGTGTCAGATTTGAGCCAAATTCATCCAGAGTAGGCGTTTTATTTCTGCCTTGAGTACCGCCAGAACCAGCAGCCACTTCAGCAGTTTCTCCTAACATTCTAATTACTTGGGTGCGGACTTTCGACAAGTCTACGCCCAGGTTTTCGAGGACTCTGGCAGCAACTCCCTCACCTTCTCTAATTAACCCTAAAAGTAAATGTTCAGTGCCAATATAGTTGTGTCCTAACTGGCGTGCTTCTTCTAAAGATAGTTCTAGAACTCTTTTGGCTCTTGGAGTAAAGGGGATTTCAACTGCCACAAAACCCGAACCGCGCCCGATAATTTTCTCAACTTCAATCCGAGCATCTTTGAGATTAACTCCCATCGACTTGAGAACTTTAGCTGCGACTCCAGTCCCCTCTCCGATTAAACCCAAAAGTATTTGTTCAGTCCCTACGAAATTATGACCCAGACGGCGTGCTTCCTCCTGGGCTAACATAATCACTTTTATTGCCTTTTCTGTGAAGCGTTCAAACATGTCTTATTCCATCCACCTGCTTTGCCCTTATTATGGTGATTTTAGCACAGCCTTTTAGTTTACTGACTCTGCCTAGATGGGAGGGAAATACGGTATTAAAATTAACCAATCTTGAGCTAGTTCAAATAGTAATGATTTTTGCTTAGGCGATCGCGCAATTGATGATGCCACTGAGACAACCTAGATTTAAATTCTGGCTGCTGTAAGCCATTTAACCATAAAACGAAGGCATCTTCTCCAGCTGGCTGATAGTATCCTTTTCGAGTTCCTGCAACCTGAAAGCCAAATTTTTTATATAGACTAATTCCTGCCAAATTATTGACGTTTACTTCTAAAGTTGCCCATGCTAGCTGGCGGGCGATCGCATCTTCAAACAAAGTTAATAATAGCAATTCTCCTAATCCTTGTCGTCGATGATTAGGATGAATCCCCAGTAAGGTAATGTGAGCTTCTTCCACAATTGCCCACAGACAACCCATGCCGATCATCTCATATTGGGACTCTGAAGCATTGTCATCAGCATAATATAAAGCAAGCAGAGTACTTCTGGGACTATCAATTTCTCTAAGGTAAGCTTCTGCTGTCCATAAACCACCTATACAAATTCTATCCAAAGCTACGATCTCAGATACTTGGGTGGCAGTTAATAATTTAATTGCTAAAATTTTCACTCTTTCCCTAATCTCTAATTGTTAAAAGCAATATATTAACAATTTATATTTTTAGACATGATGTAACTTAGCTACTTTTTGACTGTAGAGGGCTGTAAACTAGAAAATAGCCAATCATTACAGATTTTACTCTCAACAACTTAGAGAATTATGCTTTCGACCGATCGCAGTTTACCCAATACTGGACACCGTTATGTTCCCCAAATTACCAGTTTAGAAATTCCTCCCTCTCCTAATCAAGAGTTAATGCCCTTGACTGCCAAAGTCAATCGCCACAATCATCTAGAGATTGGAGGCTGTGAACTGCAACAGTTAGTCAATCAGTATGGTTCTCCTTTATATATATTAGATGAATTTACACTGAGAACAGCTTGCAGCCAGTATCGTGATAGTTTTGCCACTTACTATAGTGGAGAATCTCAGGTGATTTACGCTTCTAAAGCCTGGAGTTGTCTGGCTGTATGTCGAATTATTGATAGTGAAGGCTTGGGGTTTGATGTAGTATCTGGAGGAGAACTATACACGACTCTCGAAGCTGGGGTAAGCCAAGACAAAATTTATTTTCACGGTAATAACAAATCCGCTGCTGAATTAGAACTGGCGGTAAAAACTGGCTGTACTATTATGGTTGACAATTGGCTAGAGTTAAAAACTTTGGCGCCAATTGCTTCCCAGCGAAGCCAACAGCCAGTCCCAATCATGGTACGACTTACTCCTGGAATTGAGTGCCATACTCACGAGTATATTCGCACAGGACATTTAGATAGTAAGTTTGGTTTCGATCCCAATCAGCTAGACGAAGTATTTAGCTATCTTTCTCAGCAAGAAAGCATAAGCTGTATTGGTTTGCACGCCCATATTGGCTCACAAATTTTTGAACGCCAACCTCATCAAGACTTGGCAGGGGTGCTAGTTGACTGGCTGAAAAAAGCTCAGGGTTACGGTTTGCCTGTAACAACTCTTAATGTTGGTGGAGGATTAGGTATTCGCTACACTGAGTCTGACGATCCGCCAAGTATCTCGGAATGGGTGAAAGCAGTAAGCAAAGCGGTAGAAACAGCCTGTACAGAAGCAGGTTTACCTTTACCCAAGCTAATTGCTGAACCTGGCAGATCTTTGATTGGTTCGGCTTGTGTTACGGCATATACTGTCGGCAGTCGCAAAGAAATTCCTAATCATATTTATGTAGCAGTAGATGGAGGAATGTCTGATAATCCTCGTCCTATTACCTACCAGTCTGTATATCGTGCCGTGATTGCCAATCGCATGGCTGAACCCATGACGGAAGAAGTTACGGTAGCAGGTAAACACTGCGAATCGGGAGATGTAGTGATTAAAAATGCTGCACTGCCTAAAACCGAACCTGGAGACACCTTGGTAGTTTTGGATACAGGGGCATATAACTATAGCATGGCATCCAACTATAATCGAATTGGTAGACCAGCAGCCGTAGTCGTTTACGAAGGAGAAGCTAACTTAATTATTGAACGTGAAACCTATCATCATTTGATCGAGCGCGATCGCTTACCCGAAAGACTGGTAAAACAGAAAGAGTAGATTTAGTATAGAAGCCAGCCTACTATTCAAACTTGCTGATTCTAAGTACTAAAAACTAATCCAATACTTAAAAATCTCAGGTTTATGTTCCGCTAACCATTCATAGCAAAGTAACTAAAATAATGTCATTGTCGGGTTTGGTTCCTGACTCAAATCAGGTTCTTTCCTGGTTGCCAGATTTAATTAATATCATCGATTTGGGCTTAGTATTAGCCTTTAGCTACGCCTTGCTGTTAATTATCGGCGAGGGTGAACGCCGTAGTTTATGGATGGTAAGAGGATTTATCGTCCTGATGCTGGCAACTGTAGTCAGTGGACAATTAGAGCTACAGTTACTCAAGTTCTTATTAGAAAAATTGGTGTTAGGTTCTGCTGTAGCAATGGCAGTTATCTTTCAGTCACAATTTCGCCGTTTGCTAGAACAGATTGGGCGAGGAGAAGTTCTGAAACTGTTTCAAGGTTCTGGTAGACCGACGACTCAACCGGATAGCGTAATTGATCGTATTGTTGATGCCATCAAAGAGCTATCCCAAAATCGAACTGGAGCATTGGTGCTGATGGAAACAACTGGTTCTTTAGAAGATGAAGATTTTGTATCGGCGGGCGTTATTTTAAATGCCGAGGTTTCTAAAGAACTGTTGCAAACTATTTTTCAGACTAGTACTTTATTACACGATGGTGCAGTTGTCATTAGCGGTTCGAGAATCTTGGCAGCAGCAGCCATTCTTCCTCTTTCCGAACGCACAGCCTCTCGCCAATTGGGAACTCGTCACCGCGCCGCAATGGGAATTACTGAACGAGTAGAGAAATGTTTGTGTATTGTTGTCTCAGAAGAAACTGGTTCTATTTCATTAGCTGAACACGGAACGTTAAATAGACCCCTAACCAGTAGTAAACTAAAAGAGCTGTTGCAAGCTAGATTTACCCCAATAGTTGAACGAGATGCGGTACGTTTTAGTCGTAAAATTGGTTTCCAAAGCAAAATACTCCTAGAGCGAGTTTTACGTTTGTTGCCGTCAAATTCTCCTAAGAAAAAACGATAAGACTTCTCCAGAGGTTAATAGTTTTTACAACTGGAATAGCCTAAACTTAGTGCTTTTGCGCTGTGGTGCATTACCTAAAGCGAAGCTTCGTTAGTTTCCAAATAAAAAGCAGTAAACCTAGAGTGTAGATTAAATTCTTTTTATAGCTTATGTTTATCATTCAGCATTGTCGAGTCCTATTTAAAGATGAGCATAGAACCAGTCACTTTGCAACAACTACCCACAGATTTAAGCAGAAATCTTCTGCCACAACACGTGGCGGTAATCATGGATGGAAATGGTCGCTGGGCTAAAAACCAGGGTAAATCTCGCCTTCTCGGTCATCAGAAGGGCGTAGATGCTTTGAAGGATTTGCTACGCTGCTGTAAAGACTGGGGCATCCCTGCTTTGACTGCCTATGCTTTTTCAACGGAAAATTGGGGGCGACCACACGGCGAGGTGCAGTTTCTGATGACCTTGTTTGAGCGAGTTTTACGACGGGAATTACAGGAGATGAAACAAGAAAACGTCAAAATTCGTTTTGTTGGTAATTTGCTGGATTTACCTAACTCTCTCAGCCAAGAAATCGCTCGCTCGATGGAAGATACTCAAAATAATCAGGGAATTCAATTTACCGTAGCGACTAACTATGGTGGTAGACATGAAATTATTCAGGCTTGTCAAGCGATCGCTACTAAAGTAGAACAAGGGTACTTAAAAGCTGCTGAAATTAACGAAGAGATATTTGAACAACATCTTTATACCAAAGGCATTCCCCATCCCGATCTTTTAATTCGTACTAGTGGCGAAATGCGAATCAGCAATTTTCTACTTTGGCAAATGGCTTATGCTGAAATTTATGTTACTACTACTTTGTGGCCAGACTTTGATCGAGTTGAGTTTCATAAAGCCTTAGCAACCTATCAACGGCGCGAGCGACGCTTTGGCAAAATTAAATCTTAGAGTCATATTCAAATATGTTATGCTAGATAGTGATTCGGACTCATGCGGTATTAACGCCCGAACCTTGTCAGAGCCGGAAGGCAGCAGCAATAAGGGATGCTTAGCACAGGCGTGATATCCGAATCATTGGTATTTAAGTACACTCGCTGCAAGTTTTAATTACTTTCAACTCTCGAAAATTCCGCTGCTTATCTTAATTTCAATGGAAATAATAGGCAAAGTTTAGGAATTTTTATTGTTAATTGTTCAGTATTTGGCTCTAGGTTTAATTAATAGCTGCTTTGATGGTAGCGATCGCCATATTCTTGGTTTTGCTGCTAAGATGAGCGATCCCTTATCATTTATCATTTATCAATGAATATTAAAATGAGAGACCAGGAAGAACTACTTACAGCTTCTCGCTGGTAATATGTCGCCAAAACGTCGGTATTGGGCCAAATAGCTTTCCAGGGTGACGAATTGAGCCAAGTTGAGACTATAATACATCCAACGTCCCTGTTGACGACAAAGAATTAATTTAGCTTCTTTGAGATTCTTGAGATGAAAAGATAATTTAGATTGGCTCACCGCAAGTTTTTCACATAGTTCACATACACAAAGTTCTTGAGAACTCAGTAGTTCAATAATTTCTATTCTAAGAGGATCAGAAAGAGCGCGAAAACCTGCCCAGATTTGAGTAGAGTCTTGAATAATAACTTGTTGCATCAAAGTTTATTGATATATTTTTTTCATTCTAAGATATTAAACTCATTTTTGAGCAGCTCACCAGCAACTTTGGTTTTACGTGGGGTTAATTTATGCTCGGCACATAGCGCGATCGCCACAGATTTTTACTCGCCAAAATGTCAAAGGCCTTTGGCATTAACTGTCCTTAGGATTAGCTCCTTACGTCGCGTCACCGCTCCGCATATCGCGTCCTTCGCGTCGCGCAGCGGTACTTGCTACTTTAAAAACTAACTAATCCATTACCTTACCGCTTGATCTTGAGTCACACCAAGAACTTCGCAATACTGATTAGCAATGATTTGTGGGGTAAAATGCTCTTTCATATAGCTACGTCCTGCTTTGCCCATTTTGCTGGCTAGATCGGGATCGGCAGACAAAAATAAAATAAACTCTGCTAAATCTTCACTATGATTATTTTTAAAAGACGCACCACACTTAGCATCGGCAATCAACTGACGCAGATATGAATAAGGTTCACAAATAGCGGCGATCGCTTTTCCCGCGGCCATAATGCCATATACTTTGCTGGGGGCAACTACTCCTTCTAAACCAGGGGCGATCGTTACCAAGGCTAAATCACAAGCTGTGAGAGAATAAGGCAAATTAGCTTTATCTTGGTAGGGCAAGAAAATACAGTTGTTTAAGTTCAAATCGGCAATAGTTTGGCGACATATTTCATGATTAGCCCCTGCACCAATAAAGACAAACTGCACTGGCTTATCTTTAAGTAATTTAATCGCGCCCAAAATAGTATCTACATCATGACAGCGACCTAAATTACCAGAATATAAAACAGTAAATTTACGGTCTATGCCATGCTCACAAGCAAACCAGTTTTCCTGCTTAGTTATTGGTTTAATCAGGTCAGCATCTGCCCAATTATGAATGATCGAAATCTTGTCAGAAATTTCAGGATTTTTGGCAATAATTCTATCCTTCATTGTATTGCTTAAAACCACTAGCTGTTTGCTATTTCGCCAAACAATCGTATTTGCCTTATGCCAAAACTTAGTAATTAAACTCTTCTCGGAAACTATATTTAATTCGACAGCAACATCGGGATATAAATCATAAATCAAACAAATATATTCCAGACCAAAAAATAACTTAGCAAAATAACCAATAATTGACAGAAAAGGTGGCGCGGTGGTTAACAATACACAATCATTTTGGCGAGCATTGAGTAAAATATGCCAAGCCGATCTAAGAGTAAAAACAATTCCATTAAAGGTTTTACCACGAATTCTCGATGAGCATAACTGTACCGTTTTTGAGCGGTGTATATTGACAGCTTCTTTTCTTTCTTTGCTAGGTGCTTGAGTTTGCTCAAAAGCATATCCAGGTTGCCCCGTAAATATATTTACCTGAACATTATTTTTGCCCAAATTACGGGCTAATTCTTGAATTAATTGACCTGTGGCTGCATAATCTGGCGGAAAAAACTGTGTAATGATTAAAAGATTAAACTTAGCGGATACTTCATCTGAATTAGGCATTTTATTCTGTAGAGATTGCGAAAAAGCCTGCTTACCTTTCCTTGACCATAGACTTGATATATTAGTCATTTTTACTTAATACTCAGTACCAAAAACACAGTGAGAAAATACTGTTCTCAGTATTCCCAAAAAAGCTCAATAAACTTTAGGTACAAACCCGTAAATTTAAGTATGAAGTATGAAGTTTGAAGTTTGAACTAGAAGATTATCTGTTAGATTTAGCTAAGTTTAGTCAAACTAATTAAATAAATGAAAATAGCCAATATTCACGAGGCAAAGTCTCAACTATCAAAATTAATTGAGTCGGCATTAGCAGGAGAAGAAATTATTATTGCCAAAGCAGGAAAACCTTTAGTCAAGCTGATTCCCTATCAAGAAGAACAAAAACCTAGAATCCCTGGAGGCTGGGAAGGCAAAGTAACTATGGCGGATGATTTTGATGAAGAACTTCCACCCCAACTTTTAGCTTAATTTATAGGAGAAGAAGAATAGTGCAACTTCTCTTGGATACTCATGTTTTAATTTGGTGGCTCAGCAAAGATGTCCAACTATCAGCACGAGCTTATCAGGAGATTGCCAATCCCTATAATACTAAATCCTGTTCGGATAGAACATTTTAAAGTTAGGTAAGTCAGAAGTCAGAGTCGTAGGGGCGATTCGCCCTAAAGGACTCGCTTCGCATCGCGAATCGCCCCTACTTGATCAATCGGATTTAGTATGAGAGTTTACTTTCGTCCCTAGAGTTGGAGATAGAAGGGACGAAATTATTCGATTTAGCAATGCCAAAAATAATCGCCAGAGTTGCAAATTAACAACTTTTAAGTCTTTTCTTTAGACGATGGACACCAAACAAACCACCAAAGAAAAGAATCCCCATACTTGGACTAAATTCAAAAGGTACTGCTGCTGCGGTATCAACAAAAGCAAACCTCATATCCAAACTTGCTGTTGTATTGGTAGAACTCAGTTTGATCGAACTAGCTTTTGTCAAATCACCACCGCCTGTGGCACTAGCAAAGCTAAAGAATTGATCTCCTGTTACTCCAGCACCAACTGATTTGGATATCCTAGAAGTACCTCCGTCAATGTCGGTTACGTCAAAAACCAAATTCGCACCTAAATCATTGCTTGTAACCTCCAATAGAAAAAAGTTTTGAGTACCGCCACCAGTTAAATCTATACCGCCTGGGCCATAGTTACCATCCCAGGCAATAGAAAAATCTGAGCTTACGTCGGTATCAGAGGAGAAGGTGACATTTTTTGCAGCCTCATTGACTATAAAAGTATTTCTAGAACCAGGTAGTATTCCAGATCTCTTATTAACCTCAATAGTTCTTTGTCCACCGATAACTCCCGTCAGAGAGGTGTCTGTGTTGAATACTGGAGTGTTGTCAGCAGTATCATCCAAGACAAATTGAAATCCATTAGAATCCTCAACGTCACTAAAGAGATCTATCGTAACAGCCATTGCTGGAGTTGAAGTCAACCCTAGAAGCAATGCTCCTATTCCCACACCATATATATTTAACAATTTCATTTTACCGACTCCTAAATTAACAAATAAATTAGAATAGTTCGCTGACAATAAACTCGAATAAGAGATTTAATTAATCGCTCAATAAGGTTTCATTCTTGTAAAAACCACTCAAATTAAAATATAAATACGCGAATATGTACAGCTTTAAACTAGCTTGATAATTAAGTGATCGCCAACTGTATTTATACGAGTTTTGTTGAGAAAAATAAAAATATTATAAAAGTACAAAATAGCGTCGCGAAAATTACTTAATAATATTTTTCGCTTAAGTGTTTTTATTGATTAATTTTTAGATTTTAGCTATTAGCTTTTAGTAGAAGTGTCAAAACAAAGAGGGAAAATAACGTTCGGCAACTTCTATTGGAAAATTAAGTCTTAGGGGAGAACGAATCGCATCGGCTACCACTAGCCCAGATTGCATAAGCTTGTTTTGCAAATTACGAGCCTGTCTTTCTTTGTATCCTACAATTTGCGGTACGCGATTTTTAGCGGTCTCTCCTTCTAACCACAGCTGTTTTAATAACAAAAAAGAGTTAGGTAACAAATTCCCCAGTCTAATTTGTTCCTCCACATATATCTCCATGCGATTTAGTATTTTATTTGGCTCGATTAAGGCTGACATAAACCGAATTTGATCTAAACAAATATTGAGAAAAAAATCACAAAATTCTATCAAGCCTTTGGTAGTTAGATTTCCCCGTCCGTCAAGATCATTCCAACGTGGCAAGTCTGCTAATGCCAAAAACTTTTTATAATCGTCGATATTACGAGATAAACCCCTGGCTATAGACCATAAACTATTGCCGATTCCAATCTCCTTTAAATAGCCATGAGAAAACAAACGACTTACTCGACCATTGCCGTCATAAAAAGGATGTATCCACAGTAATCTGTGGTGTGATGCTGCTGCTGCAATGACAGCATTAACAGTGGATAGTTTTACTGGATCGTAACCTTGTTTAAATCGAGTCAGAAAAGAGGCAATGGCGGGAGCTGAAATAGCTATATGCCTGCCGACGATGACATTTCCATCTCGATATTGTCCAGGTATGATCTCGACAAATTTCGTTCCTTCTTTATTCTCGACATTAAGCATTGATCCTGGTAAATGACTGGCAAACTCTTGGTGCAACCAACAGATCCTTTCTTCTGAAGCAACTGTTCCTGGTGCTAAATCTAAGTCGATTTTCTCTTGTACTTTAATATGGGCGATCGCTTCTAACTGCAAATTCTTGGTTCGCACATCGTTAACAAAATTGTTATTTAAGGCTCTTTCAATATCTGTAGGTAGTGTTCGATGTCCCTCGATTAAATTACTGTAATAACAATTCATTGATCGCACTAGTTTTCCTAATTCTTGCCTGAGAACAGGGTGGACACTTTGATTCAACCCTTCTGCCGCTGCTATTATTTCTGATGCCAAATTTTCTAATTTTCTGTGACCAACAGGAGGCATCAATGGTTCAAGTAAAGAAATTGACTCAAGCATTATTGCCGTTATTTAAATTGTCTTTATTATCTATCTAGTATAGATTATCGCAATTTTACATATGAATTTTTGCCGTTTTAATTGCCGTTTACTGCTACCTGCCATTTAAACTAGACCCCGTACGATTGGTGAGTAGCCAAATAAAAGAGCGTCCTAAATCGCGGATAATTTTGAGTTTAGCTTCAGGAGATTCATTGGTATCTAAAGCCACAGGAGTACAAAAAATTCCTTGACTACCCAAAACCACAAAAGCGATCGCTCTGGCTCTCGGCATATGATAATCTGAGGTGATTAAATAGATATGTCGGAAATGTCTTTTCTTAAAGTCGGCAACTAAAGTAGTAAAGTTAGTTACCGTATCTGTAGCACGACGATCTAGGTAGACTTGTCTGCCAGCAACACCAAAATTTTGAAAGATTTGACGCGCTATTTTGGGATCGCTACCGCTAGAAACCCAAATCGGTAAAGTAGGATGAGATTGAGCAAATTGGGCAGTAAATACTTCGCGATTTAAACCGCCGCCCAAGGTAAAAATTGCTTGCGGATTAGGCTGTAAGTAGCGAGCGATCGCGAGTTTGAAGGGTATGCTAAAGATTAGCAGCAAAACTACGGTTAGACTGGCTAGGGCAAGATAAAACCGCATCTTACCTTTATATTTCAATTGCATCTATAGATCTTAGTAATAGGCATCGACCATCATTTTGACGACATCGGGCATCTTATATTTAGCTGACCAACCAAGTTTTTCTTTGGCTTTGGTAGGATTACTTTTACTGATCGCTAAATCGGTAGGTCTTAAGAGACTGGCATCAGTAGTAACGCGGTCTTGCCAATCTAAACCGACATATTTAAACGCTTCGGCGACAAATTCTTCTAGAGAATAACTTTGTCCCGTAGCTACTATAAAATCATCTGGTTGTTCGTGCTGCATCATTAAATACATCGCTTCGACATACTCTGGAGCCCAGCCCCAGTCTCTAATTACGGACATATTCCCCAAATGCAACTGTTCTTTGCTACCTTTGGCTATACGACAAACGGCATCAATAATTTTTTGGGTCACAAATCTTTGCGGTCTTAAAGGAGATTCATGGTTAAATAAGATGCCAGAACAAGCAAATAGACTATATGCTTCACGATAATTTGCCACCTGCCAAAAAGCAGTAGATTTTGCCACAGCATAAGGACTTCTAGGGTGAAAAGAAGTATTCTCATCCGCAGGGCGATCGCCAATATCACCAAAAGATTCGCTCGAACCTGCATTGTAAAATTTGATGGGCGCACCAATAAAGCGAATTGCTTCTAAGAAATTTAACGTTCCTGTCGCAATACTTTCTAAGGTTTCTACTGGTTGATCAAAGGATAGACCAACGGAAGTTTGTCCAGCCAGATTATATATTTCGTCAGGCTGAATTTTACTAATTACCTGTAAAACGCTGCGAAAGTCTGTCGGCACTAAAGACTCATATTTAATCTGTTCGCGAATTCCTAAACGGAGTAAATTACGAAAGGAAGATATTTGAGCATCTCTGGAAGTACCACAAACTAGATAACCCTTTTCCAGCAGCAACTTAGCCAAATAAGCTCCATCCTGACCCGACACACCACAAATAAGTGCTACTTTCATAATTATAATTACGATAATTTTGTTGCTTGAAAAAGTATTAATATAAAAATCTGTAAGGGCGTTTTGCAAAACGCCCCTACGAAAAATTGTGACGCATTATTTTTTCTATTTCATATAATCTACAATTCCCATAAAGCAAATATTCCTAATAACTTTTATAGCAAAACTTATATTTATCAATCTGTCAAAAGTTTTGCTGCTAAATTTACATCTTCGTTGAGAGACTTGCGTTGAATAATAGCGAAATAATACTGAATTAGTTGAGTTGAAATTGCTGACCAAGAATATCTTTTACTGGCTAACTCTTGAGCATTTTTGCCCATGTGCGATCGCAATTCGGGTGAATTTATTAATCGATTTAGTGCTTGCATCAACTCTTCTTTTCCTTCGACTACTAATCCAGCATTAGCAGCCGCTATGTCGGCAGCGATTTGCACCCCTGGAGTAATGATAATTGGTAAAGAAGCGATCGCAGCTTCAGCAACTACAATGCCAAAGTTTTCGGAAAAAGATGGCAAGGCAAAAATGTCTGCGCCCTGTAGAAGCAAATTTTTATCTCTGCCTGATACAAAACCTGCAAAAGAAGTACATTCAGCCAAACCACGATCTTTAACTAAGTTATGAAGCTGGTTTACATAATCATCTTCCCCAGATCCAGCCATAATTAAATGAAATTCTTGCCCCAGTTTGTTTAATTCTGCTAAAGATTCGATTAACAAATCGGGACGTTTTTTATAGTGCAGGCGGGATAGAAATAAAACGATTGGTTGGTTTGCAGGGATATTATATTGACTACGAATTTCTGCTTTAGCTTCTGGCAATATTGCTGGTTGTTCTACGCCCAAAGGAAGGGTAATAGTTGGAGTTTTGATGCCAAAATTACGCACATCGACCGCTTCACCCAATGCTGTGGAGTGTATTGCTGCTGCACTATTTAAATTATGCCGTTCAATTAATGAGGTGTAGATTTGTTTCTTGAGGCGACTTTGAGTTAATGCCCAAGGTGTAAGCTGACCAATAGTTCTAACTACATAGGGAATTTTATTGAGTCTGGTAAATATTCCCGCACAGGTAGAAGCATAGGAAAAAAGATAGTGAATATGGACTAAATCGTAATTGCTAATATTTTGCCACAACCACTTAGTTAATCCAGCCGAAAAAATAAACTCTTTCAGGGGTAAAGCAAAACGCGGCAAAAACCAGATTGGAACATCCTGATAAATAATGCGATCGCCCAAAGGTACGTCTAAAAGATGGTTGCCATTATCGTTTGTAGTGACTATTTCGGCATCAATTCCCTGCATTCTTAGTGCTTTAACCATGCCCAACACTGCTTGACTAGGACCTCCCCTAAGAGGTGCAATAGAAGGTATAACGTGCAGTACTTTCATTAATTTAGTTAACCTCGTTGAGATAATCTTTCATCAGTTTCTTCAGTGTTTTTTGGAATTGAGCAAATCCAAAAGTATCAATTACTTTTTGTCTTAAAATCTCTGGCTGATAAATTAAAGGATGAGGATGAGTACCTTGTAAAATTTGAATTAAATTTTGCGCGATCGCACCTATGTCATCTGGATTGACTAAAACCCCTAATTCACCCTGACACAAAGCATCTCTTGCCCCATCGCGATCGCCTCCCAGGGTTGGTTTACCGCAGGCTAAAGCTTCTAAATAGACAATGCCAAAGCCTTCGCCTTTACTGGGCATCGCAAACACATCACAGAGGTTATAGTGGTCGTTTAACTCTGCATCAGGAATAAAGCCAGCTAGAGTAACGCAGTCTTTTAAATCCAACTCGGCGATCAGCTTTTCAATGCGAGGGCGATCGCTTCCTTTACCCACGATGATGTAGTGAACATTAGGGATAGTCTGACGAATTTCAGGTAAAGCTTTTAATATTTGATCGTAGCCTTTATGTCTTTTAGCTTCGGCTAATCGGGCAACAGTAAGAATAACTGGTTGTTCGGGTATTAGGTTATAACGTTGCAGCAAGCGATCAGGTTTAGCAGCAATTTGAAAGCGACTGGCATCAAAAGTAACTGGTAATAAAGGAATTTTATCTGGAGATAGATTTTGCTCTTCAACCAAACGACTTCTAGTATAATCACTAATTGAAATAATTTTGCTAGCTTCGTGTAAGGCTTTAATTTTCCACTTACTTTTTACTTCCCAGGCATCAACACCATAAACAATTATCCAGTAAGAAAGATTGGTAAAGCGATTAATTAACCAAGCCACAGGGGCAAAATTGAGATGACCACATAAAATTAGCTGTGGTCGATTGGTTAAAGTTGCTTTAATGGTGTTTAAAGTAAAGTGTATTGTTTGCCAAATCCCTGAAAATTTGCCGCTATATAAAAACGAAAATCTTGCTGAATTAAACTCTGGTTGAGGTTTTGCCTGATCGAGTTTATCAAGTACCAAAAAATTGCGATCGGGTAATTCTATTTCTAAGGCCCGCAAAACATCTTGCAGATAAACTTGAATACCTCCTTTAAACTCAAAAATATTGGGCAACCATAAATGAATACTATTTTGATTACTTTTCATTATTGTTTGGAGCTAATTCTATGTATTTGTTCTTGTTGCTATATATGTTTATCTAATATAGATTTTATTAGCCAAAGTAAATTTAGCAATAAAATATAATCCAACTCCCACTACAAATACGCGACCAATCATCAAAGAAAAATTAGATTCTTGATAGACTAAATTCAAAATTACGGTAATTCCCAGAACACATTCAATTAAGTTCATTTTGTTGCTATTAAATAGTTGCTCGATTAAAGCTAGTAACACACCAAAAAATGACATGCCAATTAATACACCTACAGCTCCAAAGTTGGCATAAAGTTCAACTAGCCAAGGTAAATTTACCGAAGTCTGAGTATTCAAATGGGCAATTAAATGATAGCGTTGACCAAATTGATTGCCAATAGTTTCTTGTGGTTTATTTGCCCAAATAACTCGCGGAATAAATTTAGTTAACAAAGATAAATAGCTGCCACCATTCCAGTAAGGTACAGTTTGGGGTGTATCTTCAATTACTTTGGAAAACAATGCAATATGAGCTATTCTCCCAATATTTAAATCCTCTGTATCATCTGTAGCAAATGATGCCGATTTTTTTTCTTGGTGATTAATTACTAATTCAATAAATAATTGCGTTTTGGTAATCAAGCTTTCATTACTATAAATTCCATCCCAGACTAAAGCACGATACTGCGCTTTGATGGGATTTAAAAAAATATAAATAGCTACTACAAGAGTGGTTAATATGATCGATATTCGCTGATGTTTATACCATAAAATGCAACAGGCAAATAAGATCAAATGAATAATTTGCGCTAATGCCCCGCTGGTAAGTGCAGCAAGTATCTCAAGAGGCAAAAATACGCCGACAATCAATAAAGCTTGAATACGGGGTAGTTTCTTTTCCGCCCAAACCAGATAAAATATGCCAAAGCATAATATTCCCAAAGGTTTTAAAAGATTACCAATCGAAGGAATAGCGTGCAGTAGCGGAACATATTCATAGACAAGATGAGCTATCAGTGCTAACCAAGTTAAAAACAATAATCGATTAATTGAATAAGAGTTTGATATTTTGATTGGCTTGACATTTTTCCAAAGTGAAGCTTTTGCTTGCTCAAAAAAGAAGATCAAGCAAGATACTCCCACCAGGGTTAAAAATAGTGAAAAGTTACTTACATTTCCCAAGCTTGCTATACCAAAAACATAGACATCTTCGGCAGAAAACATGGGGAGGCTAAAAGCAATAGCATAAAACAAGCCGATTAATGGTAAAAAAGGAATTGGCGGACGCTGAGGATTTCTTAAGTAAGATAGACTAGGAAATAGGCATGCCCATAAAATTAATAAAGCTAAACTGAGTTTACTAGTAGGAAGAGTTGATGGAGCATCAAATAATAGATAGATACTTAAAAAAACTAAGCCAGATAGAACACAATAATATAGTTTATTGATATAACGTCTATTCTTTAACTGTTGTTCATTTTTGCTGATTAAGTTAGTAAAGGCTTGATTGGTTTGAGCTGAATATCGGTCGTACATAATAATAAAAGAATCCAGAAGAGCTTTGATTTAACTGATAAATTAAATTGTCAATATTAGGATATTTGAGCGTATGTTTGAATTATTTCCTCGCCATATTTATCCCAAGAATAAGATGTTTTGACTTGCTCTAAAGCATTGTTTCCCATCTCATTTTGTTTGTGTGGATGTTCGTAGAAAAACAGGATTTTTTCTTTGAGTGCTTCTACATTTCTAATAGAGATACAAAAACCATCAATTCCATCCCTAATAATATCTTCTCCGCCAGTATTGGTAGTGTGAATTACCGGTAAACCACAAGCCATTGCTTGAGGAATTACCATGCCAAAACCATCTTCAATTGAAGCCAAACAAAAGACGGAACATTGAGCATAAAACCAGCGCAGTTGATTTTGCGGGTGTCTGCCTTTAAAGATAATACGATCGCTTTGATATTTAGCCAAAAAAGGCTCTATTTCGGGAGCAACTGAACCGACTAACCATAACTCGGCATCGGGTAAATTCAACTCATAAAAAGCTTGAATTAAATACAGCACGCCTTTGCGACAATTAATACTACCACAGTGCATAACTCGAAAAATATTATCTTCTTTGGGTATAGGATAAAACTCGGTTAAAGATGTACCATAAGGAACATGAATTAGTTTATTTTCAGGAATACCTTGGGTGATAAAAGTGCGTTTGGCAAATAAGCTGGGAATGGCAATGCGATCTGCTTCTTGATACTCCTGTAATTCGCGATCGCCAATTCCTGGGTGAGTCGCATTAAATTTAAGTCCCCAGCGCTCGTATTCTTCTTGTAGAATTTGGGTTTGATATTCTATATGGCTACTACCCCGCTCAACTACCGTCATTGCTCCCATTTCTTTGGCTTGGCGCAAAGAGCATAAGCTAGATCCAGACCAACCTACAAATACATCCAAGTCGGGCAGTAGTTTTTTAGTTACAGAGCGATCAAAAGTTTCGGCAAACCATAGTTGCAGATTGTGCTGTTGTTTCAAACAACTAGGTAATTTTTGCCAAGCACGAGCTAGTATTTCTAAGTGTAATATTGAATCAATTGAACTCTCAGCAATACCATATTTAGCAATTTCAAAGGTTGGATAGCTAGAAATTAATTGATGCAAACAGTTTCTTTTTTGTACTTGCTGTGCCAAATTAAAAGCATGGAAACGACCTAAAACTGAGATGGCGACTTTCATCAATAGACCTCTTGCATGAATCGTAAATCTTGGTTGGGTATGAAGTATGAAGTATGAAGTATGAAGTATGAAGTATGAGGTCACATGGTTCGCCGCCTGTAGTCAGAAATTGAAACCTAGCATCGAAAAAGTATATTTACGCAAGAAGTCTAATCTGTATTCAGATTATTTAATAAATTTATTGTTCGATTAATACCTGAGAGTTACCGATAGTTTCATAAATATGTTGAAGATCTTGAATCCTGCGATCGCTTGTGTGCTGCAATGCTTTTTGATAGCCAGCTTCTGCTATAGATTCAATTAACTGATCGTTGTTTAACAAATAAGTTACTTTTTGGTTTAATTCTTCTGGACTAGAAAAATAAACTGCTTCTTTATCTTCCTTAAATAGATCCAACAACTCTTGATTCCGCTCGCTCAACATCAAAGTTTTGGCTGCGGGAATCTCAAAAGTTCTAATATTGTGACCCATTTCGTTTTGAGGACGAAGAGTATTTAGCCCTATTTTTGCCGAACCTAATACTTGGGGTATTTCCGTATAAGAACACATCCCTTGATGGGATTTTTTAACTAAAGTTTCTTGACAGCGAGTTTGCCAGTAGTCAGATCCCCAGATTCCCAAACGACAGTCAGTAATTGTTTTTAAATAGCGTTCGCGTTTGCAGCTATCGTCCCAGTTACCGATAAAAGCGACATCGTAATCGGGATTGCTCTGTTTTTGAGGATAGTGGTGTTTAGTATCGCTGCAAAAAGGATGATAATAGACGTTTTTAATACCGCGATCGCTAATTTGCCTGACTAGTTCTTGACTCCAAATAAACACCGCATCCCATAAAGATAATCCTTGCTGTATCCAAGCATTAGTATGGGTGTGATGGTCATCTAAAGGATTATCGGTAAAAAAAACAAAAGCCCTACCATGTTGCTTCAAAGCTTTGATAGTATTCGGCTGCATCAGCAAAGGAGAGACGACAAAAGTTAGATCTGGTTGAAATTGTGATGCCGTTTCAACTAATTTTTGATTGGCTGTTTTAGCTCGTAGTTGCCAGGCTAGTCGCCAAGAAGCTCTTTGCCATAAAGAACGGGATAATAGACTTGGTTCGGCTACATTCCAACTAAAGTGTTTAACTTCACATTCCTTCGCTGCAAATCCTCGTCCATAGACTTCTTCGGTTCGCCCAAGTTCTACCGTTTTGCCGACAATCAAAATTTTCTGCATCTAAGCTACCCCTGTGGTTAATCGTTCTAAAGCCTGTTTGACTCCCTGAATGTCTTGTTTAAAACTCCAGTTTTGAATGCGCTTTAAGCCTATTTTTCCCGCTGAATCACGATTAGCGATCGCCCATTGCATAGCTTCAGCTAAAGCCGTAATATCTCCTGTGGGAAAAATTCGACCATTACCGCCATCCTTAATCAAGTCGGGAGCGCAGCCAACGCGATCGCTGACTACTACTGCTTTACCCGCATTCATCACCTCGTTAATTGCCAATCCCCAAGGTTCAAAGTCAGAAGGTAAGACAAAAACATCGCAAAGATTATAAAATTTGGGCATTTGCGACTGATTGCGAAAACCTAAAAAGCGAATTGACTCCCAACCTGTGGTTTTAGCCTCCGCTTCTAAATGCGATCGCAAATTACCATCTCCTACAAATAGCAAGTATGGCTCAGGTTCTCTATTTCCGTCCACTGATAATAAACGATAAGCTGCCAGTAAATCTTGAGGACGTTTTTTCTCAATTAGCTTGGCTGCAAATAAGATAATTGGTCGATCTGGCTGTAAATTTAAAGATTGGCGTAATTCTTTCTGACTATGGCTAGCTATTTGGGCTTGTTCTTGGAAGAAGCTATTATCTACAGCATAGGGAACAGAAAACAAACGAGACTCATTAACGCCATGATCTTGATAAAATTGGCGATTAAAACTACCTACACAAAGAAAACCCGATATCTTGGCGAATAACCAGTCAAAAAAGCGTTTTTTTGCCCAATATTTGTAAGATTGCTGTGGTTCTCTCAACCCATTCGATTCACCCCGCAGTAAAATCGGGATATCTAAACGTTCTGCTGCCAATAAGGCTTGCAGACTACACAGCCAATGCCAGCCATGTATCCAAACTGCATCAAACTGTCCCTGTTTTAATTCTTGACAAATATTGCGAGCAATAGGTTGCCGTATCAAATTTTGTCGCTGTTTGCTACCCCAGCATGCTAAAAATTGATGGTCATAGCCTTCCAAAAGCGGCACATCCCATTTAATTGTTCGACCAAATTGAGGATCGTGATAACCCTGCACCGAAAAATCGCTATAGAAAAAGACTTTAAGCTCGATATCTGGCTCTGCGGCTAAGAGACGTAATAAAGGAGCTTGATATTGAATTGGATGGGAAACAAAATAAGCTAGACGTGGCATAAAATTTACTATTTTGAAAAAACTATATTAGTTTAGATATTGATGATTGAGTAGCTCATAATTTTGCTTTTTCCTTAAATAGAGAAACAATATTGCTTTGGAGTAAATCTGGAATCTCTTTGTGTTTAGGATTGAGACCTCCTTCAAAAATAGTTTGACTGATTTCTGGAGAGAATACACCTGAATGAAAGTGAGCGGGATGGCAGATAGTAGGACATCTTCCTAAATAGGATGCCCAGCTACTAAAAGTACTTCCAGCAGAAGTAATTAATAATTTACTTTTAGCTAAAAAGAGCAGGTCTGATAATGCAGAAGCACTAGACGATCTAAAAACTTGAGGTAATTGTAGTAATTCACTCAATTCCTCGTCATAACCATCAGAAACTACTGTTGTAGGAATGTTATGACCAGCTATGGCGCGAATTTTTTTAAGTACTTCTATATACCAATTTATGGGTGTACGAACCAAACCAACTTGATTAAAATTTTCTCCCGAACGTAATTTTCTAAAGTCGCTCATGCGAACGTGAATAGCAATTTGAGGCATAGATCGTTGTTCGATCTCTTGGAGAATATGAGGCTTAATATTATTAATAAGTGCTTCTTTGATTAGTGAGTGATACTCGCGTATATCACCAAAATAATTACTCCAATGGGGGACTTGATCGAAGACATATATCTCCATGCCATTTCTCTGAGTTGCAGGCAACTGAGTAATATCTGGTTCGTAGATTTTTTTAGCAGCTATCTTCAAAAAAGATGCTTGTAGTCCAGATATACAAGAACCATCATTAAAAAAGTTGCCATAATATCTGGCGTATCTTTCTCTTCTTAAATAAGGTCCGATTGTAATTTTTCCCCAAGCTGGTGCAATTAAAGGTAAAGAGTTGAGTTTGGCAAATACTACAGCTTTTGACCACACTAACAGCATATTACCCAAACCCGCTCTGGGAAGTTTGGCATAAACAAACTGGCGGTTGCTTTGAGAGATTTTATTTAATAATTGCATATTCTAAATAATCACCAAGGTGACTAAAATGAATGAGGTTACGAATTAAATTGGCTACTGGTTTTTGACGTTGAATAACTTTTCCCATTTGCCAAATTTGAGAACTGATGGAAGAAGATGATGATTTTGCCGTTACTCTATTTAGAGGTTGTGAATTAGCATTATTTATTGACCCGTTACTCGGTATATTTATTTTTCCTAGAGGAAAAGGAGAACCACTGATGCGATAACTAAACTTACCTTGAAAACCAATTTCACGTAGTAAATGTGTTAGAGATTTTGGAGTCCAAAAGAGTAAATGTTCGTCCAAAACTAAATGATTCCATTGGTGTTGATAAATTTTTCGACCCATACTGTTACCATAGGGACAAGTTACTAAAAATACTCCATTGGGTTTTAGTAATTTATAAATTGCAGAAAACATTAATTCTGGTTGACTTAAATGTTCTGCTACATTCAGTAATGTAGCAATATCATAAGAATTATTTGTAACTCGTTCTGGAGAGATTTTACGTAAATAAGTATTTTGTACGTTATCTGGTAAATAAGGATCGATTCCTTCTGAGTTATATCCTAATTTTCTGGCTATTTCTACAAATTTTCCACTACCGCAACCAATATCTAATAATTTTAATTCTTGTTTTGATAAATAATTTTTAAGCAATTTTTGACATTTTTTTAGTTTTTCTTCGGCACTATTGAATTCTGCTATGTCGATTAAATCTTTATGCTGTTGAAAATGAACATATTCTTGAGAATAAATTTTTGATAATCCTTCTTCGCTAGGAATAACAGTTTTATATATTAAATTGCATTGATCGCATCGAACAATATCAGAATCTTCTCCTAGCATTTTGCTTTGAAAAAGAAATTGTGATTTTTGACAAGGAGCTTTGCAACTCGGGCAATTATTCAGTTGACTAATATTTTGCCGATTTTTGAAATTTTTTTGAGTATTTAACATACTATTTAACAACCAAAGTTATCCAAACTAAATTAATAATATTTGAGAGCTACTAGGAGTTTTAACTTCTTGTTCTAGTTGCGCTCGCAACTAGCAATCTTATACGAACAGTAAGTATGGCTCAGGTTTGCTATTATTGTCCACTGATAATAAGCGATAAGCTGCAAGTAAATCTTGGAGACGTTTTTTGGCGATTAGTTTGGCTTGATTGACTGACAAAAGTTATGAAACAGCATAGTGAAAAGATATATTCCTCTGAAATATGTAGCCGAATAATGACTCAAACAGCATAAAGCCACAGCAATTTTTCTAGAGAAACGGATAAGCTCTAGTACTCATAATTAATCTCAAACATAAATTAATATTGAGTTGACGATTGAACTGCAATTGAAGCTTGTAGTGTCTCGATGACTGGTTTAAATTGCTTTTCGTAGTTCCATTCTTGAGCAATCCTTTGTCTGCCTAACTCCCCCATCTCCCGCATCTGAGTCGGATGTTCGAGATACCAAAGTAAAGCAGCAACAATACTATCTGCATCATCGGGATCGCAGGCTAAACCATAACCAGGCTTGACATAAGCACTATGCCAGTCTGGTAAGTCTGAAACTAATAAAGCTAACCCGCAACTGAGATAATCAAAAGCTTTATTAGAAGCACCAATCATATATTGCAGGTTAATGTCGTTGCTAGTTTTAGGCATAAAAGCCAAACCGAGATCGTATTGCAAAGATCTTTTTAACACTTCTTG
>JBHJNW010000006.1:0-36491 GCA_050330395.1 Pleurocapsa sp.
AACTTTTGGTCAATCGTTGATTGCTCTTCTGGTGTCATGCTTTGTTTAGGAGAGTTTTTTCTTGATCTTATTCTACTCTAAGCATTTTTACTTACTGCAAAAGCGGGATGCTCCCTTTATCAGCTGAATTAATTAGCAAAGTTAATTTTTTTATTGAGCAAGAAAATCAAGCGATCGCCAATTCAATTAAAAACGAACCAAATAGTTTTCTGCATTTAACTAAATCTCAACTACAGCAGTTAATTAGTATTTCTCAAGTTCGTTTACCTGTTCAAGTTAAGCAAGCTCAAAATGTTATTGAACGGATCAATCAGCTAGAAATAGAAATAAATAATACTGAATCTCAGTTAGCGATCGCAGCATCCCCTGAAGATTATCAGCAACTAGTCTTAGCAGTTGAAAATACACAACAAGAAGTAAGTAACTGCAAGGCTTTGTATAAAATTAAACAGGAAAAAGCTGAAAGTTTAGCTAAAGAAATTGAACGTATCCAACAAGAATTAAACCGTAAGCTAAAAAACTTTAGCGAGGATGCGATTGTCAATATTAATGATGAACATATTATTAAATCGGTTGATCAGGTACAAAAAACTCTCAAGCTTTTTAAAGAAAAACTTACTCTTAAAAAACTTAATAAGTTAGAAACAGAAGTCAAAGATTGCTTTTTATATCTCTTACATAAATCTAATTTAATTAACCGCATCACTATTGATAGCGATCGCTTTAAACTGGCTTTGTACGACACTAATGGTCAACCTTTTCCGAAACAGCGTTTATCCGCTGGAGAAAAACAACTACTGGCGATCGCCTTTTTATGGGGTTTGGCTAGAGTATCTGGGCGTAATTTACCCATTGCGATCGATACCCCTTTAGGTAGGCTAGATTCTTCCCACCGTCATAATTTAGTGGAGCGATATTTCCCCACCGCCTCTCATCAGGTAATTTTGCTCTCTACTGATACAGAAATAGGCGAAAAGGAAGTAACCCTATTAAGAGAACAAGCAGCAATTTCCGCTGAATACTTGCTTAAATACAATGCCGATAGCCGTCAAACTACTATCGAAAAGGGCTATTTTTGGTAAATTATCTTTTTTAATCAAAATTTATCACAATCCTTTAAGTATTAATAATTATCGTGACGAAGATACTGCCATTCTTGCGCTCAAGCAGTTAACCTAAATTGCTGAATCTGATATTTTGGGCATTGCCAAATTGAGATCTCAGTAGTCAAGCTAAAAGCTATAAATAGTACTACTATCAATTTCCGACTTCAAATCAGCAACGCCATATTTTGTTTGGTCAACACCTCAATTGCGAGACAGCTATGACACCAGAAAAGCACAACCTACCCAAAAGATTAGTCCAAGGCGGAACCGCTAAATCTCAAAAGGCGGAGGTACCAAAGATCGGAGGCAAAGGTCAAATCGATACTACCTGGAAAGATATTCACTGGACTCCTGTCAAGCTGAGTATAGTATTAGCAGTTTTAATCATTCCTTTCTTGGCAGCGATCGCGATCGCTTTTCGGGCAGGAAATAGCCTCGTTGGCATAATCTTGATTGGTATGGCTGTCTTTGTCGGACTAATGTATCTAGCTTTGCGCTATATAGAAGAAAATGAGTTTTAGCATGTACTTCAATTCTCCAACAGTAAATAGCGATTTAAAGCTAAAAATCAATAGTTAAAAATTCATAGCTAAAAGTCAATAGTTACCAGCTAAAAATCAACAAATCTGCAAGTGCCCAATTCCCCCTACGTGCATTTATATAAAGCCAAGATAAAGATCCTTGCTATTTAGACAAGATTAGATGAATATACCGATGATTAAGAAAAGCTATGGAATAATAAATTTAAGACTAGATATTCATTATTATTTACCAATTTTCAGGGTGCGTCTTTAGACAACGCACTTTTTTTATGTCAATTTTTTTTTGATGATTAGTTTTGAAGACATTGCTCAAAATTAATTGACAGCAGTAAGCTCTGGTGTAGACTGATGACTACCATAAACTCTCTAAGGCAGCTTTGAAGAATCGCTCTAGCTACTGGCAACTCATACCGTTTGTTCGTCCGCAAAGTCTAATCATAGTCTGGGCTTTTGTCTGTACTCTCATATTTACAGTCTTTTGGCCGATTAAGGCATGGTTGGCAGGAGAAGTAAGTCAATACATTGGCAGAGGAGATCCTGGTAGTATCGCCCGACTAGCCGGGCTAACCGCAATTGTTTTTCTCTTGCAAGGTGTTGCTCAATACGGACAAGATTCATTGATGGCGAAAGCAGCTCTCAACATCACCTTAGACCTTCGCAAGTCAGTTTATAGCCATTTGCAAAAGCTAAGTTTAAACTACTTTGAACAAGCTAAAACAGGAGATCTGACATATCGTCTAACCGAAGACATCGATCGCATTGGGGAAGTAATTAATCAGTTTTTTCATGATTTTGTTCCCTGTATTTTGCAGTTATTTGTGGTGCTGGGCTATATGCTTTGGCTTAATTGGCAGTTAACGATCGCCACTTTGATCTTAGCCCCCGTCATGGCAGTAATTATTGGAGCATTTGGCGAAAAGTTATTACAGTATTCACGGCGTAGTCAAAACCGTATTTCCAATCTATCTGCTTTGTTAACCGAGGTATTGGCAGGTATTCGTTTAGTTCAGGCTTTTGCTGCCGAAGGTTATGAGCTAGAACGTTTTAGTCATGAAGCGGAAGCTAACCGACAGGCTAAATATCGGGCAGAGAAAGCCAAGGCATTTCAATTTGTGGTGGTCGGTTTTTTGTTGGTAATGACTGTGTTATTTATCTTTTTCTTAGGCAGTTGGCAGATTTCTCTGGGTAATCTGACAGGAAAAGATTTTGTTAGCTACATCACAGGAGTAGCACTATTAATCGATCCCATTACTCATACCACTAGTAATTATAATAGTTTCAAAGAAGGGCAGGCTTCCGTAGATAAGGTTTTTGAATTATTGGCAATTAAGCCAGCGGTAATCGAAACAGAAAAGGCGATCGCTTTGCAGTCGGTAACGGGTAAAGTTGAATACGCTGCGGTTAGCTTTAGCTATCAAAAAGCCATTCCCGTAATTAATAATTTAAGCTTGCTAGCTCACCCTGGAGAAACTATTGCCTTAGTCGGTTCTTCGGGAGCTGGCAAATCTACTTTAGTAAATTTATTACCTCGCTTTTATAATGCAGATCGTGGTGAAATACTTATAGATGGTGTCAATATTCAAGACGTTACGCTCAAAAGCTTACGACAACAAATAGGAATTGTTCCGCAAGAAAATACCTTGTTTTCTGGTACGATTGCTCAAAATATTGCCTTTGGCAAAACTAATTTTAATCTCCAGGATATTGAATCTGCTGCTAAAATTGCTAACGCACATCAGTTTATTAGCGAACTGTCCCAGGGATATTCTACCTATGTGGGAGAAAGAGGAGTCAATTTATCAGGAGGACAAAGACAGAGAATTGCGATCGCCCGTGCTATTTTACTCGATCCGCGAATTCTCATTTTAGATGAAGCCACCTCAGCTTTAGACTCGGAATCCGAAGCTTTAGTGCAGGAAGCTTTAGAAAGAATTATGCAGGATCGTACCGTGTTTGTCATTGCTCACCGTTTAGCCACTGTACGGGGAGCAGATAGAATTTTGGTAATCGAAAAAGGGCAAATAGTTGAGTCAGGAAGTCATCAGGAATTGTTAGATAAAAATGGCGTATACGCTAGATTTTATGCCCGACAATTTCAAGATGAGAAATTAGTAGCAGAACAATAAATGAAATGAAATTTGGAAAATTTATGGAGAATCAATACTCTGTTTTAATAACCAGAAAGCCGTAGTTGTCATTCCTGAATCGTCTGGTTGAATTAACAAAAAATGCAGTCCTTGACTAACTCGTTTCTTCTCTTCGTAGCTTTTGGCAATCTCGGCAGCCTGTTCGGATTCAAAAGTATTAAACACCCAACGATCAACTAAACCTGTCTCTAAAATCAAGCCTCCTGACTTACCAACCTCCGTAGGAATATAGTTAATCCAGGCTGGTATCTGCTGCTCGATCCAACTAGCCAGCTGCATTGATTTTTTCCCGCCGTAAACAACAATACCAGGAATAAAAATATCAGAACCAAGTCCTAAATTAATGGGATAAAATTTTTCGGGTAAACTACAGATTGGTATCGGGCGATCGCTAAACAGCTCGATAATTTGTCCCGCAGCTATATTGGCTATTTGCCATCGCTCACCCCAAAGACTTGCTGGTAATGCCTGTGGCGGGGGCTTTTCTAATTCCAGAGGATTATAGTTGGGCTGGTTTTTACGTCTTTGAATTAATATTTGTTTTAAAGCATTTGTATGTCTAGTAGCTTCAACTTTAATACCTAACCTGCTGGCAGCAACACTGAGTAACCCGATCGCTTGAGGGCGAAAAACTTGAATTTTGTCGGGTAACTCTCCTTTTGCTGCTAACAGTATTTGCCGTTCTAGCCAAGCAGCATTTGCCTCTGGGGTAGAACATTGTGCGGCGTAGACTATTGATTTTAGGTGTTTTTCAAGTAAAACACCGTTAAACTCGTCAAAGCAAATTACTAATTCCCATTGTCTATCTTGGCTTTCTGGAAGTGAGAGAAGATAGTAAAAATCAGCTTGCCAAGTATTCATGAAAGATGATGTGATGCTTATTTACTGTTGATTATCTTTTATTTTAGATGAATTCGGTAAAGGCTTTGACCAAGATGGTTAAGTAGGATAGATATTAAATCTTTACAAAATACGGATACGCGATCACGCAGCAGCAATGTCAACTGCTACCTTGGCGATCGCCCAAGCTTCCTCGGTATGAATCACTAATACTGGTAACAGGGAGTTGGAGGCAGCAATATTTTCATCTACAGGAGCGGCATTATTTTTGGCTTGATTCAATTTCAAACCCAAGTAAGCTAAGCCTTCACAGGTTTTTTGCCGAGCCATACCGTGATTTTCGCCCACACCTGCGGTAAAGACTAAAACATCTAAACCGTTAAGACTGGCAACCATAGCGCCAATCCCAGTTTTTAAACGATGAAGATAAATATCTAAAGCTAGCTGTGCTTGGCGATTACCATCGACGATCGCTTCATTAATCTTTCTGAGATCAGCAGATATGCCACTTACTCCTTTTAAACCAGATTCTTTATTGAGTATTTGATTTAATTGATCTGCATCTAAGCCATATTCTTGCATCATGTAAATTAAAATTTGCGGATCAATTGAACCACAACGAGTTCCCATCATTAAGCCTTCTAAAGGTGAAAACCCCATAGTTGTATCAATGCAGATCCCGTTTTTGACAGCAGACAAAGAACAACCATTTCCTAAATGACAAATAACAATTTTGAGCGTTTCTAAGGGTTGTTGCAAAATTTGTGCCGTACGTCTAGCACAATATTCATGGCTAATACCGTGAAATCCATAACGGCGAATGCCTTTTTCAAACCATTCGTAGGGTAAAGGATAAACTTTGGCACAGTCGGGAATTGTGGTGTGAAAAGCGGTATCAAAAACTGCTACCTGAGGCACGTTGGGTAAAATTGACTCAATGGTCTTGATTCCTGCCAAATTAGCTCGGTTATGGTTGGGTGCCAGAGAAATCAGCTCGGCGATCGCGTTTTTGACTTGAGGCGTAATTAGGGTAGCTTGGCTATATTCTGCGCCACCATGTACCACCCGATGACCAACTACATCAATATCACTTAAATTCTCTAAAACTTTGGTTTCTCCTTGGACTAAAGTATCTAAGAGAATTTTTAAAGCACTATCTCGATCTTCTAACTTAATTTCTGGTTCGACATTGTTACTGGCAACAGTAAGAATGCCTTCGTGTTCTGATATCCAGTCAATATCAGCTTTCCATAAGGGTTCGGCAGCTGAATCCAATCTCATAGACTTGTCTAAACGATACAGACAGCTTTTAAGACTACTAGAACCAGCATTGAGAACAAGAACCAGCATAAATTTATTTATTGCTTAAATAAGGTTTGATTAAATACTCGGCAGAAAAATAACTAACTATTTTATGGTCTGAATTCAAATATGTTTGTGTTGTCGCTAACCAGCTTGGCATGAGGCGATCGCGCACGGTATAAGCCAAAGCCAAATAATAATCATTAAGAGTTGCCGTTTGTGGTGACTTACCCTGGAAATAGAACAAATTATCGGCGATCGCTTTTTTAAGCTTAGCTGTATCTAAGCCAGTGCGATCGTCTTCGATGACGATCTGTTGCTTGTCAAGTCTGTCCTGAGATAATGTCATTGCTTACTCCTAAAAAGTTTTTGTTTATCTACTGGAGAAAGTAATCGTGAAAAGAATAACAGGTGGAAAAAAAAGGTCAGAAGCTAAATAATCAGCGGTAATCAAATACTTCTTTTTACTTATATTTAACAGACTGACTTCTGACTTCTGACTTCTGACTTCTAAAGCGTCCATTGCCAGTTAGAAATTTCTGGCTTATCCATGCCGTGTTTTCTGGCATAAGCAAGATTATCGATAATTTCGTCCTTCATTCTTTCTCTAACGTGAGCAGCACGAGAACCTAGCTGAGGAACGCGATCAATGACATCAATTACCAAATCAAAGCGATCTATTTGATTAATAATTGCCAGCTGTAGCGGGGTGTTAATATTACCCTGTTCTTTATAACCCCTCACGTGAATGCGTTCTTGATTAGTCCGACGATATGCCAGCTTGTGAATCAGCCAAGGATAGCCATGAAAGTTAAAGATGATCGGCTTGTCACTAGTAAAGAGAGTATCAAATTCTTTATTAGATAAACCGTGAGGATGTTCTCTTTCTGACTGTAGTTTGTATAGATCGACGACGTTAATAAACCTGACTTTTAATTCAGGAAATTCTTGACGTAAAATCTCAGTGGCTGCCAATGACTCCGCCGTCGAAATATCGCCACAACAAGCCATAATCACATCAGGCTCATCGGCTTGAGTGCCACAATCATCATTACTTGCCCAATCCCAAATTCCAATACCTTTGGTACAGTGCTTAACTGCTTGCTCCATGGTGAGATATTGCAGATGGTTTTGCTTATCGGCGACAATTACGTTGACGTAATTTTTACTCTGCAAACAATGATCGGCAACTGATAGTAAACAGTTCGCATCGGGGGGAAAATAAATACGGGTAACATCGGCACTTTTATTAGTTACCACATCAATAAAGCCTGGATCTTGATGAGAAAAACCATTATGGTCTTGTCGCCAAACGACAGAAGACAGCAAGATATTCAGGGAAGAAACAGGAGCACGCCAGGAGACTTGATTTTTACAAATATCTAACCATTTAGCGTGTTGGTTAAACATGGAGCTAATTAGATGAATAAAAGCTTCATAACTATGGAACAAGCCATGTCTGCCTGTAAGCAAGTATCCTTCTAGCCAGCCTTCTAGGGTATGTTCGCTCAACATTTCCATGACTCTACCGTCAGGAGATAATTGACTTCCATCCTCATCTTCTGGAAGATAATCCGCTAACCAAGTTTTTTTAGTCACTTCATAAATATCTGCCAGACGGTTAGACGCGGTTTCATCAGGGCCAAAAACGCGGAAATTGTGCATATTGTTCCGCATTACCTCCCGCAGAAATTTACCCAGCACCCGAGTATTTTCTGCCTTGACTCCCCCTGGTTGCTCTACCGTGACGGCAAACTCCTGAAAGTCAGGCATAATCAAATCTTTACGCAATAAACCGCCGTTTGCCACTGGATTAGCACTCATGCGGCGATCGCCTTTTGGTGCTAGCTCTTTTAGTTCGGTAATTAAAGTTCCCTGAGAGTCAAATAGTTCTTCTGGCCGATAGCTCTTCATCCACTGTTCGAGGATTTGTAGATGTTCGGGATTAGAGTGCATTCCTGCTAAAGGTACTTGGTGGGCGCGCCAAAAACCTTCTACTTTATGTCCATCTACTCGCTCTGGTGCGGTCCAGCCTTTGGGTGTACGGAGAATAATCATCGGCCAACGAGGACGAAAAGCCTTATTTTGACTACGGGCTTCCTCTTGTATTTCACGAATTTTAGTAATACACTCTTCCATCGTCGCTGCCATTTTTTGATGCATTACTTCAGGGTCTGACCCTTCTACCACATAAGGTATATAACCATAGCCTCGGAATAAATGCTCTAGTTCTTCGGAGCTAATGCGAGCTAATATGGTTGGGTTAGCGATTTTATAGCCATTTAAGTTTAAAATCGGCAAAACTGCCCCGTCGCGAATAGGATTAAGAAACTTGTTAGAGTGCCACGCTGTAGCCAAAGGACCTGTTTCCGCCTCGCCATCACCCACAACGCAAGCAGCAATTAAATCGGGATTATCGTATACTGCACCATAGGCATGAGATACACTGTAGCCTAGTTCTCCTCCTTCATGTATCGAGCCTGGAGTTTCAGGTGTGCAATGACTACCAATGTAACCAGGAAAAGAAAATTCTTGAAAGAACTTCTGCATCCCCGATTCAGTTTCACTCTTTTCGGGATAAACTTCTGAATACCTTCCTTCTAAATACACTGGTCCCAATACCCCAGGCGCGCCATGTCCTGGTCCTGCGATAAAAATACAGTTGAGGTCGTATTTTTTGATTAGTCGATTGAGATGAATATAGGTAAAGCTAAGAGCGGGAGAAGCTCCCCAATGTCCCAATAAACGTTGCTTAATATGTTCGGCTTTTAAAGGTTGTTTCAGTAAAGGATTATCTCGTAAATAAATCATCCCGATCGCCAGATAGTTACAGGCACGCCAGTAAGCGTCTATGTTGTTGAGTTCTTGAGGTGTTAAGACTGACGATGTTTGTTGAGGGTTAGTGGGAGTTGAAACCATAATACTTTCTCTGGTAAAAAACGTTATTTATTCAATTTAAACAACGAACTGTTGATGAAAATGACGAAAAAATTAAGTTTTTCTTAATAAAAAGATCGTACCTTAGCTAAAAATAAATTAGAGGTTTATTTTGGGTTCATAGTAGAACAAATGTTTGGTTATCTTAACCACAATTCGCTCAAGATTGATCAATGTTAGGCAGTCTAGCAATCATAATTACTTAATTAAATACCTGCGATCGCCGATTAAAATTGTTTCTCAGCTTAATCTTAGAATTAAAAGATTAACCGATAGTTAAGCTTACGTTTATTTAACTGTCTAAGTATTAGCAATTCAGTAGTTGTTGCAACTTTCGCTAAACAATTATTGATTATTATTCAGTTTGACCAAAATGATTGCTAATCCGTTATTTGGCGATCGCAGTTCCTAAAATGCAGGCTCGTTCCATGTTTGCTCCGTCAATATTACTACCTTCTAGTTCGGCACAGAGTAAATTTGCTCCCGTTAAATTTGCCCCAGCTAAGTTTGCCCCCCGCAAATCAGTTTCTTCTAGGTTGGTTTCGCTGAGGTTTGCGCCCTGAAGATCTGCCTGAGATAAATTTGCCCCCTTAAGATTAGCACTGTTGAGATTTACCCCCCGTAAATCTGTACCTCTCATGTCTACTCCTTTGAGATTTACCCCCGTTAAATTAGCTCCGCTCAAAAACGCTCCCGATAAAGAAGCCTGGGCTAATTTTGCTCCCATTAAGTTTGCTCCTCTCAGGTTGCTACCGCGTAAGTCAGCATTACTTAAATCTGCCTGCATTAAATTTGCGCCTAAAAGATTTGCCCGCAAATCGGCAAGTTTTAAATCTGCGCCCAATAAGTTAGCTCCATCTAATCTTGCTCCTTTGAGATTGGAGCGTGAAAAATCTGCTCCGACTAGATTTGCCCCTGCCAGATTAATTTTTTCTAACTGGCAGTCAGCTAAATCCTCATCTTCTAAATCTATTCCTGGAAAGTGTTTTTCTTGTCCAGCGCGGATGATATCTACGGTCATTATTTGGGTTTATTTGGTTAATTTGAACTGGATTCTATCGTCTTGGCTCGCAACTGCCACAAGTAAAGCGATCGCCCCGCACTCTAAGCCTGCCCATAATTTAAGAAAATATCGTTTTATTTTTACTGGCATGATGAGAATCGACTAGCCACATTCCCGTAGCAATTTTTGGTCGGTAGGCTTGAAGAGTCATTCCCTGCTGCATTCCCATTACCAAAAGAGTTAAAGCGTCCAGCAATTTAGGATCGTATCGCTTGCCTGCTAAAGCTTGACAATCTGCTAAAGCTTGAGTCATCGGGTTTTTATCTAAGGAATACTGTTTATAGGCTTTCATTTTTTGTTGAAAATCTGCCAGTAAACAAATAACTCGCGACTCTAAAGGAATCGAATCGTAAGCTAATCCTGCGGGAATGCCTGAGCCATCCCAGGCTTCTCTTTGATGAGTTAGAATTTTCGAAACTGCTTCTAATTGTGGCATTACCCGTAGCACTGATGCCTTAGAAGAGGGCTGATTTTGCTCTAAAACATCTTTTTGGGCTTGAGATTGTTTGTTACGCTCTTTTGTCACCTCTGGTAAGCCAACCCGATGCAGTAAACCAGATAGATATAATCTTTTAGCTTGCCATGCAGGAAGATCGAGTAGTTGAGACATTGCTTCTGCCATGGCGGCGACTTCCGAAGCTGCCATTGGATTACTGACATCAGTTGCATCCAACAGCTGAGCCATGCGTAAAAATGCCTGCATTTCATTAGAGACAATGTTTTCAGTTAAATCTTGGAATCCTTGAAAGCTAGCAGCCTGCTCTGGTTGGTGCAGAGTTTTACGAGAATCTTGAAGGTATTTGACTACCTGAGAAACCACGGCATCTAAGTCATCTCTTTGTCTGGTGGCAGATTCGGCAGTCATTTTCGCCACCTGATCAGCCATCAACTCAGCTAATTTTGGCTGATAGCTTTTGAGGTGATCGATGGTTAGTTCTACAGTTTCAAGCACTAATTTGGGTTCAAATGTCCAAAAGCCATAGAATTTGCGCTCCAAATCTTCTTTTGGCTTGTTTGCTCCATAATCTGCGTTGGATAATTCTTGACAGAGAACCATTGCCGTATAGGTAGGAGAAAGAATCATCAAGTGCCACTCTTCGGCAACGGGATCTTCTGGCTTAAGCTGAACTAACGCTACGTTTTTTTTCTGGCTAGTGGGGTGAGTATCAAATCCAGAATCTGGAGTAGCCAAAATAGTGACATGTTTCGATTTATCAGCCAAATCGTTGTAGCGATCAGCTTCTTCTAAATACCATTTGCCTCGCTGAAAGGCTGTGATCATCAAGGGCGCGCTGTTGGAATCTAAGATAAAGTCTTCTAAAGCATGACACAGTGCAACCAGAGTATTTTTATAATAGACACCCAGATTCAATGGCTGTTTGCCATGGCGATGAGCTTCATCCAATCTTTGTAATATCGAACCTTCCAGCATAGTATATAATTGATTATTTTTATCAGGGCGCGGCTCAATTAAGTAAGCACCCGATAGTTAATGATTAGTTAATAGTTAAATTTTGCTTTTATACAGCAGTGAGTTCCTGCTTATTTAATTTTACAGGGGCAGTCAATGCTTCTTCTAGGGTGGCTTTACCTAACTTATTTTCCAAAATCTGCATCACTTCTCTGCCAAAGTCATTAGGATTTTGCTGCCAAGCCTGAAGACACACTTCGCCAAAGAAAGAGCCTAAAGGTTCTGGATTCCAGAGTAACTTTTTAGCTGTCCAAGGCATCAAGCTCATCGGATTGTATCCAGGCTTGAGAATTTGGTTTTCAAAAGCATATTCCTCCAAATGGGTATGAGGTTGTAAACCGATAAAGAAAATAGCTGGTTCTACTTTATCTGCACCAAAAACTGCTTCTAGCTCTCGATGGTAAGCAATGGTTTGTCTAATTGTTTCATAAGTTTCGTCAATTACATTAAAAGAATAGTTAACGGAAACCAGATCGTTAAATCCTGCTGTTTTTAAATCGCGACAGTTCTGCAACACAGTACGTAGGTTATAGCCCATACGCATTTTACGCACGAGTTCTTGAGAACCGCTGGTGATCCCAATTTCAAAGTAGTTCATCCCTGTTTGTACCATGAGCTTGGCTAGTTCAGGGGGAACATTGTCAGCACGAATGTAAGCTGCCCAATGAATATCTTTCATGCCCGAATCGACAATTTTCTGCAATAGCTCGATCGCATCAGGAATATACTTTTTGGCAGGAATAAACTGAGCATCGGTAAACCAAAAATTGCGAATTCCCCTCTCATAAAGCTGACGCATCTCTTTAACTACCTCCTCAGCTGGATTAATTCTTACTTGTTTGCCCTCTACTACTGTATAAACACAGTAACAGCAGTTGTGAGGACAGCCTCTTTTAGTTTGTACTCCAATATAAAAATCGTCTTCCTGAAGATAGTAGTCAAACTCAGGCCACACTTTAGCAATATAATCGTAGTTACAGGCGGTTTTTTCAATTGGTGTCGGCCATTCATGGATTAGCCTGGCTCTGATTTGGTTTTCTCCCACTACATAACAGCGTTCATCACGAAACTCTTGGTTGCTTAAGAGCTTCTCTAACAATTGTTCTCCCTCGCCTACTGAGACAATTGTTCCTTTTGGCAGCTGCTGTTGTAGTTGCTCGTAAAATACGCTGACAGCGCCGCCACCCACCACAGCCCGAGCTTCTGAATAATATTTCCTGGCTCGATTTAAACCACGCTTGATCAAGCCGTTATTGCGCCATAGTTCACCGTAATAGGCAGTAGCTACTTTTAAACCGCCTAATGCCCCCCGTAATCTGATCCAAGGATTTTTAGCATAATAAAATTCAAAAGCGTTTTGTAATGGATTTCCTCCCCTACCCCCTACTGGGGCGTAGATTTGAATATCTCGCCAAGAAAATACCAGCAAAGACGGCTGGAATTCATCGATACAACGATCTAGAGCGCGATTAAAATCCAATGGTGGAACTGTACCAAGGTCAAAAATTCTTTGTTCGATCTCAGGAAAAAGCTTGTGAACATGGTCTGAAAGATATACTACTCCAATCGGGAATATGGGGTTGCAGGGAAGACGAACGTAAAGAATTCGCTGAGTCATAGCTGATGGTTATTGTTAAATTTTGCAAGCTTTATGAGTTTGTCTGAAGATTATTGCGGGATTTTGGGGTCTTCAACAATAATAAAATATTTATATAACTTAACTTTAGCGAGATTATCTATTGCGATCAAGCAAATTTAAAGAATACTTAGAAAATTGCTCGATTACTTAAAGATAAATTAAGAGGAGATCTCCAACTGAACTGTAGAATTCTAACTAATGGTGGGTTCGGGAGGCTGTAAGTCCCGCGCTCTACCTGTACCCAGGTGATACTAAATCCTGTTTGGATAGAACATTTTCAGGTTAGGTAAGCACCACGCATGGTATAACATCTCCAACTTGTCCTGACTGTGGAGCTAGGGTAAAAAAGGATTTGAGTGTGCGGATTCATGAGTGTCATGAGTGTGGGTCGCTCAAGCCGAGGGATCTTGCAGCAGCTCAGGTTATACAAGCCCGTGGTCTATCGGGTGTTGAAATTGCCAGTGGAGATGAGGTGTCGGGGGTATTGGAAACAATATCTAGACAACTGGCTACGAAGCTCGAAAATCTCAAGAGCGATCTTGGGAAGCCCGCGTTGTATGCGTAGCATCAACGTCGGGAGGAAGTCACGTATTTCTGTTTATAAAGTACTGCAACCTCAAATTAAGGATGGTATGGTAAAACCTAGCACATCTCATCTTCTAATCTAAGCTAACAGCTAACAGCTAACAGCTAACAGCTAACAGCTAACAGCTAACAGCTAAATTTAAAATATGTCTAGGAAACCAAAGGTATTGCCTGGAGAAAGTTTTCCCTTGGGAGCAACTGTTTATCCTCAGGGGGTAAACTTCTGCGTTTTTTCCCAAAATGCGACAGCTATCGAACTACTATTGTTCAACGCTGCCCAGTCTCCTAAACCGACTTATGTCATCAAACTCGATCCAATTCGCAACAAAACTTACTATTACTGGCACGTTTTTGTTCCCGAAATTAAAGCAGGGCAGATTTATGCCTATCGAGTCTCGGGCGAATTTGCGCCAGAAACAGGAAATCGATTTGATCGCACCAAGGTAATACTAGATCCCTACGCTAAAGCAATTGTCGGGTCAGAATTTTATGACCGCACTGCGGCTTCTCAGCGCGGCAGTAACTGCGCCCAGGCTTTTAAAGGAGTAGTAGTAGATCCTAGTACCTATGACTGGGAGGGGGATCGACATCCCAGAATTCCCTATTCTGCTAGCGTTATTTATGAAATGCACGTCGGCGGGTTTACTCGTAATCCTAATTCGGGCGTTGCTCCTGCCAAAAGAGGGACGTATGCTGGCTTAATCGAGAAAATTCCCTATCTGAAAGATTTGGGCATTACCGCCGTGGAACTGCTTCCCGTTCACCAGTTCGATCCCCAAGATGTGGGCCCTGGACTAAAAAACTATTGGGGCTATAGCACCATTGGCTTTTTTGCCCCCCATCGCGGCTATAGCTCTCAGCGCGATCCTTTAGGGGCGGTAGACGAGTTTCGCGACCTGATTAAGGCCATGCACAAGGGAGGAATCGAAGTAATCTTAGATGTGGTTTTCAACCATACCGCCGAAGGCAACGAAAATGGTCCAACGCTGTCATTTAGGGGTTTGGATAATCAGACATACTATATTTTAGAGGACAATCTGGCTGAATATAAGAATTATAGTGGCTGTGGTAATACTTTTAAAGGCAACCATCCTGTAGTTGCCAGATTGATTGTTGATTCACTGCGCTATTGGGTTTCCGAGATGCACGTAGATGGTTTTCGGTTTGATTTGGCTTCAATTTTGTCCAGGGATGTTTACGGCGAACCAATCGAAGATGCAGGAGCGTTGAAAATTCTGTCTATTATTGAATCTGACCCTGTTTTGGCAGGAAGTAAGCTGATTGCCGAAGCCTGGGATGCAGCAGGACTATACGATGTCGGTAAGTTTGTCGCTCAAGCAGACTGGTTTTCTGAGTGGAATGGACCATTTCGAGACGATGTACGCCGTTTTGTCAAAAGCGATCGCGGCGCAGTCAATAATTTAGCAGCCAGAATCTTAGCTAGTCCTGATATTTACCTCCGTTTAGATACAGATATTAACCGCTGCGTTAATTTTGTCACCTGTCATGATGGTTTTACCCTTAACGATCTCGTTTCTTATAATCGCAAACATAACGAGGCGAATAAAGAAAATAGTCGTGATGGGGCTAATGATAACTACAGTTGGAACTGTGGCGAGGAGGGAGTAACTCAAGATCCTGAAATAGAGCAGCTGCGTTGGCAGCAAATTAAGAATTTCTTAACTATTCTATTTATGTCTCAGGGAACACCGATGTTGCTGATGGGAGATGAAATTAGACATACCCAACTAGGTAATAATAATGCTTACTGCCAGGACAATGAGCTAAGTTGGTTTGACTGGAATTTAGTCGATAAACACAGCGATCTGCTGCGTTTTGTCAAAAAGTTAATTCAGTTTGTTCACCAATTAGAGATTTTCAGTGAAGAACAGTTTTTACAGGTAGACCAAGTAAGTTCCAAACCACACATCATCTGGCACGGACAGCGTTTAAACCAGCCCGATTGGAGTGAAGACTCGCATGCTTTGGCTTTTTCTCTCTGTCATCCCCGCAGCGGTGAACGCCTTCATGTAATTTTTAACGCTTACTGGAAACCGCTGGAATTCGAATTACCATCTCTTAAGCTGGGCAATTCTTGGCATCGCATTATCGATACAGCTTTACCAGCACCCGAAGATTTTTCTGATCCTAATACAGCCAAAAAAATCTACGAGGATCGTTACCTGGTGACAGCGAGATCGTCCGTAGTTTTGATGGATCGCGGCGGAATCATCCCGATACCGAATTTTAGCCTTTAGCATACCGTTCAAAACAATCCCTGGCTGGAAAATCGCATAAAGTAATAATTAATTATTTAAATCTTTGGTGATGACTTTAAATATTTTCTTCTTAAGACATGGTGAAACCCTAGCCAGCAAAACCGATGGTTTTTGTGGAACTTCTGATGTGGAATTAACTAGCGCCGGAAAAATGATGGCAAAAGATTTTGCGGTTGCCTACAAATCCATACCCTGGAGGGCAATTTTTGCCAGTCCCATGCGTCGCACTATTGCCACAGCCAAACCTTTATGCAATTTGGTAGCCATGGAAATGCAGTTACGCAATGGTTTGAAAGAAATAGATTTTGGTAAATGGGAAGGGAAAACTCCAGCGGAAGTCGATCGCCAATTTCATGATGACTATCTACGTTGGCAATCTGAACCCGGTTGGAATGCTCCCACTGATGGAGAAAGAGCGATTGATATAGCTCGTCGTAGTTCCGAGGTTCTGGAAGAAATTGAACAAACTTATAGCAGTGGTAACGTGTTAATTGTGTCCCATAAAGCCACGATTCGGATTATGCTCTGTTTTTTGCTGGGAATTGATGTGGGACGCTATCGCGATCGCCTTGATCTGCCTGTTGCTGCCCTTAGTATAGTTGAATTTAATGAACATGGTCCATTGCTGAAGAAGTTAAGCGATCGCTCACATTTGAATCACTAATAAAATTTAACGGTGTTTCTGCCAAATAGTCAGATCTTCGGGGCGATCAACATCAGCTAAAGTAGGAAGATAATCAACATTTAATTTTAACTGTTGGGCAAGATAACTAGTTTTATTTAATACGCGATCGCTACCCCAATCAATATTGTTAAATAGCTGTGGCAGAGAACGATTTAGACCAATCAAATAGTATCCGCCATCTTCGGCTGGCCCTAAAATCAAATCTTGCTTTTGTAATGAGTTAAAAGCCTTACTTAAGATTATTTGATCGATATCAGGACAGTCAGTTCCAATAACTACTACCCGCTGATTACCTAAATTAAACGCACGCTCAAATGCTGCTTGTATCTTGTCTCCTAAATCTCCTGAAACTTGCTCAATGTATGATATTTCTTCGCCTAACCATTCCAGCATTTGCTGTTGATTTCCTCCTGTAAAGTGAACCTCGATAGTAACTTTACGGCAATCTAAAAGTTGTTTGGCAGTATTTAAAGTGTGTTCGGTCATTTCTCGCTGTAATTCGGCAGCGTCTGCTGCACCTAAAGCAGGAATCATGCGAGTTTTAGTTTTGCCAGGTTCAGGATAGCGACTAAAAATAATTAAAGTTTCGCTCATGCAGTAATCAGTAATTAATCTTGCCACTGACTATAGGGATGTTTAACTAGGTAAAAATTAAAGTATTTTTGCTCGTTAACTTCTCGTTCAATCCAGTGAGGAATATCTATTGATTGAGCTTCATTTTCTAGTTCAACTTCAGCAATAATTAATCCTTGATTTTCCCCTTCAAATTCATCAACTTCCCAAATCAAATTATCTATTTTAATTTTATATCTAAACTTTTCAATTAAAGGTTTGATACACAAATTATTAAGCATTTCCTGGGCATCTTGAATAGGAATAGGATATTCAAACTCGGCACGTGTATGTCCAATAGTTTTACTTTTAATTGTCAAATATGCTTGCTCGCCAGCAATTCTGACTCTAACCGTAGTTTCATTATTAGCTAAAATATAACCCTGACAATATTTTTGACCTTGGATCAGCAACTGGTTTTGTAAAAGTTCTTTATGCGATCGCCATTTCTCTTGGTTGACCAGATACTTACGTTCTATTTCTGTTCCCATGAATTAATTTTGCTGATTTTCAAAATAAAGGTAGGTGAACAAACTCTACAATTACAATACTATCAATCATTAACGTAAAAATACCGAGGAACACAAATTGAAAAAGATTGAAGCGATTATTCATTCTCATAAACTAGATGATGTCAAAACGAGCTTAATTTCTGCTGGTGTCATTGGCATGACTATTTCAGATGTTAAAGCCTTTGGACATAAGAAAGGTTCAACCACTCGTTACCGAGGCACAGAATATCGAGTTGACTTTACTACCAAAATAAAAATTGAGGCTATAGTTGAAAACGAAATGGCAGATTTGGTCATTCAGCAAATATCGCTAGCTGCTCGTACTGGAGAAATTGGCGATGGCAAAATTTTCGTCTCTAATACCGATCAAATAATTAGAATTAGAACCGAAGAAACGGGAATAGCAGCTATTTAATTTGCCAGCAATCACAACTTAAATAATTATTAAAATAGCCTTAACTAAAAGAAAATAAGCTAGCACCTGTGTCTAGGGAGCTGGTCTATGTTTTATCTGAAAATAGTTATTGTTGCATTATTATTACTAATTGTTGGAGATTTCTTGTCTACCTTTTTCTACCATGTGCCAGAACACGTTTTCGGCAAGTTCCATACTTTGGTTCATCATGGAAAAAATCGTAGCTTTATTCATTATGCAGTTTTAAGCCGCAATCCTTTAGTAATTTTAGATGGATTTTTGGGTGCTTTACCCTATTTTATTTTTATCCCTGTAGGTTGGCAAATTTCCCCGATTGGCACAATTTTAGGTCTGGCTTTGGGTGAACTACATGTAGTTTGGCGACACGTTTCCATTATCAGTTGGCAAACTCCCCAGGCGATCGCTCTATGTTGCCGATGGTGTTTTATCACTACCCCAGAAAGACATTGGCAACATCACCAGAATGCCCAACTAGCCTATGGAGACATTTTTACTTTTTATCACGTCCCTGCTGTGGCTTGGATGCAGTTTCTACTAGTTCTGAAGAGAAAGTACCGTCAACTGCCTAATAATTGAAAGCTCAAACTTACTCATTTTACACTAAACAAACCAATAATCGCCATATCCAAAACTTAACCCACTCGTCACTTGTTGTTTACTTAAACTATCTAAACTAAACGTTAGAATATTCAATGCAATATAGCTCATTAAATTATGCTACTGAGTCAAAAACCCAACTCTCACCTAAGTTTAGGAAGAAGAGAAGCAGAATTAGCCTTGCACCAGTATCAAAAAGGAGATGAAATTTCTGTTTTAGATTCAGGAATTTGGCAGGTTTATCGGGGTGTAGTGCAATTGAGCCGAGTTCAACCAGACGGGACGGAAATAATTTCAGGCTGGGTAACGGCAAATGGCATTTTTGGGAATATTGTCGATAATTCTGTACTGTATCGTGCGGTAGCCTTGGGTGATGTTTACGCCAAGCGCTATTCTTCACTAGATGCAGTTAGATATCCTTCCTTAGCACGCCAGTTTTTGGCTCAATTTAGCGATCGCCTAGTAAAATCTCAACAGTTGTTAGCAATTATCGCGATTAGGAGAGTAGAAGAGCGTTTGATTCAGCTATTATTAATGCTGAAACAAGAAATAGGGCAGACAGTTACCGATGGCGTTCGTTTGCAGGTGCGCTTTACTCATCAGCATTTAGCAGAAGCGATTCACACCACGAGAGTCACAATCACCAGAATACTGGGAGATTTGCAAAACCAAGGTTTAATTTATTTCGATGATGAGCGACACATTGTAATTAAAAGCTAAAAGATCTCCAAGCTAAGAATATATATTTTGAGAGGGTTGCAATATACCCTCTTTTATTTTTGCCCTTGACTGGAATCTAGCGATCGCCAAATAAGTCTTTAAGTATGAATGTACTGAGAAACTTGGGCGACAGAGGAGCGATCTTTGTTGCTTGTAAAGCTTAAGAAGTAGGAAAATTAATCATCATGGCTATGATCGCGCAAGACGTATCTTGCCAACTTAATCTGATGAATAATTTCCCATGCTAAATAAATTACTCACGATAATTACCGTTCCGAAGATCGCTTTTGATCGCTTAATTGTTTTAGGCAATTTGACCATAATTTTTACATTAAGCCTACTGCCAATTTGCTTACCCGCTACGGCACTTTTAAGACAACATCACGAAACCCCCAACGTGTTGCGATATCATGCCCAAGACTCATTAAAAGATCAAAATGGCAATACTTGGCAAGTTCTCTTGTTTCCAGATAATAGCCAAAGCGTCAAGACAAGATACTATTTACGTCTAGTAGGATTTCCTGGAATCAATTCTTTTATTCATCCAAAGTCCTTAGAAATTCTAACCTCCCAAGGCAAAATCTTCACCGCGATAGATGCTTATGCCCAATTTGCGCCAGCCCCTAATGTCGGTCAATATGACTTAACCTCAGTCATACCTCGGCTGGCATTTAAAGGTAGCTGGCAGCTGGCTGTGCCTCTAAACGATCATCGCGAACTTGCTCTACAAATTTCTCAGTCAGTTCTGGAAGAATGGCGATTACTCACTCAAGAAATTGAAAGCAAACCAACTGAAGCGCAAAATAAAATTAAGTAAAGCTTAGTTTATTTACCTGAAGATGGATGTTCTTAGGCAAGAACGTAAGTTAAGGTAGGGTTATTGTTTGCTGTTAGAAACAGTCTGATTAGCGATCGCTGGTCAACAATAATTGATTACTGAAGTGGATGTTATTGTTACTAATACTCGCATCTAGAGCTAATACGATAACTAATCTAAATTAGATAATTCTTCTTTAGTTATTTGATGGACTTTGCCAGATAAGCCAGAAATATCGTCAGCGTAATTAGCAGTTGAGCAAAGTCTACTTAAAAAAAAGCTGATTAAATGTCTTGACACCTCCTAGTTATCAACGAAAACGCCATCAGTTGCACTATCAATCTTACTTAAGAAGGCAGATTCGTCTGACTTATCTGAAACTGCTGAGATTACGGGGTAAGCCAAAGGTGATAGCTAAAGGTTTAGCTGTCGGTGTCTTTGCTGGTAGTTTTCCTTTTTTTGGTATTCAAAGTCTGATTGCTATTTTTTTAGCAACTATTTGCCGAGGAAGTAAGGTAGCTGCGGTAGCTGCTACTTGGATTAGTAACCCACTGACTTATGTACCAATATTTGTCTTTAACTACAAAATTGGCAAGTTGCTGCTAGGAACAAAAGATACGGTTTTGTCGCCTTTAGACATCGAATCATTTACCGCATTTAAAGAATTAGGCGCAACTTTTGCCATTACGTTGCTAACGGGCAGCTTTGTCGTGGGAACAATTTTAGCTATTATTACCTACTGTTATGGTTTGGCAATTTTAGAACGTTGGCGCGATCGCGGTGTGATCCGCCGTAAAATCAAGAGAAGAAATACTAGAAAATAAAAAAATAAATTTATCTTCAGGGCGATTTAGTCCAGGTTTCGCCTTGAATAATCGTGTGTTTCTCCCATTCAGCAGAAGTATCAGGATAATCGAGACGATAATGTCCGCCCCGACTTTCGGTACGGAAAGCCGCACTTTTGAGAATTAAATAGGCGGCGTCGAGTAAATTAAGCGTCTCAGCATATAGCTTGAGCTGCGATTCGGCTGCGGGATGAATCAGCTGAATTTGTTGAGCGGGAGATAAGTCGCTGACGTATCGATAAAGAGCCAAATCGGTAAGTTGCGATCGCCATGATCTAACTGTGGCGATCGCCTGCGCCATAATTTCCGCAGTACGGCAAATACCTGCACTCTGCCATATTAGTTCAGGTAGCTCTTTTCTAACAGAGGTAACTAATTCAATTTCCCGCTCCCAGTTAGCAGAGATTTCTTTTGTCTCTAGTGCAGCAGGCTCAAAAGCAATCGGTTTTAATTTCGCCAGTTGAGCTGCATAAACTACGCATTCAAGTAACGAATTACTTGCCAGACGGTTTGCTCCATGAACCCCTGTGCTGGCGGTTTCTCCCACAGCATATAATCCTGGAATTGAGGTTTGATTCATCGTATCTACGGCAATTCCCCCCATCCAATAGTGAGCGGCGGGAGCAACAGGAATCGGCTTAGTAAATAAGTCTACATTCCAATGCTGACAAACACGAATAATATTGGGAAAGCGATGGCGAATTCTAGCTTGAGGAATTGGCTGTAGATCGAGGTAAACGTTGCTCTCTCCTGTTTTTTGCAGATGAGTAAAAATAGCTCGGCTAACTACGTCTCTCGGGGCTAGTTCTCCATCTGGATGATAATCAAAAGCAAAACGTTGTCCGCTTCGATCAATTAAATGCGCTCCTTCTCCTCTAACCGCTTCGCTAATTAAAAATCTTGGTGCGCCAGGCACAGTTAGGGCAGTAGGATGAAATTGAATAAATTCCGTATCTCTAATCATGGCACCACTTCGCCAGGCGATCGCTACCCCGTCTCCTGTACTAACTTCAGGATTAGTCGTCTGAGAGAATACTTGCCCCCCTCCCCCTGTCGCCAGAATCACTGCTGAAGATTGAATCCAGCTGATCTTACTTTCTTTTAAGATACTTATTCCCTGACATCGGCGAGCTGAACTTAGCCAAAGTTGAAGCGCAACAGCTTGCGACAACACCTGAATATTACTTTTTTGTAATACCTTTTGCGCTAATTTAGCAACAATTGCTCTACCCGTAGTATCCGCAGCATGAAGTACCCTGGGTCGAGAATGAGCAGCCTCCAAAGTCATTGATAGTCGACTTTGATCTCGATCAAAAGCCACCCCCATTTCGACCAGTGATTGAATTGAATCAGCGGCATGATCCACCAAAAACTGTACTGCCGTGCGATCGCATAACCCTGCCCCAGCTGTTAAAGTATCCTCTAAGTGCAGCTTAGGAGAATCTTCTGGACTGATAGCAGCAGCAATACCGCCCTGCGCCCAATCACTAGCCCCTGTATTTAATTGCTCTTTGGTAATTAAAGCAACTTTTAAATTATTTGGCAGACATAAAGCTCCGTAGAGTCCCGCAGCCCCCGAACCTACTACAACTACATCAAACTTAGGATAATTCAATTTTAATTAATTATTCTGACACATCTTAATTGGGACTTATCATGCCACATAGGGATAAAAAAACCACGCCCAATCTAGAAACGTGGTTACGAAAATCAATCTGGATTTTGATTATTTAATATAGTCCAGGATTATAGCGATCGCCCCCAGCATTCATCGAAGCTTCCATGTCGGTGACGAAAAACTGATCTAAATTTGCTTGCAGACGCTCTAGCTGACTGTCACTCAAGCCAGGAATTTCCAAAACATCTTCTACACTTTCATAGGGAGCATTTTGAATAATTTTACTAGCCAGATTAGGATAAAATCCTCTGAGTTTACGAAACTCTCTAACGTCGCTATTGTTGAGATCGAGTTTACCTTGAATCAACTCTTGACGTTTTGCATCGGCTGTATTAACACGAGCGGCGAACAACGTCGAAGTCTGTACTGTCAACAATCCTGTTTCACTAGCTTGGGCTGCGCTGGCAAATCCCCAAGAACCTATAATTAATAATACGGCAGCTAAAATACCGATCAATTTTTTCATTGGCTTTAATTCCTCTTAACCTAACCTAAAGATATTTTACTCACAGAGAAGTATTTAGTTTTCTCTATTAATGTTAATTTTTGTTTGCTATTTTTTTTTACTCAGGTTTTTGTGTATTGAAAACACTCCAAACCTCTTAACAAATGACGTTGTTATAGTTATATATCATAATTCTTTCACTACATTTTTCAAATACTAAGTTTTAGTTATCACGATTGTTACTCGACAAAGTAGGTCAACCACATACATAATTGAGCAGTTTGCATCTTGAACTTATTGCAAGCCGAGGGGCAATAATCAGGGCTATGCCCGCATCCAATTGTCTTTTGATGACGATATCGCATCTGCCACTATTGTGTATTTTGTTTAGGAACTATCAACTTTGAGTTTTCTTATATAGCAAGGCTATTTTAAAAATTATCAAGTCAGCAATATTTGATTGTGTTCCCTAGTTCAAACCTGCCCACTTTACCTTAATTATTGATCGTGAACGCAGAGTCATAATCAACAAGTATTACTAAAGACCGATCTAAGCAAATCCATAGGTAAATAATTTATAATCAACAATGAGTAGCTATTATCGAAAACCAGTACAGCATAAACTTATTTTGAAAGAGTTTAAAATTTTAATGGTTTCAATCACTATATTCTGGGTGGTTGAGATTCTTGACAAATTTCTATTCAATGGCGGCTTGGATAGCTATGGTATTCAACCTCATAGTTTAGTTGGCTTGAGAGGAATCGTGTTTGCGCCATTTCTACATGGCGGGTTTGCACACCTAATAGCTAACACCATCCCTTTTCTCACTTTGGGTTGGTTGACCATGATCCAAGAAACTAGCGATTTTTATATTGTGTCAATTATCAGTGCCTTAGTTGGTGGGCTGGGAGTTTGGCTATTTGCTGCCCCTAACTCAGTTCATATAGGTGCAAGTATTCTTATTTATGGCTACTTGGGCTTTTTACTGCTACGAGGCTATTTTCAGAAAAACTTTCCCTCGATCGCTCTGTCGATATTCGTGGCGATTGCCTATGGTAGCTTTATTTGGGGGGTGTTTCCTTCCGATGTCAGAGTTTCATGGCAAGGACATCTGTTTGGCTTTATTGGTGGAGCGATCGCCGCTAAAATGGTTGCTCAAGAAAAGAAATTTCGGGGATAGTTGACCCTGAATCTTAGACTGGCTCAGATAACGGAAGTATATATCTAAGATGTATCTAGAGCAAAGATTAAGTAAAGTTAAGTGTAATATAAAAGACTCATGAAATAATAAAGATAGTAATGACAGATTACTCGTCCGTTATTACTATCAACTCGGTAATATAGTTGAAAGAAGCACGTCAGATGATTGTGCTTCTTTTCTTTTTCCGATAGGGTAATTAGCTGGTTGTACTAGTTCCCTAAAGTAATTAGTACAACCTAATATTACCGACTAACCGCTGGTAAAGCTGGGCGTATTTCTGGCTTAGTATCTTCGATCAGCAAGTTTCTAATTAGTCTTGCTGCCATTTTCTGAGTCAGTCTTTCGGCTACTTTTTGTCCCATTTTCTGAGTTTCTGGCTTAGTAATTATCTTGGCAATAATCGAGACTAAGCGAGTAGGATCAAAACCTGGAGTTTGCTGTAGAATACCAACAATATTTTTAAGATGGGTCATCGTATAAGAATCTTGTCGATATTCGGCAGGAGTTTCCTGCACGGCTAAACCTACTTGCTGGCGAAAAGCAGTAGAGAGATTAAATATTGTTCTACGTCCTAAACTATCAATTGCATTTACCAACTCATCGGCAATGCGATCGCGAATAAAGGCACCGCGATCGCTGTATAAATAATCAAGAGCCTGATCTACTACGTTATCAAAATCGTAATCTCTAGAACTAGTAGCATTGTTAAGCAAGTTTTCCAAACGATGCCAACGAAAACCTTCTTCTTTAAACAACAGGTCTTTTAAAGATGCTCTTAATTCGGGTGCAGGGTCGGTCAATAAACGTTTGGCAATGTAGGGATAAGCTTTACTCAAAACTTTAAACTCTGGGTCGATGCCGATAGCAATTCCTTCTAAAGTAACCATCGAACGAATGATTAAAGCATAGTAGGCAGGTACGGTAAAAGGAAACTCATACATCATCGCCGACATCTGATCGGTAATGCTTTTAAAGTTTAATTCGGCAACAGTCGCTCCCAAAGCATTACCAAATACGTTAGCTAAAGCTGGAACAATAGGTCTTAAGTCCGTTTCTGGAGTTAAAAAGTCTAATTTAACGTAATCTTGCGATAGAGATTCAAAATCGCGATTGACCAAGTGAACCACAGCTTCAATTAGACCATATCTCTGATAAGGCTTGATTCGGCTCATCATGCCGAAATCTAAATAAGCTAACCTGCCATCTGCCATGGCTAATAAGTTACCAGGATGAGGATCGGCGTGAAAGAAACCGTGTTCTAGCAACTGTCTAAGCGAGCATTCTACCCCTATTTCCACCAAATGGGTAGCATCGATTCCCTGAGCCTGTACCGCATCAATGTCGGTAAGCTTAGTGCCGGTAATCCATTCCATGGTTAGGACACGTTTACCCGTATATTCCCAATAGATTTTAGGAACATAGATTTCCTCCATATAACCATAGAACTCTTTAAACTTATCGGCGTTGCGACCTTCCTGATTGTAGTTAGTTTCTTCAAAGATCCGCTCGGCCAACTCATCAATGATCGATCGCAGGTTAGATCGTACCTGTTTGACATTATCTTGTACCCAACCTGCTAACATTCTCATGATGTAAATATCAAGAGTAATGCGACGGTTAAGGTCGGGACGCTGCACTTTGACTGCAACTTCTTCTCCTGTTTTTAATCGCCCTTTGTAGACTTGTCCTAAGGATGCAGCAGCGATCGGTTCAGGGGAAAGCTCTGCATAAATATCTTCTGGTCTTTTGCCAAGTTCTTCTTCAATAAAGCGAAACGCTACTTCGTTGGGAAAAGAAGGAATCTTATCTTGTAACGTGGTTAATTCTTCTAAATAAGCAGGAGGGACGACATCAGGTCTGGTGGACAAAGCCTGACCAATTTTAATATATGCTGGACCTAGCTTGGTTAATATTTTGATTAGCTGGCGCGCTCTTTTTTTCTGCTTAAGAATGGAATTGCCAGTAAAGTTGTCCCACCATATACCCAAGGCAAAACTAGTAAAAGGAAACAAAATGTTAATCAGCCTTCCTAAAACTGTCCAGGGGCGATTACGATATCTAGCATTGTTGGTTTCTGGATTGTAACGCCAGTCCGCATTTGGCTCATCGTACGCCAATTCTGTATTTTCGTAAGTATCGATCGCCTGTGATGGTACGGTAATGGTATCTATGGGAGATGATAATGTCTCGTAAGGCATAGTTTTAAGACTGACGTTAACAAACTTTATGAATAATTGTAACAAGAGATAGAGATAAACTACTCTCTCTTAAGATTAAAGTTGAAAGTTGTGTCTTGAAAATTGGGCATTACCGAATACATTTAAAGCGATCAGCTTCGGGAAAAATGGTTGAAAGCTATGAGCTTTTAGTTATTTTTTGTAGCTTTGACTAAAGCTTAAATCTAATTCAATCTAAATAAATATCCTCTCCAGGTACAGTCGATTCATATTCCCACTCAATATCAGGCATAGCTTCAAAAGCTTGACGTACCGATTGTTCCCAAAGAGTCCGAATTTTAGCTATGTAAGGCGCGCCAAGGCGTAGTTCTAAAGTATCGCGCAGATCGAAGCTATCGGTTTTATACATAATCAAATTAATTGGTGGTCCGACCGAAATATTTGATTTCATGGTTGAATCAATCGATAGCAAAGCACATTTGGCAACGTCTTCTAGGGGCGTATCATAGGCTATGGTGCGGTCTATGATCGGTTTGCCATATTTAGTTTCCCCGATTTGCAGAAAAGGCGTTTCTTTAGTTGCTTGAATAAAATTCCCCTGAGGATAAATCAAATATAGCTGCGGATTTTCGCCAATAATTTGTCCACCTAACAGAAAGTTACAGCTAAAGTCGATTTTATCTTTTTCTAGCCAAGGGCGATCGAGTTCCTGAATCTCTCTGCTCTTACTGCCGATATAGGCAGCAATATCATACATAGTGGGTAGAGTATGCAAATTTTTGCTCTCTTGGTTTTGAATATCGCGGTTGATCCTGGTTAATACTCCTTGAGTGACCGAAAGACTACCTGAAGCACAGATGACAATTACTCTTTCTCCTGGTAAAGATAAATCAAATAGCTTCTTATATGTAGAAATATAGTCCACCCCTGCATTAGTACGGGAATCCCCAGCCATCACGATGCCGAATTTATTGATAATACCCAGGCAATAAGTCATTTAAATAAATACTGATTATTGATTAAGGTTGTGACCACAACTACGGCAAAAGCGATCGCCCAACTTGGCTTGTGTGCCACACTGAGAGCAAAATTGCCTAGTCACAGTAGTTTTTGATTGATTTGCCAGGTTCATAGCCATCTTGCCCATCTGCATTGACATTGAATTGATATCCATCGTCATATCACCCATTTTCATCGGCTGCATTGGTTTAACCTCAAAAGATTTTGGACTAGGTTCAGGTATTTCTTGCAATTCCAATAGGGGATAGTCATCCGTGCGCGAAAGAGCATCGATAGTGCTAATATTATTTTGCTGAATTTGAAAATAATGTGAACCGCTCTCCGTATTTATTTGCAGCACAAAACTCGCACCAACTTTCCATAACTTGGGCGGCGATCGCCACTTTCCTGTGCTGAAACTGCTACCCAAACTTTGTTGTTGTCCAGGGCTGCTCATCATCAAAGTAATTTGAGTTTGTGTTCCCGAAAGCGCGATCGCTAGCTGTTGGGTACTGCTAAGAATTGCCGCATAAGACATAAAGCCCGCCTGATAGTTAATTATTATTATTATTCGCTGGTTTTAATTTGCTATTAAGGTAATTTTACGCCCAATAATAGAGACATAGAATAAAGATATTTTTAAATATGGCTTTTGACTAGCAGCCCAATTAATTAAAGGTAAATAAATTCCGATAACTTTTAACTTTTAACTTCTAACTTTTAGACAGACACTATCAACGTACTTGGACTTAGACAGTTGGCTTTTCTATCGTTTAGCGTTCTCTTGCTTTTCTAATTCGTGCTGCTGTTTAGGTGAAATCGGGTTTTTAGACTTTTGCTTGGTAGGTTTTAGGAATAAAGTACCGTGCATTAGCTTAGTTGTATAGGCGATCGCCATTAAAGCGGTAATCAACCCAATAACTGAAGCGGTAATTTGTTTAGGATCATCACTACCAGAGAGCAAATTAGTTCCCACGGAAGCTAAATAAACGTATAAGGCAATTACAGGTAGCATCGCTAACCAAGAAACAAACAAATATTGCCAGAAATTAATCCTAGTCAAACTAAAGCCATAATTTAGTATGTTTGAAGGTACTATCGGCGAAAGACGAGTCAGAAAAACTATTTTCCATCCTTTTCTGGCTACTGCGCGGTCAAATTCTCCCCAGTGAGGACGTTGTGAAATCCATTCACTGACCTTTTTGCGAGCTACTGTCCGACCTAACAAGTAACATACCGCCACACTCAAGGTATCAGCAACAGATACTAAGAGCAACCCAGGAATAAAGCCAAATAAGCTTCCTGCCGCTAAGAAGAGAAAGATTGCTGGCAAACCAACCAGGGTTGCCAAGAGATAAATACTAATAAAAGCGGGATAAGCCAAGTAACCAAGAGAACTAAGCCAATGATGTGCTTGAAAAAGCCATTCATGCCAAAAAACCATAATATATTTAGAAAATTGCTTTCTAGAGCTAACTAGAGCAGAGCAGGAAATTTAAGAATTGCCAAATTTATCAATAATTGAAATAAAACTACTAGTTAATCAGTTGTTAACATTCGGAGTTTAACTTAAGAATAATAATTTCTCAACAGCGCGATTCTAGATATGGAAATAAACACATACGGCTTGAGCCTTTGTGCCTATCTCGCGTTTAATAGCTTTGGGAATTGGGTGTTGTTTGCGACTCTAATCCAGCCAGGCTCGAAATTTAGCTTTGTTTTTTTTGCTCAAATACATTTTGATATGAACGTAAATCGTCGCCAGTTATTGTTATTTTTCGGTGCTAGTGCAGGCTCTATAGTTACAGGTTCATGGGGTAGAAAAAATGAATTAGTCAACTCGCCAGCTATGGCTCAAACCACTCCCCAATCCTTGGCAACAAATAACTCTAACTTGAGTTTTCAACCTGTTAAAGTTCCTTTACCTTTAGAGGTAGAGCAACTCTCAATTGCTCAACAGAGCCAAAATTATGCTAACTATGAAGTTCAAGATGACTTAGTTTTGCCAGAAGGTTTCACCTACGATTTAATTGCTGCTTGGGGCGATCGCGTCGGCGATTCTCGCTTTGGTTATAACAATGACTATCTATCTTTAGTCGAAACTGCACCCAATGAAGGATATCTCACGGTTAATTTTGAATATATTAGCGGTGGAACATGGATGCAAACTTATCAGCAGATCATCGGCAAACAGCTTCCCTTCAACGAATTAATTGCTCTAGCCGAACCCCAAGAAGGTGAAATTGATGCTTTTAATCTCGAAGACGAAGAGTTAAAAGCAAAAATTATGGAAGTTTCCAGAGAAGGATTAATCGACCAAGGGCTGGGAGTAATTTCAGTCAAGCGTAATACCAAAGGTAAGTGGGAACGTACTTATTCCGATGTTGATCGACGAGTTACTGGGATTTCTGGTCTGGATAATCCAAATCAAGCTCTTAAATCTACTGGTGCTGCGGTAGCGATATTTACTAAACCGAATAAACTAGGTTATGAAGATGGTTTGGGCGATCGCATTATTGGTACGTTTCAAAACTGCGCGGGAGGAACAACTCCCTGGGGAACAGTCCTGAGCGCCGAAGAGAATTTTCAGGCTCAAGTACCAGAAGCAGTGATGGCAGATGGCTCCTCTTTAGATCCTAGTCAAAAATCGTTCTTAATCACCAGTTCAGAAGTAGACGGCGGCGGCAATGTATTTGGTTTGGCAGGTAATAAATACGGCTGGATGGTAGAAATTGACCCGACTAATCCTGATGATTACGGCACCAAGCATACTTGGCTAGGACGCTATCGCCACGAAGCATTTGGCATTCGTGCTGTGGCAGGAAAAAACCTGGCGGTGTATTCAGGATGCGATCGCCGTGGTGGACATTTATATAAGTTTGTCAGTAGCGGCAAGATATTTGATCCTCAGGATAAGAATAACTCCCGCTTGTTTGAAGCAGGAATTCTCTATGGTGCCAAACTAAATCCCAATGGCACTGGAGAATGGATTCCTCTTCGTCCAGATACTTTAGTTAATCCTGTCTTACCCAGTCAGGTAGTCGGAGGAATAGTTGTCTTGCCCAACAGCGATCGCACTGCTGGAGGCATCATAGAAGTAGAGACAGATGAACAAGTGCAGTCTTTGGTTGCCCAGTATAAAACTCTGGGGGATTTATACCCAGGTAATAGCTTTGAAGAAACTCAAGGAGCAATCTTAATTGATGCTCACTTTGCCGCTAGTGCAGCAGGAGTTACCTGTACGGCTCGCCCTGAAGACACAATTGTTAGCGAGAATGGGACATTGTTTATTGCCTTTACCTCTGGTTCGGCTGGCAGTGATGGTGGTCCTGATCAGACGGTTTTTGTGGGTCCTGAGGGCGAGTCTGACTATGAATACGGCTGGATTATGAAGTTAGAAGAAGATGATAGCGATCCCGCTGCTGTCAGCTTTACTTGGAGTATGCTAGCCACTGGCGGAGAAGTAGCCAAAGGCGGTGCTGGTTTTGCTAATCCTGATAACTTGACTTTGGACAACTCAGGCAACCTTTGGGTAGTAACCGATATGTCTACTGAAAAACATAACGTAGCTATTCCCACGAGAATTGAAAACGGAGTAGCACTATCAGGCAGCGACTTAACAGGAGTATTCGGCAATAACTCCCTGTGGTATATTCCTTTATCTGGAGATGAGGCAGGCAATATCTATCCTTTTGCGATCGGACCAATGGAGTGCGAATGTACTGGTTTAATCTTTGATCGAGATGACAACAGCCTATTTTTAGCGATTCAGCACCCAGGAGAAAAAAACGGCATTCGTCGAAATATGGCAATAGAACCCAGAGATTTTGAATTGCTAGCGACAGACGGCACTATGATTAAACAGCAACGCCAAGTTCCTCTCGGTTCAAATTGGCCCAGTGGGGAAGTAAATCAACCTCCTTTACCTGGAGTCGTGGCGATTCGTCGAGTCAACAGTCAGAAAATAGTTTAGTTGAGCGGTTGAGTTAGCTATTTAAATTAGTGCATTATTTAGCCTGATTAATTCATTTACAGATATTAAACTTCTCAGACATCGCAGCGATCGCATCTTGATAGTTATCAATAGATTCTGATGTAAGATAATTTTTAAATATCCAATCTACAAGATAAGCGATCGCTCTACAATTTATCATTTGTATTAAGCTTAGGTTTAAAATTAATTTCTTCGGTTTCAATAACTTTAGAATGAATTTCCCTAAACGTTCTAATATCAAGCCGAATAACAATGATAATCGACCGAGTAGTTGGGGTAGATGTGGGTGGAACTGCGATTAAGATGGGGCAGTTTCTTCAAGATGGGACTTGCTTGAGGACCATTTCTCTGGCCACTCCTCAACCTGCCAACCCCAAGCCAGTGATTAAGACGATCGCGCAAGGAGTCAAGCAGCTTAATCTAGATCATACCTGTGGTGCGATCGGTCTAGGTATGCCAGGCCCTACAGATAAAGCCAAACGCATTGCCCTCAAGTCGATCAATCTTCCAGGATGGGACGATGTTCCTGTAGCCGACTGGTTGGAGGCTCAAACTGGATTACCTACCGTGTTAGAAAATGATGCTAACTGTGCTGCTATTGGCGAAGCCTGGTTGGGTGCGGGAAGAAAATTCCAGGATTTTATTTTGCTGACTTTAGGTACTGGTGTGGGGGGAGGAATATTTATCGATGGCAAATTATTTACTGGTCGTTATGGTGCAGCTGGCGAGCTAGGTTTAATTACCCTCAATTTTAATGGTCATCCTTGTCGTAGCGGTAATCAGGGTTCATTAGAGCAATATGCCTCCATCGGTTCAATTTATCGCAGTATGGGCAAAGAACCAGTAGAAATGGGTAAGTTAGCCCAAGCAAAAGATCCAGTCGCTCTCAAATTCTGGCAGGATTACGGTAGAACTCTTGGTGCAGGACTTGCTAGCTTAATTTATGTACTAACTCCTGAAGCTGTCATTATTGGCGGGGGAATTAGTGCTAGTTCCGAGTTTTTTTTACCAAGTACCTTACAAGAAATTGAACGAAGAGTTGTATCTCCTTCTCGACAAGGATTACAGTTGCTTACCGCTGAACTAGGTAATCAGGCAGGAATGTTAGGCGCAGCAAAATTGGTTTGGAATCAGATCGAAGAGAAAAAATTTAACAGTATTTTGAATAAATAGTGTTGTGAGCGACTTTATTTTGATAACAGTTTTGATAATAGCTGTGCCAAAAAAGCGATCGCGGTTCAAAGTTTATTGTCTTCCTGCTCATAGCTAGAAATTTCAACTAGATTTCCATCGGGATCACGAATATAGATCGATCTAATCTTGCCGATCGCACCATTTCTACTGACTAGTTTTTCAATAATTTCTATTCCGCAAGTCTTAAGGCGATCGATGACGCTGAGAAGAGAATCTTCTGTAATCAAACAAAAATCTGCCGAACCTGGCGTAGGCTTGATTGCTCTAGGTTCTATTTCTCTGCCAACCTCATGTAAATTAAATTTTTGATTGCCAAATTTTAGTGCAACTCTTCCCTGGTTAAAAGTAACAACCTCCATTCCTAATACTTGTGAATAAAACTCACAAGTAGCCTCAAGATTTTTTACCGTCAGAACAAAATGGTCAATCCTGTCAATTTTCATAAAAATTTATCGCATCCACAAAAGCTATTCTTTTTACTGATTTTTTACTTATTACTTTTATAGCCAACTCCAAACTTCAAAAATAGCAGATAGCAAGTAGCAAGTTCGGAAAACTCTTGAATTGCTATCTGCTTCTTGAGCGAAGCGGTATCTGCTACTTTTTCAATTTCATTTTTTTAAGGCAACCAAGGATTAGGAAAAAATTTTTTCCAGTCGCGAATTGTTTTATTAATCGTTCTTGCTACCTGGATATGGGGTTCATCGGCTTCGATAGGTATAATATTTGCCTGAGTACCGATACCAAACTGATTAATAACTGAGTTAGCAGCTTCCAAACCCGTGACATAAGCCTTTTCCTGTGACCATGAACCATGACGGGTTACAATCCAGTCACCACTCATATATAAATTAGGAATATCAGTTTTAACCGAGAGTAAATTTTGATAACTCCCAGGAAAAAAGTGCGTCACACCCTCTTTGACACGAATTACGCTACTGTCTATTACTCTTGCTGAATTGAAGGCGGGAAGACAGGTAGCAACATCACGGTGTACTTTGCTAATAATTTGCTCGTCTGTCATCGGTAACAATTGATTAGCATGATAAAAGTCAGCTTCAATCACTGTATTGGGTTCATCTCGGTATTCATCGTGAAGATCGTTGAGATCGAAAAATGTCCAGCCAGTCGTGGCATCAAAACCAAAACAAGCATTAGAAGGCAAGGGAATATGCAGCTTGCGATCGAACCAAAGACGTGTCGCTAAAACATCAATCCCTTTGAGATTTGACAGGTTGCGAAATTGAGCATAATTATTTAAAGTGCTGCTGCTAGAGACAATTTTTTTGATTCCCGTAATACTTACTCCAGACACGATCGCATCCGCAGCAAAGAATTCAGCCTCACATTGAACTCCTGTTGCTATTCCCGACTCATCAACGACAATATCGGTAACTCTTTTATTGGTCAGTATTTTTCCGCCAGCTTGTTCGATTTTGGCAATCCAAGGTTTAAAGATTTTTTCGCCAACAGTACCGCGACACCACACCACATCAAAATCGGGCTGATGCGCCAGAATAAAATAATATAGCATTCCTAAAGCTGCTGCCGCCGAACATTGCTCTCCTGGCGCAAATAAACCTACCAGCAGCATCGGTTCAAAAGATTCATGGTATAGTTTCTCAGTAACTCCATATTGTTTAAACAATTCCCTGGCGGTCATTTTGTCGTACCTTTGCCATGCCTCATGAGAGTTATCAAAGTCAACCACCGCATACAGCAGAGGCAAAGCCGAAAGGCGATAGCTCAAAGGCAAACGTTTAAACCTTGTATAAACAAACGTACCCAGAGGCGCAGGTAAACGGGGTTCATGCTGAAAGATCGGCGACTCTACTTCCAACCCCGCAGGTGAATACTGAGATGAGCGGGTAAAACGGGTAAAAGGAGCGAGTCCAAGTTGCTTAACCTGGCTGAAAATATTGCGGTAGGGATACCAAAAGCCGTGAATTCCTCCCTCAACCGATCTTCCTCCTGAAGTTTGCCAACCTGCGACTAAACCTCCAGGATAGGGTGCTGCTTCTAAGAGAGTCACATCGTAACCTTGCTGAACTAAATGGGATGTGGCAGCCAAACCCGCCCAACCTGCACCGATAACTATAACTTTTTTCTGTTCTAACATTTGTCGGTCGATTTGTTTTTTACTTAAGCGGTTATCGTTTAAGGCGATCGCCTTGATTTAATCATAATTAATCGTAATTAAGTAGGTAGGAACAATAATTGATCAAACCATACTATTAGGCTGTTTCTCTATTACTTATAAGCTGGAAAAAATATCTTGTATTTTTGTGGTGTTAAACATTGTTTAATTAGTTGTCCGTAAAGCAAATAACTTGGAGCAATCATCTTAATGTCATCAAAAGTTGACGGTACATCGCCTTTTTCAGTCAGAGATTACCATTAGTTAAATTACAGTTTATCCAGAAATTAACCAACAATAACTTGACCTTTATGGTATTATCCTGGGGATTGTTTTTTTATCTAGGGTGCATTTTGCTTAAATTTATTCAATCCTAATTATGAGCAAAATCCCGCCTTATCTACTGATAAAATGCTTGTCACTCTGTAAAGACATCCATATTGTACAGTTACATAGGACTTATCCCATGACTCTACCTCAAACCAATGTTACAGAAGAAAGGCAAGTTTTTGTAAATTCTTTCGACACGTTAAACACAGCTCAGTTTTCAGAAAGCAAAACTAAACTAGAATTTGAATCATTTATTAGTAAGCAATTAGGCAATCAGGAAAATCTCAAGGTTTTGGAAATTGGTTGTGGTTCAGTGAGTCACATTAATTTAGGCAAAAATCCCTACTTAGTTGGTATCGATGTTGCTGCACAACAATTAGAAAGAAATACAAGTCTGCAAGAAAAGATTGTTGCCAATATAGAAGAATATCAGCTGCCAAAATCAGAATATGATGTTATTGTCTCATGGTGGGTTTTAGAACATCTTGCTCGTCCAGATTTAGTTCTCAAAAATTGCCAGCAAGCTCTTAAAGACAACGGCGTACTTATTCTAGTTTCACCCGATCCTAGGGCTTTAAAAGGGCTAATTACTAAATTTAGCCCGCAATGGTTTCATGTTTTTATTTCTCGCTATGTTTTCGGCTACTCACAGGCGGGAGTTGAAGAACAAGGTCCTTTTAGAACTTATTTAAAAGAGTCAATGAGTCCTCAATATATTAATAAGTTTGCTAAAAACAATAATTTATCTGTCGAACTTTTTCAAATGTATGAAAACTACTGGCAGGAAGCATTAAGAAGAAGATATTGGCTGCTTAATGCAGTATGGAGTGTAGGTAAAGTAGTTTTAGAATCCTTAAGTTTTGGCTATATCAATGTCAAATATACCGACTATAGATTTTTTATTAGAAAAGTTTAGATGATGATTCTTGGCTAAACATTACATTGAACCAAATCCAATTCATTGTTGTTGCTGAGTCTAGTTCGCCAATTTTTCGGACAGTTTTTCCCAAGCTAATACAGCGATCGCCATAACGGATTTGCTCAAGGCGATCGCTGATTTTAGATCAATACTAACTGCAATAATTCATTAGACCTCTTGCACGAATCAGGCGATCGCTAAATCAAGCCCGCGATTATACAAGCCAGCAATAAGATTAAAGCGCAACCCAAATCGTCGTCGTCTATTACGGTAAGGCTGTC
>JBHJNW010000007.1:0-27349 GCA_050330395.1 Pleurocapsa sp.
ATCGTCCCAAGCTCTGTCTAATGTTCTTAAAGTTTGCTGTAAAACCTGAGCGTTAGCAGATTTGAGAAAATCATTATTTTTCTTAGCTTCAGTTAACTGTTTGGCTTGCCTATGGTAATTAGGAAATGGTTCGTCGGCAGCAATGATGTACTCAGATTCAATTGAGCAAGCATTAATTGGCGACTTACGAGACTGGCACCAGTCTTTGCGGTATCTAAGCGCAAAATTCCAGACAGAACGACATACATTAAGAGTGTTTTCAATGTATTCAATCTGCTCGGAAGTTGGTTCTAGTTTGTACTCGTAAGTTAAAGTCAGCATATTTGTATGGTAGCCTACACAGACAAAATTTGTGTGTAGAAAATCTCAAACTGGGCGACAATATTTAAGTTGTTGGACAAAATTCATCTCGCCGCTAAACTAGTTTGTTGCGCTGTCGCTTCACAAATAGTTATAACGAGAGTCCTCTTTTGTCAATCAAGATAGTTTAGTTAGTGTGCCAGACTTTCAGTGTATCCTTTATCCTGCAAAAACATGGGCAGATATATTTTATCTGAATTAAATCCAACCTTATCTTCATGCGAGCTTCAGATTATTACCCCAAGTAAAGCGATCTCATCTTACTTAAAAGTTCCTCACTATAGCTTAGAGAGTTTGAGCCAAAATATCGTTCGTCGTCGGGGGATAGGGATTGCTTCTACTTTGTTGAGTCGGCGTTTATTGCAAAATGCGGTGCGAGAAGTAGTCGATACTAAAGATATTGGAGGGACAGCCACAGCTTTTTTAGCGACGATTAAAGATTTATTACGCAGTGGCATCGATCTAACTAAATTACAGATAAGTCTAGATCCGAGAATTCAACAGTTGGGTAATTTAGCTATTGCCTATCGCAACCAGTTGAGACAAATTAAACGCATTGATGCTGCGGAATTATATTGGCAGGTTGCCCAGCATATTGCTTATCAAAAAGCTTATATATTTTATGGTTATTTCACTCCAGGTAAAGATGAATTAGCGGTCATTAATGCGATCGCGGCACAAGATAGTATTTTACTATTACCCATAGATAATTTATATCCTCAAAATCAACAGGCTTTACAATGGTTACAGTCTCAGGGTTGGGAATTAACTGCCAGTCAGTCACGAGATACAGCCAAGATTAATCATCAGCTACAGCAGTGTTTTAAACAAAAATCACCATTGCCAACAGGAGTAAGTTTAAACGTTTTTCCCAGTTTAGAAGCGGAAGTACGGGGAGTTTTAACTCAGGTAAAAGCTTTACAGGCGCAAGGAATACCTGCCCAGGATATTGTTTTAGTCGCCAAAGAACAGCTATATGGTGAAATTTTAATCGATGTTGCTTGGGAATATAATTTGCCCGTGCAGGTAGCTTATGAAATTTCTTTGGCACAAACCCGTCTCGGTGCGTGGCTCAAACTGCTGTTAGAGGTGATCAGGGATAATTTTCCTTTTGAAGCTACGGCTAAGTTACTTTCTCATCCTTTGGCAAAATATATGTCTCCTGAAATTTGGTCGACAGCCAGACAAACCCATCCTCAAGGTTTGACAGCTTGGCAGCAGCTAGGAGTAGATTTGAGCCTGCTTAATTTTAGCAGGAGCTATCGTCGGGAGGTTTGGATTAATCGTTTGCTAGATATTTTGTCTACTTGGGATGTTTTAGAAAAAGCCAAATCTTGGGCGCGGGAAGTAGTGGCATATTATCGTCTTCAAGAAGGTTTACGAGAATTAACTAAGCCTGAAGCACAACAGCTTAGTAAACAGGCATTTATCAATGAAATAAACGAAATACTGGCTTTCTTAACTATTCCTGTCCAACCAGGCAGAGGAGGAATCGAGCTATACTGTCCGACAGCTTTATTTGGCACTAACTATCCCTATGTCTTTGTTTTGGGAACTGTCGAGGGAATTTTGCCAGCAGCGATCGCTGAGGAGGCAATCCTGGATTTTCATCACCGTAAACAGCTGGCGCAACAAGGCTTAAATATTCAAACCGCTGTCGATCTGGCTCAAAAGGAAACTTTCAATTTTTATTGTCTGTTGAATATTCCCACCCACAGCATCACTTTTTCTTATCCTGAATTAATTGATCGCCACCTCACGATACCGAGTCCTTATTTATCGCGTTTAGGATTAAAACCCAGTCTGGTTGAAAATTTACCCGTTGCTAGTTTAGAACTAGCGCGTCAATTGTATCTGCGTCAGCCTCATCTGCTTCCAGCTGAAACTAGTTCATTGCTTCTAATACCCGAAATAACTAGGGCATGGCAGGTAGAGGTTCGCCGAGAAAGCGCGATCGCTCCCGATCAATATGATGGTGTAATTGGTATGAGCATCGCTCCTCAAAGTAAGATTTTTAGTGCTTCTCAGCTCACTCAGCTTGGTCAATGTCCTTTTAAATGGTTTAGTGCGCGGTTACTCAGGCTCAAAGAATTAACTGAAGCTGAATCCGATCTTAGTGCTGCTGTTCGAGGTAATCTCTACCACCGTTGTTTGGAATTATCTTTGGCACAGATCAAAACCGCCAACGACTTAGCCAAGTTTAACCAAGAACAACTAGCTCAAGCCTTTGCTACTGCCGAACAAGAACTAAAGCTAACTGAGTTACCAGGCTGGCAGGCTCAACGCCAAGAACATTTGAACTTATTAAGTCTTAATCTAACTACTGCCGAATTTTTTCCGATGGACAGAGAACTTGTTGCCCTAGAAACTAGATTTGCGATGCAGTGGCATGGCTTACAGGTACAGGGACAGGTAGATCGCATCGATCGCACCCCCGTTGGTTTAACCGTGATCGATTATAAGACTAGCGGAGTGATTCCCGCAGGGGTGAAAGATGCCACAGGCAAAGCTAATCTTGATATTCAACTAGCGATCTATCAAGATGCGATCGCCGAAATATACCCCAATGAAGCGATCAACAAGGCTGCTTATTATTCCCTTACCCAACAAGAAACTATGAGCCATCCGCCAAAAGACCCCGCCGAATTAGCTAGTTTTGCCGAAAAGGTTAAATCTCATCTAGAACAAGGATACTACCCCGTTGCCCCTGATGTAGAGCGCAAAGCCTGTCGTTACTGCGATTACGATCTGGTTTGTCGTCAGGGCGATCGTCTGAGTCGTAAGTAAGTAGTTGTGCAAAATTAATTTCCTAGTTGAGATTGGGGAAAGGTCAGAGAGACCCCGCCACGGGGCTTATAAAGGGCGGAACCTGTGTCCGCCCACAGCCCCTTGTAAAACGACGGGGCTGACTCTGACTTCGTAAAGTCTATATTAATTACTGATAGTAAGTCTGTTCAATTTTTTGCTGTATACCTTGAGGTATTTTGCTAAAAAAGTTGTATCCCGTTTTCTGTTCTATCTCATCTACAGATACGATGTATTCTTGCCAATAGGTGTTGCGAACTTGTTCGGAGTTGGGTATCAAAACAGCAATTGTCTCAACATTTTCTTCAGTTATCTCCACGTTCGGTTGATCTAAAATTAAAATAACCTTCCAAGTATATTCAGGAACAACCACCTGACTCTTAGCAATTTTTTTAGCGATGTTATTTCCCCCCGCCACAACGTAAAGTTGCTTGCCTTGAAAAACTAAGCTGCGGCTATATTCTTCTAATTCCCGCCAAACTTCGCGATTGTTACTAGGAGACTGAGGGATGATGTTGGTCATAAGAAAAGTACTGCTATTAGCGGATTGACTGCTAGTGCGATCGCCACTGGGAACTAGATGTCCGCGATCGTAACCACTGCCTCGATAGTCATTTGGTCTGACGGCATAGCAATTAGTTGGCAGGTTGAGGTTAGGACGAAAATCATTGCTACGTTCTGTTGTACCGATCCAGCTGCGATCGAGCTGCCAACTAACCCAGTTAGCTATTCCTGCATTGCAGTTATAAGACAAGGCATATTCAGCTTGTTCAATTAGATAGTTGTTCTGGTTGCCGTTTGCTTGGCTGGGGTTGCCGTAGCGAAGATGTGTATTTGCTGTAACCGTGGTAGCACAAGCAGTTAAAACAAAAATTAGAATTATGGCTGTGAAAGAAGATAAATTGTTAATAATCGATTTTAATTTCACAGCTGTTTGATGATTCATTCTCTAATTTTTGACGCACCAGACTATTCTATAGGAGCAAAACCCTGACGCTGAATATTTTCCGTGACCACACGGGGGTCTAAGAATTGTAGTAGATAATCGGGGCCACCTGCTTTAGATCCCACCCCAGAAAGCTTAAAGCCACCAAAAGGTTGACGAGAGACGATCGCCCCAGTAATGTTGCGGTTGATATATAGGTTGCCTACTTCAAACTCGCGGGATGCTTGGTCAATATGGCTGGGAGTACGGGAATATAAACCACCAGTCAGAGCGTAGTCTGTACCGTTAGCCAGAGATATAGCCTGGTCAAAATTATCTGCCTTGATTACCGCCAAAACAGGGCCAAAGATTTCTTCTTGGGCAATTGTAGCTTCTGAAGTAACCCCGCTAAAAATAGTAGGAGAAATATAGTAACCACCGTCAGGAGTAGACATTTCTAGAGCTAGTTCGCTTTCTTTTTTACCTTGGGTGATGTATTCTAAAATGCGATCGCGAGCTTTTGGGTCAATTACGGGCCCTACCTGAATGCTAGGATCATCTGCTGCACCGACGTTTAGAGATTTGGTCGCCTCAACCAGTCTGGCAAGAAAGGCATCATGAACTGGGGATGCCACAATTACCCGCGAACAGGCTGAACATTTTTGTCCACTATAGCCAAAGGCCGACTGTACTACCCCTGCTACTGCCTGATCTAAATCGGCACTTTCATCGACAATAATGGCGTTTTTTCCGCCCATTTCGGCAATTACTCGCTTGAGATGTTTTTGTCCTGGCTGTAGTTTGGCAGCTTCGGCGTAGATTTGACAGCCAACTTCCCGCGAACCAGTAAAGGCAATGACGTGAGTGTCTTTATGTTCGACTAAATACGTACCCACTTCTGAACCCTTGCCAGGAACATATTGAAATACTCCTTTTGGAATACCAGCTTCGACTAGAATTTCCGTTAGTTTGGCAGCAATGACGGAGGAAGTAGCCGCTGGTTTTAAGAGAGTACAGTTACCTGTAACCAAGGCAGCAACGGTCATGCCAGTGGCGATCGCAAATGGAAAATTCCAGGGAGAGATGACTAGGGCAATACCTTTTGGTTGATAGAAGTAGCGGTTATTTTCTCCAGCAATATCGTAGTTTGTTCCCTCAGCCAGTCTTTCCATCTCAGAGGCATAATAGCGACAAAAATCAATTGCCTCAGAAACTTCTCCGTCAGCCTGGGGAATAACTTTACCTACCTCTAAACAAATCCAGGCATTTAATTCGTGTCGTTGCTGTTCCATTAGATCGGCAGCTTTACGTAAGATATTAGCTCTTGCTGTTACCGAAGTATTTTTCCAAGACTTAAAGGCTTCTTTGGCAGCATTGATTGCCTGTTCTGCCTGTTCGACAGAGATTTGCCCAACTTTACCGACTAACTCTGTCGATCTTGAGGGGTTGAGGGAGTCAAGATAGTTGGCGGTTTCCAGGTATTCGCCGTTGATTAATGGTAAATAGGTTTTACCGAGTTCTTGTTTAACTTTTTCTAGAGCCTGTTCTGCTTTCATCCGTTTTTCGGTATCTGCATAATCGGTATCTGGGGCATATTGAAATGGGGTTTCATCTGGATCGACAACGCGCCTTTGATCCATATTATCGACCACAGGAGGAGCAATTAATTCAGCAATCGGCTTTTGCTCCTGATTTTGCCGTATAAATGAGCTATTTGCCGTATTTTCTAACAGTCGGCGAATTAGATAAGCCATTCCTGGTAATAGTTTGCCGTAGGGAGCATATACTCTTACTCGATGTCCTCGCTTAACCAAAGCCTGAGCCAATTTATCGCCCATACCGTATAGCACCTGCATCTCCAAGCGACGAGGCGGTATTTTTAACGTTTCGGCGATCGCACAAGCTAAAGCCTGGGAGCGAACATTATGACTACCAATGGCTGCATAAAGATATTCATGGTTTTCCAGCAGCAGCTGCGTCATCCGCTCGTAATTTAGATCTGTAGCGGCTTTTTGGTTATATACAGGCTGATCCCAGTGATTTTGTAGAGATTTGATCGTTTCTTGATCCCAATATGCTCCTTTAACCAACCTGACAGTTAGCGGATTGCCTCTTGATTTTGCCCACTCAATTAAACTCTCTAAGTCAGAGTAAGAATCTCTAAGATAAGCTTGAAGGGTAATACCTAAATCGGTTCGGCTGCGAAATTCCTCTTCCATAAGCAACTCTTTGAGAATTTCTAGCGTCAAATTTTTATAGCGATATTGCTCCATATCAAAATGGATTGCTGCATTGAGTTCAGCGGCTTTGCGTAATAAAATTCGCAGGCGATCGCATACCTTTTCTTTACTGCCAACGGGATTAAGGGGATCGAACTGGGAATAGAATGCAGTAAGCTTAACCGATACCTGTACCTGAGACAATTCTGCACCATCGGCTAGATCTATGCCTTCTTTTCGTTTCCAGCTTTGAGCTTTTTGCGTCAGTCGTTCAATTAAATCTAGGTAGCGTTGCAGATAATCTTCGGCTTCGGCTTCCGTAATTACCGCTTCCCCCAACAGATCGATCGTATAGGTCATGCCCTCTTTACGCAGGCGATCGATAGTTTTGATCACCTCAGCCATATTTTCTCCAGCAATATATTTATATGCCAGAGTTTCCACTGCTTTCGTAATCGTAGCTGCTGCGGTTTGAGCAGGAAAGGAGTCAGGATCGCTAAAATTGAGGATACTTTTTAGCGCATTAGGCAACTCCACCGCTTCTGCACTCATATACTGTTGGAAGTGATTGGCAATCTCTGCTTTACTCTGTAGGGCAGGAATCGCATCAATAAAGCGAAACATCTGTACACGCAGTCCTGGATTAGCCATTGTCCAGTCCAAAACTTTATCGTCCCAGCGCATTTGGTCTCGCATTCGATTAAAGATATTATTCTTTTCTCTAGTGCTTTTGATCAATTCTTGAGCGATAGACTGAGTTTGAGGTTCGTAACGACGGTTTATTTCGACTTTATCGGCTTGAGCAACCACTACGCAAATACTCCTGGAAGTTTAAAGAATAAATACTTAAGAATTAAAAATTAAGACTTGAATATTAATTGTATTAATTTGAACAATGATTGAGCAAATTAAATATTGAGGGCGACAAAGCTAAGTATTGCTGTAAACGTGATTGCCCATCAGATCCTTGCTCAGATTTATTTCGCCGTCTAAGATCTCATATGAGATCTTATCTAATGTCAATTTTTACTAGTAAAAAATACTACCAAAAATAATAACTTTACTGGTCAAACTACCCTGATTACAAGTTTGGTAATATTTTCGCTGTGAAAAATTCAAGATCACGATAGGATTGCAGAGGAATCAATACTTTATGCCCAACATATATTAAATATTTAGTTAGAAAATTATTTTTTGATGATTTTAGTGACCAGAGAAACTATTGAACAACAGGCAAATCGGCTTTTAGAAGAATCGATTATTTACTACCATAATCAGCCTGTCGGAACAGTAGCAGCAGCTGATTCAGAAAGAGAAGCTTTAAATTACGACCAGTGTTTTATCCGAGATTTTATCCCCGCAGCCTTAGTATTTTTAATTCAAGGTAAAACCGATATTGTTTACAACTTTCTGATTGAAACGGTAGGCCTGCAAAAACAGAAACGGCGCGTTGATTGTTACCAGCCGCCTACAGGCTTGATGCCCGCCAGTTTTAAAGTTGAGTCAACCAAAGCTGGTCAGTATCTTCATGCAGATTTTGGTGATAAAGCGATCGGTCGAGTTACCCCAATTGATTCTTGTTTATGGTGGATTATTTTATTGCGGGCTTATGTCAAAGCAACTGGGGATAATGCTTTGGCACAAAGCAACAGTTTTCAGGAGGCTTTAATTTTTATTCTGGAAATTTGTTTAGGACCGCAGTTTGAGATGACTCCGACTCTTCTGGTGCCAGATGGTGCCTGTATGATTGATCGCCCGATGGGATTGAGTGGACATCCTTTAGAAATACAGTCTTTGTTCTATTTTGCTTTGCGTGCGGCCCGGGAAATGCTGATTCAAGATGCTGAAGGTCAAGCTTTGATTAACGATATCAATAATCGCCTTGGTAGTCTGATCTTTCATTTGCAGAGTTATTATTGGCTTGATTTTAGACAACTCAATGAAATTCACCGATATCAATCAGAACAGTTTGGCGAGTCGGTAGTCAATAAATTTAATATCTATCCCGAATCGATTCCTGATTGGTTGACCGAATGGATGCCTGATCAAGGAGGCTATCTTGCTGGAAATTTGGGACCAGGTAAGATGGATTTTCGCTTTTTTGCCTTGGGGAATTTAGTAGCGATTATGGGTTCTTTAACTACTCAACAACAGTCGCAGGATATTTTGACCCTGATCGAGCATCGCTGGACAGATTTAGTCAGCAAAATGCCCATGAAGCTTTGTTATCCCGCGATTGAAGGATTAAGCTGGAGAATAATTACTGGCTGCGATCCCAAAAATACTCCCTGGTCGTATCACAATGGTGGTAGCTGGCCCGTCTTGTTGTGGATGATGATGGCAGCCTGTCAAAAAATGGGACGAGAAGACCTGGCAGACCGAGCTATGGCGATCGCTGAATTACGTTTGATGCAAGACAATTGGCCTGAATACTATGATGGTAAAAATGGGCGTTTGATTGGTAAATCTTCGCGTCAATTTCAGACTTGGACGCTAGCAGGATGGCTGCTGGCAAAATTACTTAGGGAAAATCCTGACTGCCTTAATTATGTTTGCTTTGATGAAGATACAGAAGCGATGACCTGTACGATTTAATTTACTTCCTACAAGCTGGACTGACTCAAATCGTCAGATTTTAACAGCGAAGAGCTAATGGGTTACCTTCGCTACGATTACCGATGTATTGAGAATCCAAGTCGCTGAATATCGCTTTAACGATCTTAGTGAACGCTTTTTAGCGACGGTAGATAGGGAAAAATCAGGGTGAGATTCTCTCAAATTAACCGCAAAGGAAGTGGTGAGAGAATAGCCCAGTTCTCTAAGCATTTCCTCAAGATATTGATGGGTAAAATGGTGTGGATGGGGGGGATCGATAACGTTTAAAATTGGTTCGGTAGGTTGAAGAATCGAAGGAATCGTATGGCAGGTAATTAATAAATTACCCGAATCAGCCAACTTTTCTCTTAATTGCTGAATAATGGGTTTTGGTTCAGCAATATGATCTATAACGTTTTCTAATACTATATAATTAAATTTTTCTGTCCCATGTAGTTCTTCAATAGAGGTCACATCTGCCTTGGTGATATTTCTAAATTCTGGATAAATATCACGATACTCATGAATCAAAGGATCTAGGTTAGTAAGTGCTGGACAGGGTAAAGCAAAGGTTTTTGCTAAATAATGCAGACCAATGTTAAATCCCATTGGACCACAGCCTAAATCTAGAACATTGATAGAGTTTTGAAAAACAGCATTCAAAGATATATTGAGCTTTGAAAGTAACCTATAAGTCTTTTGAGCCAATCCTACTGGGGAATCTTCTGTTATTGGAGAGTGCGCTCGCTCTTGCCAAAAAGCTAGTTCTGAGCCTTGTGCTTTCTGCCATCGCCTGTTAGTTGATGAGTTTTCGGTTATTGACTGCGCCTTGTATTCTGCTTTGAATCCCATAATGAATGTTATTAAAATCTCTGCATCTACAACATCTGATGATAGAAAAACTTGCGAAATTTTTCCATATACTTTTGTTACATGAGTTCATAAAGCATCAAAAGCTTATCCAGCTCTAAGTTGGCGAGTTTAAAACCAACTATCTCCTGAATTTAGTTTTAGAAGCGATCGCTTGTATGATTTAGGATTAGTTCTAATTTACTATGTTAATAAATTATTATCTTTGATGTCAAAAGATAACTATCATCAACATAATCAAAAAACTATATTTCTCTGATTGCTTAAAAAAAGAGCGATCGCTCTTTAGCAGAAGGTCAGACTCCTATTTTAAATCCGATCTGATCAATATAGCTCAATTAATCAACCACAAATTAACTTTTTATTCATTAGTACAGTCAAGAGAATTTGTAAAAAAATCTTGCTAGAGCAAATTAAATTGTTATGAAGGTTTTTTTGTCCTAAACTGGAATGTATATGAAATATACCTAAACTAAATTTTATTGGGGTTTTCCCTTATCTAAATTAGTGTTTATCGTCTGAACCTATTAAATAATATTTGGTCGGAGTCGTAACTGCGGGTCTATTCATTAAATTGTTATGGCATAATTCCTGTCGTAGCGTTGTATTACGGTGTTAACTTTAACTATTAAATATATCTAAGTTCTTATAGGAAAAATTTATATGGAGTCTCATAATAAATACGTGAGAGATCGGCTGTCCATATTTGTAGACGGCAACAATATGTTCTATGCTCAACAGAAAAACGGTTGGTTTTTTGACCCCAGAAGAGTATTAGAGTATTTTACCAAAGATCCCACCGTGGTTTTGATCAACGCCTTCTGGTACACGGGATTAAAAGATGCCCAGGATCAAAGAGGTTTTAGAGATGCTCTAATTAGCTTAGGGTATACGGTAAGAACTAAAATTCTCAAAGAATACTATGATGATGCTTCTGGTCGCTATTCGCAAAAAGCCAATTTAGATATAGAAATTGTGGTGGATATGTTCAACACGGTTGAGCAATATGATCGCGTGATTTTGTTCAGTGGCGATGGAGATTTTGAACGGGCGATCGAGCTTTTGCGCTCAAAAAACACTCACATTACCGTCGTATCTACAGAAGGAATGATTGCTAGAGAACTACGCAACGCTACAGATCGCTATATAGATCTTAATGACGTGCGGGGTTATATCGAGAAAAGCGACTTTTAGATTAATCAATCATGGACAATCATCAGGATTTTTATACCGTTGATTAAAAGTCAAAAGTTAAGAATAAATAGTAATATCAAGTCAATTTTTTGTCTTCGATCTTAATAATTGCTATCGTCAAATAGTTCTTCGCCCAAAAATTCTCTAATCTCTTTATCTCTCAATAGGCAGCTATCTTTAATTTGTGGACATGATTCGGCTTCATGAGATTCTGATAGTACTGCCGCAACCAAAGATTTACGCTCAGATTGAGACTGCCTCAGCTGCTTGACTTCTTGTTCTAAAGACTCGATGCGATCGACTAAAGTACGAATTACTGCTGCTTCTGAATCAGGTAAGTTGCCATGCTCTAATGGATCTACCTTAACTCCCGAACGATAGACTATTCTCCCAGGAATGCCAACGACAGTGCAGTTAGAAGGCACATCTCGTAATACCACTGAACCCGCTCCAATACGAACATTGTTGCCGATTTGAATATTGCCCAGGACTTTTGCCCCACCGCCAATAACCACGTTTTCTCCCAAGGTGGGGTGACGTTTACCAGTTTCTTTGCCTGTCCCTCCCAAGGTAACTCCTTGATAAATTAACGAGTAATCGCCAATGATTGCTGTTTCGCCAATAACTACGCCCATACCGTGATCGATAAAGACACCTTTACCAATTTGCGCTCCTGGATGAATTTCAATCCCTGTAAAGAAACGAGCCAGATGAGAGATTAAACGAGGAAAGAAAGGAATACCTGCTTTCGATAACCAGTGCGCCCAACGATGTAAAAAAAGAGCTTGTAAACCTGGATAACAAACTAAAACCTCAAGCCAGTTGCGGGCTGCGGGGTCGCGTTCAAAGATGATGCGAAAGTCAGCTACTAGTGAGGAAAGCATCAGTTATTATCCTTTATTGACTAATGTTTGAGATTAACAAAACTATTTTATCTTTTTCATGGCATTTCTAAACTCTGTAATTTGGTGTAAAAACACGCCATTGATCATTAATGCTTTTTAAGGGATGTTAATTTGATTGATTAAGTTATCTTTGGTTGTCTAATCGCTTTTTCACACCTGAGACTCAAACAAAGAATTAAGTATTATATTATAAATTATTCATATTATTAACTTAGTCATAGCTGGTAATTAAATCAAATTTTTATAGGGTTTTCAACACTTCTGCCTGCTGAATTAGCCATTTTTCTCCCTGACGCACCAGCTGATAACGGACTAATAAATTATCGTCATAGGATTTAGCATTATCTAACTTTCCTGATTGATAGTGTTTGGCGATTTCTTGAACTTCTGCTTCGACAGTTGCTTTATTGCGATCGCTGGGATTAACTGTTGCCGATCGCATGGTCAGATTATGTTCGTACTCGCGATAGAAATTTCCTGCTTGATAGGCAGTAGCGCGATCGCGCCAGGTAGACAATAATGGTTCTGCCAAAATATTATTTAACTGGTCAATTTGATATTCTTTACCAAAAGCGGCTGATTTGCTACTCAACCAGTTCTGAATCACCTGTTGTGATTGTTCAGCAAAGGTTAATTTGGGTTGAGCTGTTACGGGTTTGGTCTGTTTCGGAGGTAATTCAATAGCGGGTTGATCAACGGCAATCGTCAACTGCGCCTGATTAGCCGTTTTAACACTGGGAGAAAGTAACAGTTTAGTAGCGATAAATCCCAGCGTACCTACACCAACCACCAAACCCATCATCAATAACCAGCCTTGCCAAAGAGTAGCAGGACTGCGTTTTTTGGGAGGAGCAACCCTGCGTTTGGCTGTTGCTTCGGCTTTTTGCATGACGGCTGGTGGAACAGCTCTCGTTTGAGCTTGGGATTGCAGTGGCAGCGAAGGAGATTTCTTGGCTCGATGATTTTTGCTGGCAGTATGATGAGTTGACCCAACAGCAGTGTAATCTGGTGATTTTCGCGCTGGCGCCACCAGATGATCGTTGCGCTCAATGGTTGCAGTTGCGATGCTGCCATTAGTGACAGCCGCCCCAACTAACTCTCTGCGCTCTGGGACAGCTTTATTGGCTGATCTGGCTTTAGCGGATGCTGGTTTAGCGGTAGAGAACAGATTCCGCCATAAAGATATAATTCCCTTTTTCGCAGTTTTAGACCGATGGCTACTGGCAACAGTAGACTCTGGCTGTTCGGAAGCTGTCGAGGTGGCCCTGGCAAATGTGGTTGGCGGGGCTAATTCTTCTAAAAACTCTTGAACTTGGCGATCGCTAAAATATTCTTTTAAAGTTAATTGAGTTGCTGCCAAGTCGGTAAATTGAGCTAAAACATCTTCCTGTAGCCATTTTTCGCCATAAAAACACAATCCTGGTAATAAATCTGAGCTACCCAAACAATGTTGCTGAACCTGCTCTAGTTTGCTGGTATCTTGCGTGTTTTTTAGGTGGTAGATTGCTTTTTCGATGTGTCCTAGTAGCAGAGCCGTTATGGTCTGTTCCCAACCAACATCTTGTCGTTCACTCAAACTATCTAACTTTCTTTGAGCGCGCAGTATTAGTTCTGGTTGTCGTAAGCTAAATCCGCGACCTAAAAGAGCATAAACTGCCAAATAATTAGCGATCGCCGAATCGCTTTGCTCTTCACGGTCAAATAGTTGCTGTTGTTCGACTGAGGTTAGGTAGGTTCTTAGCTCTTGCACAAAACACAAAAACTGATCAAAACTTAGTAGACCAAAGCGATCTGAATCCTTGCCTTTGATACCAACGCGTTGCAGCAGCATTTCCCGCAGCAATTTAAAACCTTTGGCTCTTTCAGGAGACTGAGCTGAATGTTGAGAAATTAATTCTAAAACTCGATAGGGACGTAGTTTATATAAATCTAGTTCAAGTTCTGCTTTTAAATGAGGAAATAAATTTTCGCCAAGGAGCAAATCGATTCCCATTTGACCAGAAACAGCCGCATTTTCATATTCTCTTCGATGCCATTGTTCACGGCCTAATTCCAGATAGGCTAAAACTAAAGAAAGAATTAAATCTTCTTTGGTAGTATCAATTGAGAGTTCATCTTCTGGCGATCGCAGTTGGAAATTTTGGTGATTAAAATAATCAATTCCGATCTTGAGGACTAACTCGTATTCAGCCAGTTCATGCAGGATTAACAATCCGCCGATTAATTGATTTGAGGGGATCTCAATGGTTGGATTAGCACTTACAGGAGCGGGAACGTCTTCCACAACTTCCACGACTTCCACAGTTTCTGAGTCAGTTGTTTCTGCTAACGTATCTTGTGGCTCAGAGGTTGACCAAAGTTGCATATTAGCCAAAAATTGAGCATCATAAACTGCTCTTTGTCCTGAGTCAGACAAAACTTGATAGGAATGTTGAATTAATTCTTGACGAGCTAAGATGGCTGACTCGCTATATTCACGGCGTGGCTGTTGTTGGAGGCGATCGCTATAGGCTTGCTCCAATTGCTCGGGAGTAGCTTTGACAGGTACGCTCAAAATACGGTAATAGTCAAGGGGGATTCGCACGATGATAAATTCCTCTGGACGGCTTTAACGTCCTGGTAAGTGACAAGATTAGTGACAAGATTAGTGAAAGAATTAGGAAATAGCAATAGCGACACTGTAGCTATTCTGGCGGCTTGGATGGTTTCGCTTTTTGCCAGCATTCTAACTCAGTTTTGGCAAACTGGAGAAAATATTTAAACCTAGTTGGAAAAAATATAACTAACCGTAAACTTTGTTAAAAAATTATGAATCAAAAGCAACCAAAGATAATTGTGATTGATGATGATCCAACTGGCTCTCAGACGGTACACAGTTGTTTATTATTAATGCAGTGGGATGTGGCAACTCTAACCACAGGCTTGCGGGATAGCGTGCCGATTTTTTTCATTCTCAGTAATACCAGGGCAATGAGTCCTGATGAAGCAGCAGCTACCATTCAAGAAATCTGTCACAATCTCCAAATAGCGATCGCCGAGGTGGGCATCAACAACTTTCTGATTGTTAGTCGTTCCGACTCTACATTACGGGGACACTATCCCCTGGAAACTGATGTAATTGCTCAAGAACTCGGTGATTTTGAGGCGCATTTTTTGACTCCTGCTTTTTTTGAAGGAGGCAGAATTACCGTTGATAGCACCCATTATCTCTTAATTGACGGAGTAAAGACACCTGTTGCCGAAACCGAGTTTGCTCGTGACTCGGTGTTTGGCTATCGTCATAGCTATCTCCCTGACTACGTTGCCGAAAAAACTCAGGGCAAGATTCCTAGTTCTGAGGTAGTCAAATTTTCCTTGTCTGATCTTCGTGGTGAGCAAACTTACCAACGCCTATTAGAGCTAACTGACAATCAATGCGTGGTTGTCGATGGCGAAACTCAAGCAGATTTTGATTTATTTGCTCAGGCAATTTTACAGGCTACAGGCGAAGGCAGACATTTTTTGTTTCGTTCTGCCGCTAGTTTACTAAGTTCCCTGGCACAGTTAGGACAACAGCCAACACCAGCCGAAAATATGGCACGCTATCGACCAACAGCTAACCCAGGGATAGTTTTAGTCGGTTCTCATGTCCAGAAAACCACACAGCAGCTTAGCCAACTGTTGCAAGAAGAGCAGGTAGTCGGAATTGAGATTGATGTAGTGCGTTTGCGCGATCGCCCCCAGGATCGTCATACGATTCTTCAAGAAACTTTAGATACAGTGAACCAGATATTTGCTCAGGAAAAAACTCCCGTTATTTATACCAGTCGTCAAGAATTAAGCTTTGTTAATATTCAACAGCGTTTAGAGTTTGGCACAGCTGTTTCTGCCCTCCTGATGGACGTGGTTCGCGGTTTACCAAAATCGCTCAGTTTTTTAATTAGTAAGGGTGGAATTACTTCCAATGACGTACTGAGTGTAGGTTTGAACCTAACGGTAGTGAGACTTTTGGGACAAATTTTGCCAGGGTGTTCCGTGGTTCGTACCGAGTCAACTCATCCTCAATTTCCTAACTTACCAGTGGTTTTATTTCCAGGAAATGTCGGAGAGCAAGATAGTTTGGTTGCTGCTTGGCATTGCTTAAGAAACTTCTAATCTTTCATCATGAGAAATTTACGTTAGTATGTGAAGCGTGAAAACAGAACTACCTAAAAAGTAGATATACGTAGATATACGGATGATCGGAATTGTTGCATGACTTTCGAGCCTACTATCTCCCTGGATAAAGTTGACGATCTGCCTGATTCGTCTCCCTTAATTAGCCGCTATTCGCAAATTTACCTAAAAAACGATGGCGAACAAATACTGCTGGTCCTGCCTACCCAAGCCGAAATCAATTCTGATTTACCTTGGTCAGAAACTTGGCAAGAACTAAAACATCTGTTAAAAACCAAGGAGCAGTCTTGGCAGATAGGAACAAATGTGTGCTTAGTTGCTAAAGATCGGTTACTTGACGCTAGACAACTACAAACCATTGCCGAAACTCTTAATGATGTTCAACTTTCTCTGTCAACAGTTAGTACCAATCGCAGGCAGACGGCAGTAGCTGCTGCCACTAGCGGTTACTCTGTTCAGCAGAATTCTGTCCAACCGTTGGTTGAAAATCAGACTGATTCAGGAGATGTTATCTCTGCCACCCTAGCAGAGCCACTGTATTTGCAAAGTACGGTTCGCTCCGGAGTCGAAATACGTCATCCAGGAACCATCGTGATCTTTGGTGACTTAAATCCTGGTGGAAAAGCGATCGCAGCAGGGGATATTTTAGTCTGGGGTCGCTTGCGGGGTATTGCCCACGCAGGAGCGCAAGGAAACCATCAATGTCGAATTACGGCATTACAAATGGAATTTACCCAACTACGGATTGCTGATGCGGTTGCGAGAGCGCCTAAATTAAGACCCAGACGCTTATCACCAGAATTAGCCTTCATGACTATAGATGGAATTCGTTTAGCTGATACCTCAGAGTTCACTAAACGCTATATCTTTTCATCGTCAAAAAAGGCATGGGTTGAAAAAAACCAAGCAAAATAACTACAGCTACACAAATCGTAAGCAAGCAATATGAGTCGTATAATTGTTGTTACTTCGGGCAAAGGAGGAGTGGGTAAAACCACGACCACCTCTAACTTGGGAGCTGCACTGGCTAAACATAATCGTTCTGTAGCTCTCATTGACGCTGATTTTGGATTAAGAAATCTAGACTTGTTGCTGGGATTAGAAGAGCGAGTCGTCTATACTGCCATAGACGTACTGGCTGGAGAATGCCGCTTAGCACAGGCTCTGGTTAAAGATAAACGCCTTAAAGGTTTAGTGTTACTGCCAGCAGCACAAAATCGTAATAAAGAATCAGTTCAGCCAGAGCAAATGAAAAAAATAGCCACTGCTTTGGCTAAAGGTTATGATTACATTCTCATTGATTGCCCCGCGGGTATCGAACTTGGTTTCCGCAACGCTATTTCGGCGGCAGAAGAAGCTCTAATTGTCACAACTCCCGAGGTTGCTGCGGTACGAGATGCTGACCGAGTTATTGGCTTGCTAGAAGCAGAAGGGGTCAACAAAATTAACCTGATTGTCAATCGGGTTAAACCTTTGATGGTTGAGGAAAACAAAATGATGAGTGTCGAAGACGTGTTGGAATTATTGGGCGTACCTTTAATTGGTGTTGTCCCTGATGATGAAAAAGTTATTGTAGCTACCAACAGGGGGGAACCTCTGGTTTTGGGAGATATTGATTCTGTCCCTGCCAAAGCATATTCAAACATCGCTCGGCGGTTAGAAGGAGAGAAAGTACCATTCCTTGACTTGATGGCAAATCAAGGTAACATTTTGTCTCGTCTGCGTCGAATGTTTGGTGGTTAGTCAGTCTTAGCTCTTTGATCCTACAGAGCTAAATCTGACTGACTATTGGTCAATAAACAAGACATTGGTTTGAAACAAGGTTAAAACTTGTGTGGACAATACCATTGATTATGTTAGTTTTTTCACATCAAACCATGTTAAACATGATAAAAAGGTTTTTGGAAATGCTTTTTCCCTGGAATAATAACGCTAACAGCCGAAGTCACGCTAAAAGCCGTTTACAACTAATTATTGCTCACGATCGCGCCAGCATTAATCCCGACATAATGGAGGCAATGCGTAAAGAAATTTTAGAAGTAGTTGCTCGTTATGTTGAGGTAGATCGAGAAGAAATGAAATTTTCTCTTTCTAACGATCAGCGAATGACTTCTTTGACTGCTAACCTGCCGATTCGTCAAATTAAACGCCTCGGCGAGTCTAAAAAACAACTCTCAGAAGACAACTCTCTTGATTCGTCGCAAGTAGTAGTCGAGCTAGATCGAGAGGCTGAAGCTAATGCTCAATCAAAATAACTAGTTTTACGGTAAATCTGTGCCTAGCTAAGATGATCATGGGTGATTAAAGCTTACTATGATTGTTAGTTCGTACTATCAATCCATTTTATGTTGGAAACAAATGCTTGCTAAACCTAAGTAAATGCCGTCTACATTATTCTGACTTTATGCGAAGCGGTACCCTTTAGGGCTGACTTCTGACTTCTGACTTCTGACTTGACCTCGGTATTCGCTAACAGTTTTTCTTGAGGCTGAGCGGGCGAAGATTTGGCTGCTTAATATTTTAATATTTTACAGATCCTCGCTCTTTTAAGATACGTTCAGTTTCGGCGATCAAAACCTGAACTCGATTTGCCCAACTATGATTAGCTTCTATTTCTTGACGAGCCTGTTGACCCATTTCGGCAAATCTATCTTTAGCGGCGATCGCCTTAATCAAAGATTGTTTAAGAGAAGTTTTATCTCCTGGCTCAAATAAAAATCCTGTAGCGTTTTCCACAATTAGTCTTCGGGCATCCTCAAAAGCAGAAGCGATTACTGGTTTAGCCATAGACATATATTCGTAAAGCTTCATCGGAGACAAATACATCTTGCCCATCTGTAGCTGAATTTGTCCTGAGTAACCAATATCACAACCTGCTATGTATTTTGGTACTTCCTGCCAAGGCACTCTCCCGACAAAGGTTACCTGTTCACCAAGATCTAACTCTTGAGCTTGTTGAAACCAAGGTTGTTTCATCTCTCCATCGCCCACAACAACTAAGGATAGATGATAACCTTCTGCTTGCAGTTCCGACATCGCCTCTAGCAATAGATCTAATCCTGCCCAGCTATACAAACTACCAACAAATCCAATAGTGAACCCCGAAAATAGTTGTTTTGGTTCATGTAGCTGAGGATCGAGAAATTGAATATCTACTCCATTGGGAACTAAAACTATTTTGTCGGCATCAATCCCGATTTCTTCGACTAGTATTTCTTTGAGAGTGGCACTAACACAGGCAATAACATCACAATGCCGATATGACCACAATTCTAATGTTTTCGCAATGCCATCTAAGACCAAAGCTTTGCGTTCTGCCTTAGCTTCATAATAAAGTAAAGCTTCTACCTGCAAGATCCAAGGTATTCCTTGCCTTTGAAAAATCCAGCCTAGACACTGAAGCGTAGCAGCATATTCATATACCCAATCGACTTTGTTGCCTAACTCGCGCCAGCTTTGCCAACTATTAAACGCACTTAAACTAAGACGGACTAAATCTACCGCTAAAGTACGTAAATATCCTCGGCTAACTGCTGCGCCAGAACCCTGGGCAGACCAATTTTGAGGAGTTCTATCGCCAACAATGAAGGATTCAACTGACCACTCCCAAGATTCAAAGCCCTGAATTAGCCCTAAGACGCGAGAACGAGGTCCAGACATTTCGGCATTGGGATTAGTTGATATTCTTGGCGCACCAGCTATAAAACCAAGTCTTTTCACTAAAATACTCCTTGTCTAGCAAATTAAATTTAAACTTTAATCAACTGTACTATCTGAAAGCGCAATAACCGTAATAGACAGGGGTTTTAGTTCAGTTTTAAGCTTCGAGCCACGTACGGAAGCTGAACCTGACTGATTCCAAGTTACATCTGTCGATTCAGGCGTATCACCCTGAAGAACCCATCGCTCATTGCGAGTATTACCTGTATAGTTGTTTAGGGTCAGGCTGACGTTATGGCGATCGCTGTCTTTATTGAGCAAAAATACGTTTAAGGAGCTACCCTTGGGATCATAACTTGCCCAGGAACTAATTTTTCCTGCGGCTTTGGTAGAGTAGACCAGTTTCTGGTTCAAAAAATTGTTCCAAACTTTCAGCGGATAACCAATAGGCATCAGTTGATAATTAGCATCAAAAGCACTATTATCTTCGGCATAGGAATCTTGTTCTAACCACCTAGATGTCCAAAAATGGATGTAATCAACTTGCTCGAAGCGCAGAGTTTGTCCTAACATCTCAAAATTGTGAAGCATTTTCCAAGTGTTATTGGTATGAGAAACGCTAGGGTTAAACGAGCTGTTTTCAGTTATATTCAGTCTTAAAGAGGGATTATAGCGTTTAATTGCGGCAACAGCATCTTGAATATTGTAATCATATTCATCAGCAGCATCTTTCCATTCCTGATAGTTTTTCTGCCAAGAATACTGATGAGTAATCAAAAAATCGACATCATCTTTAATAATTGGCATAATTCTCGCCCACCAGTCATCATTTTTTTTAATTCTCATGCCATTAGCACCAATTTTAATTGAGGGATCGACTGCTTTCATCGCCTGAGAAAATTGGACAACGGTTTGCGCGTAATCTTCTGGTGTCCAATTGATGTTGTCATTATTTTCGATATTGCTTTCATTACCAATCTCCCAGTGCGTCACATTATATCCTCGCTCAATATTGGCATATTTAACCCATTCAACTGCTGCTGCTAGTACTTCTTCTGGGGTAGCGTGAGGTGCATCGCCAGTATAGGCGATCGCATCAATAGCAATCACGACAAACGGCTCAGCTTTAGTTGATTGACATACACTCATAAAGTCATCAAAATTTAGTCTGCCCCACCAAGATCCATCTGGCTTAGAAAAGCTACTTACCTGCCAAAGATTTGGATCTTGAATCGATACTCGCGGGTTTTTTGGCTCATGGCGATCAAAGAGATAATACTCATTGGTAGCAAAGCGAAGTGTTCCCACCTTAATATCTTGTAAAGGGTTGCTGACAAGAGGGCTATCGCCGATAAAATTTAAGCCAATTCCCATCGGGTTATTTGCTGTGTCAGCAACAACTTGGTTAACATCAACCGTGATTTCAATTGGCTTGGCAAGGGTTTTTCCAGATATGACAAACAATGAACAAGAGATCAAAACGCCAAATAACAACTTGATTATTTTTGCTTGAGTAATTCTCATTTATTGTGTTTTATTTCTTAGAGTTAGCATTTTATTTATTGCTCCACAAGCCGCTCAATTACGATACTTCGTTAGATTGGACATCTTCGGAAAATGTTGGAGATGTATCTAAGTTTTTATAGCCAATTACGGCTCTAATATAGGGAAGAAACCAATAAAGAAACCAGAAAAAACCTGAATGTCTTCTCGTAAATGTTGTCCAAGGCAAAACAGGAAAGTTTTTTACCTGCCAGGCTTTTTGTAACCGTTCAACAACAGAAATATTACAGTCAATCCAACTTCCTTTAGGGGAATTCTGAGCGCAAGTACCGATAAATCCTGGTGCTGCCCACACAGAGCAACCTAGCTGAATTGCTCTCAATCCATAATCTATGTCTCCTAAAGCATGAATAAAAGCCGAGTCAATATTACCAACTTTGGCTACTACCGAGCGAGGAATTAACACGCAGTTACCATACATTGTGTCGCATTTTTGTAACTCATGACTTGGTTCTAAAAACTCTAACTTATTTGAATACCAACGCTTTGACTTGACTGCGCCACCATAAGTTGGTTTACCTGTAACTGGATCTTGGGTTGAGCCAACGACTATTGAGCTAGGATAACCTTGTTCGCTCAAGTTAAGATGAATATTTAATAAATCGCTCAATGCTTCGGAGTTTAGTAAGGTGTCGTCATTGAGCCAGATGTAATAGTCATAATTTTTTTTGATTGCCTCACTAAATGCAACCCGCATTCCTCCAGACCAAAAAAGACTGCCACTACCTTGGATGAGATTTACTTTCGGATAACTTTCTCTAACCGTATCTGAAGTGCCGTCAGTACTACCGTCATCAACTAAATAAACCTCTACAGGAATCCGTTGTTTGTCTAGAGATTGAAGACAAGTCATGGTTATATCACGCCTATTATGACAAGTCATGACAACTGCTATTTGGGGGTGACTTTTTTGTTGATCGATCAGATTGACTATAACCATTCTCCAGAAAATCTCTTAAATTAATAAATTGCGATTAGTTTCAAAATTTGGCTGTGGCATTATTCAATTTACCAACCTATAAAAAAATTGCTTTATGGCTTGCTAATGCCGACATTTTACTAGAGGCGACTTTTTTAATAAACACAGAATACTTACCATATATTTGATTTGTCAGCTTAAAAAGTTGCAAATTTTGGTTGATTTTGTGGCTCTGTTGATTATATTCTTGTTCAAACATTTTATTGGCATATTCATAAAGCTCAAGATCTAGCTCATTAGATTTTTCTATGGTCGATAGAGTCTTATTGCTAATTTCTAATTGGTCATAAAAATTGGCTTTATTGGTGTTGCGCTGATAATAAAAAGGCGTTTTTTGCCAGTTAAGTTTACTTTTTAGCAGAAGTAAGCTTTCATCAAATTTTTCTTGTATGCCTACAGCCGAAAAATTCTCTTGCAGGTGTTTTTTTGCTTGTTCTAATGTCTGATAACTGCAAGCTTCAAATTCTTTAGTTCCTGACAAGAATCGAGTTTGTCCATTACGCATATTTTCTCTTTGCATACGGCAATAATCTGCCAAGGTGATCTTCTTAGATTTAATTAATTCGTAATCAGGATGAGTCGGGAGATTTTTAACAAAAAAATAGTAAGAAATAACTCGCTCAATCGGATTTCTTAGCATAGTTACATAGGTAGTAGGACCAGGTAAAAATTCATGAAGTCCAAAATACATATGCCCCATTAAAATCCTAATTTTTTCTTTTTTTTCAACCTCAAGCTGCTTAAAATCTTCTTGAGCCTTCAGAAACTTAGTACCGTCTAATTCATAAATAGAATCTGCCTGATATTGGCGAGAAAATATATCTCTTAATGTCGTTCCTGCTGCCTTGGGAAGGTGCAAAAATATAATAGTTTTTGCTTCTTGCTCTTTTAGTTGTGTCGTCATAATTAAACCTGGTTTAAATGTCTGATCATGAATAATATCAATATAGGCTATTTTCAATTAATTTGACATCCTCTCAGGTCAAATTATTAATTTAACGCTCAATTAACCTAGAAAAATTAATGTTTATATCGAACTGGCGTAATCTTTTCTCTATTCTTTTAAGTATAAAAATATATTTATTAATATTTGGTTTGTAATCAAGATTGTATCTGGATATTGCTTGACAAAGCCAGTGATAGTTAGCCGATTTTTTATCAATATTTTTTAGCTTATTTAATTGGTTTTGCCAATCACGATAGTAGAATAGATCGAAATAATGAATAGATACTATTTTCTCAAAGCTATCTAACTGAAATTCTGTCGATAAACGATTATGTAATGGCAAAGGGTAACTGTAACCAGAAGAGAAAGTAAAAACTTCTTCTTCCATGGCGCAAACAGTCGCGGACAGCACCGATTGTTCAATCATGTAATCTCCTTGCTTAGGAGTAATTTGCAGCTCCATTACTTTCTCGAAATTATTCTTCCAAGCTGTAAAAATACCTGCACTTCTTCTGACGGCAATCATGCCAGAATTCCAGTAAGCTCTAATTCTTTTGTTACCAATAGGGGTGCAAACAAACCTTTCGTCCTTGACACCGAAAGTTTGATAAAGTTGCTGCCAGTAATCATCTTGAATATCTTGTTTGCCTGTAGAGCCAATACCTCTGCCATACTCAATGCGTAGACCTACATTGTAGTTATCGGGTAGCCAGAATTCTTGTGGTTCGGCGAAAAAGCATTTGTCACTATCTAAAAAAACTAGTATTTCTGCCTCTATATTCTGCTCGGCATAGGCACAAACCAAAGGTTTGTTGGCGAGATAATAGTCGTGATATTTTACGTTTAATACTACTTGCTGATGATTTACTCTCAGAGATTCAAATTGTTTAATTGTCTCGTCAGCAATCGGAGAGCCTCTTCGAGGATGGAAGCTGTATATAGGAGTATCTTTTAGTTTTCCGCCAAATTGGCGAATACTTTCGGCTAAGATCGCCGACTGTTTTTCTAAACGACCAGGCTCAGTACAAATTATAAAAGCTATGGGTATTGACATATTATTTCTCTTTACTTGGTTTAACTAGTAAATTTCATATTATTATCTTGGTGAAATTAAATTATTGTGTAGCAATTTCTGAAACTTTTTTAACCTGGTATTTTTTGTGAAAGCGTTGATACTCAAGAGCAATAGATAAGTATGCTGCTATCGAAATAATGCCATATGCGTTTGTGGCACTAATACCGATACCGACATCAGCAAGACTCGCGAGAGCGACAAACAACAAGAATTGGAACAGCCAAAAATATTCTACTTTTTTGGTTGCAAACAGTAAAATAACAGTTTTAATCAAAACAGATACAAAAGCAATGCCATATAGGATCAAGCCCACTAAACCTAAGTTGGCAAACGTCTCGATATAAACGCTATGAGCATTAAAATTATCGGGAATTTCGAGATCTGAGGCCCAGCTGTTGAGAATGACGAACACTCCCGCATCGGAAGTCCAAAAACCACCATAACCATAACCAAACCAGGGTCGCTCTTGTGATACCTTGTCGATGACTAATGTCCAGATTGGCGTACGACCGTTGAATGTTGTACCTTTGCCTAAAATGTCAACCAAAATAGTTTCTTGACTAGCAATAATAAACATACCTACTGCGCCGATTAAAATGCAAACCAAGCTTAAAATAATTACTCTGAGCTTATACTTCTGTTTGACTAGCCCATAAAGAGGCATTTGCGATAGTAGTAACATCAAGAGCAGAACGCTAGTAGAGCTTTGAGATAGTAAAGACAAGGGTATTACTAGAATTAAGCCAATCCAACATAGCCAACTGCGTCTTTGATTAAGAGCCATAATTAAGTAGAGAACAGTTCCTAAAACCATTGAGCGACCCATATAGTTTTTATAGGGAAAAATACCTTGCCATCCATCTTCGCCAATTCCATAACTAGGTACAGCCAGACATACCATTAAACTTAAAACGGCTGAGATCCCAATCACCCAGGCTAAAATTTTCATTTGCTCTTTGAGGCTATAACGAGCTGCAAAGTATGCCCCGAATAAAAAAGTACGAACTAAACCTCGATTGATATCTAAAGTGCTGTTATAATCGGCAGACCACACCAAAGAAAACATGGCGACTCCGACGAAAACTAATAGCGATATGTTTCTCGTGGCAACATAGGCTATTTGCTTCCAATGCAGAGCAATTAAAATAGCGATACATGGATAGCTTAAAGCATTGACAATTGATTCTGGGATAGGAGGGGGAACTCTCGCATCGAGAAAATATAGCAGCCAGAAAACTGTTGCTATATTTTCTAATTTTTCGACTAAACGACGATGAATAGATAGGTTGTGTAGTCCGATCATATTAATTATTTAGTTGTGAATCAGACAATTTGCTATGAGCTTGCGCGATCGCTTTATTTTATATCCGTGTTTATACTAAACTTTTTGGGGCAGTGCCAGCCAGTTTTCTGCTCTTAAGTCATTGGCAGTGTTCTCCCCTCGCTAAAATTTCACTGTAAAGAGCTTGGTAACGCCGTGCTTGAATCAAGAGCGCAAACTCTTGTTCTGCTTTCGCGCGGGCGCGTTCGGATAATTGTTGAGTTCTTAATCGATCCTCTAATGTCCAGATAATTCCTTGGACTAAATGATCAATTTCATAAGGTCTAGCTAAGTAACCGTTGGCGCAATGTTCGATCATATCTGGCATACCGCCGATATCAAAAGCCACACAGGGCGTGCCGCAGGCGATCGCCTCTAAAACCGTGTTAGGTAGATTGTCTTGAAGAGAAGGCGCTACAAAAATATCTGCCGCGGCGTAAGCTAATGCCAAAGTCAGATCATCATTTAAAATTCCTAAATAATGCGACTTAAAGCCTAATTCCACTGGATTTTCTGGTTCAGATGCTCCGACAATCATCAGCTCTATTTTTTCTTGCCAGCCAGCCTGACTAAGTTTTTGCAATGCGGGTTGTAAGAGGTGAAAACCTTTTCGCTTATCGCTGGTTGCGTTCAATGACAAAAACAAAACCAGCTGTTTGTCTTGGGGAAGTTTTAATAAGTCTCTGGCTATTGTTCGCTCAATTGGTCTAAATGTATCGAGGTCTAGACCATATGGTATTACTTCAACTCTGGTTTTACTCAACAGAGAACTTTCACGAGCGCAATCGGCTAGCCATTTACTGGGAGTGACAACAGTTAGATCTAAGTCTTGCCAAGCTTTTTGTTTGCGTCGCCATACCCGACGAGATAAATCTTGCTCTTGATTACTTCCTAGTAAAGGACAAGCACCACAGGATACGGTATATTTCTGACAAGATTGATTGTAGTGACATCCTCCTGTAAATGACCACATATCATGGAGCGTCCAAACTAAAGGTTTGTTTAATTTGGTCAAGGTTTCAATCTGTAAATATCCTGCGCCAATCCAGTGTAGGTTAATGATGTCAGGATTATATTGGATGAGGCGATCGCTGATCTTATAAGGTAACCAGTTGGAAGAAAAACGCTGTTTTCCCCTCTGGCGATAAAGCTTTAATGGCAGCTGATCGAAAGTAAGCCTTAATCCAGTTTTAGCTTGTTCAATTCCTGAAGCGGGCTTAGCACCAAAAACTTTTGGGTCTTGACTATATTTTAATTGCGATAATATCAAAGACTCTACTGCAATTTTATTTAAACCTTGATGCAGGCGATAAGATGCGCGGGCAGCTCCACCTTTCGTGTCAAAAGTGCTTATTGATACTATCTTCATCTAAAGTCGGTTGTTCTTAATAATCATGTTGGTTATTTCTCAAAATATCAAGCTCAACCATCAAAGGTTTACGACGTTTTTTGGACAAGTTGACCAACCGTCTGGTTTAATCGCTTCCATAAACTCTTAAAATTCCTTGAGGTCGTAATACGCGACAACATTCTTTAATAAAAGATTCTGCCATAGGTTTCGGAAAATGTTCTAACAAATGAGAATGATATACCAACTCAAAAGTATTATCTTCAAAAGGAATTTTTTGGCGAAGATCATATGCGATGACATCTTTCCCAGCAGAAATGTTGAATGATAAGAAAAAAGGTAATAAAAGGGCTGAGATAATAGTAAAATCAACCTAATTTATCACCTCTAAATATCTATCAATGTTTGTATCAAATTTCCCTCGAACAA
>JBHJNW010000008.1:0-11978 GCA_050330395.1 Pleurocapsa sp.
TCGACTCATTATTGCTCCTTTTCCAGAACGACAGAAAAACTCGTCAGATTTCTTCTTTTCAACGAATTCTCAAACCCTCTTGACAACTGTTGTTCAAGCTTAATTTGTGACCAATGGGCATTAATTGAGCGTCCTGAGTTGCTGTTAAAACTACTGCCGCCTATTCTGTTGTTCTTTTTGATCAATTTTTTGGTGGCTCAGAAGCTGGGACAATATTTGCAGTTGCCCTATGCCGCAGGAGTTTGTTTAATTTTTACAACCTTGGCGCGAAACTCTCCTCTTTCGTTGGCGATCGCCGCATCGGCTTTTCCTGATCACCCCTTGATCACGCTGACCTTGGTGATCGGTCCCTTGATTGAATTGCCTATTTTAATTTTGATTTCCCAGCGGTTACGGTTGCTCAGAAAAACTTAAAATGATCCAAATGAAGCAAAACAATGAGCTATGCAATAATCTCAAGCAAATTCGGCTGCGCTTGAGCATGAGTCAACAGGACTTGGCGGCGATCGCTGGCGTATCACGCCAGACCATTGGTGGCGTAGAATCAGGACAGTACGCCCCGTCAACCACTGTGGCACTGAGACTGGCAAAGGCATTAGGGTGTCAGGTTGAAGATTTATTTTGGCTGGAACAAGACACCGCCGAAATCGAGGCCATTCCCACCCAAAATACACCCCCCAGTGAATCATTAAGAGTGAGTTTGGCACGAGTGGGCGAACGTTGGATCGCGCAGCCATTGCTTGGCAATAATGCCTTTCGTTTGGAGATGATTCCAGCCGATGGGCAAGGAATCTATAATGCCGCCTTACCCACAATGCGAGTTAAATTACTAGATGACCTAGAGAAACTCCATCACACCGTCGTGATCGCAGGCTGCACCCCAGCCCTTTCTCTTTGGGCGCGGGCAGCAGAACGCTGGCATCCTGGGCTAAGAGTAAATTGGACATTTGACAACAGTATAAGCGCCCTGCATCGGCTGTGTCGGGGGGAAGTTCATCTGGCTGGAATGCACTTATATGATCCGATTACCCAAAATCATAATGTCGCTTTTGTGCAAGCTGCCTTAAAAGATACCCCAGCCGTTTTAATTAATCTGGGAATTTGGGAGGAAGGATTGTTAATTCAGCCAGGGAATCCGTTGAACCTCAAAACGGTGGCAGATTTGACCCTGCCTGGCGTGACGATTGTAAATCGGGAAGAGGGGGCAGGTAGCCGCCAGCTACTGGAGCGATCGCTCCAGCAAGAGGGGATTGCCTCTCAGACAGTGAAAGGGTTTGAACAGATCGTTTATGGGCATCTGGAGGTAGCTCAAGCCGTTGTCACAGGCAAAGCAGTTGCAGGAGTGAGTACCGCCTCAGTCGCCGCTGCCTTTGGACTAGGGTTCATTCCCCTGCATCGTTCTCGCTACGATCTGGTCATCCTCAAACCTTACCTAGAAGTCGCCCCGGTGCAACAATTACTCGGCACCTTGGGCCATCGACAAGTCCTATCGCAGTTGCAAGCACTAGGCAGATATGACACCAGCCAGACAGGAGAGGTGGTTGCCACGGTTGAGCCGATGTCATAGAACCTAGAATTCAAAAATATAAGCGACCAGCTAAAAATGCTCCCGAGCTACCCGTAGAATCTGAACTAACTCAGGTGCATCTCAATGTTTTTCAGAATTTTTCAGATCTCGTTGGAAGGTAAATGTCGAGATCAACGCAAAAAGCAGCTTACCAACCAAAACAAGCAAAAAGTAACTGCTGAAGCGAATTGATCTCCACCTAAAACAGTCACACCCCCTTGACCCAAAAGCAGATTAGCCAACCCTGTACCAAGTGCAATCCCCGCAAACAAAGCTATAAAGCTGATTAAAAATGCTCTGCCAGAACGTCCTTCTTTGCGATTGAGAAAGTAAATATTAGCAATAAAGCCCAAAGCCATTAGCAGTGGAAGTATCGAACCTCCTGAATTCTGAGAAAGTACGGCGATCGCCGATAGAGTCAAGAAAATACCTGATGGCCATAAAATATCTGCCTGGGAGGGAGTATCAATCAACTCTTGTAACCAAACTGCGGATTTGTCGTTGACAATCTGAGGAACTTTGACAGTTTTTTCTAAATTACGTTCGGGAAATCGAATTTTTTCAGGGACTTTAATTTTTCCTTCTTGGCGTAATCGCAAGCGATCCATAATAATTGAGTCGTAAGCGATTTCTACTTTTTCCAACACGGCACTATCATTGCCATGTTGTTCGTAAAGCCGTTGTTTGGCAGCCTGTATTTCTTCAAACGAAGAATTTTCGGTGACCCCGAGTTGTTCGTAGGGATTTTGTTCGCTCATCTGTTAACCTGTTTTATAATATCTATTTTAAATTCTTTTGCTCTGCCAGGCGACTTTTTTAATAAACTTCCCAAAAACCAAATGCTGGTCCAATAAACCTGACAGTGAACCAAACGGCAATCATCACACCTATACCAATCCAAGCTCCTTTACTAGTTATTTTAATAAATTTTTCGGCTTGAGCTTTCGTAATCGGTATCCAAGGCAGAATTCGCTCAGAGTCCTGACCATATTGGTTTCCTAATGCTGCTTTACGACGTTTTGATTCTCCCATAAGATTAATTATTGACTCTCAACAAGTTAGTAGTGAGTCGATCATAGCGTTTTCTGGTCAAGCAATAAACCAGTTTTCTACCTACATTTTATTAATAATAATGAATCCTTCAAGAGTTGTTTTCTGTGACTTTGATGGCACAATTACCATCCAAGATACTTTTATTGGTGTCCTAGAAAAATTTGCCCCTGAAATAGCTGTCAAACTAGTTCCAGCAATTTTCGAGCGTCAAATAACTCTCAAAGTAACGAATACAGTCGACTTTGGGTTCGATTTCGGCTGTTCTTTATCCAGAGATTATAAATATATGGCTAATATATGGCTAATCAGCCAATCCGTCCAGGATTAAAAAAATTATAGAATTTCTTAATAATTATCCAAGTACCGTTGGTCGTCATTATTTAGATAAGTAGAGATGCAACGGGGGAAGTGCAAGGGAGATAATTTAACCGACTAATTTAAATATTGACAGGGTAAGGCAGCACCTTACCCCTTGATTCATAACTCAAGTTTTTAACCTAAAAAGCCTGAATTTAAGTTGAAATGTTGGCATAGGCAGTACTTTCTGGCTCAGACTCTTCTGGGCGATCGCCTATCTTTTCGATATATACGTTCATCTTGTTTAATTGAACAGCACCGAATACCGTAGCAAAAGCTACATCTGCCGCATCTCTACCTGTGCCTATACGCACTAATCCATTGGTGGGTGCCAGACGGGTGGCATCAAATAGATACCACTGATTTCCTAAGTAGGCTTCAAAACAGGCATGAAAATCAGGTGGCTGTAATTGCCAAGCATAAGCTGATACAAATCTAGCAGGGATACTTAAGGCACGACAAAAAGCAATTCCTAAGTGGGCAAAATCTCGACAAACACCTGCTCTCTCAGTCGCCGTATCGTAAGCTGATGTATGAGAATCGCTGCTGCCAGAAATGTAATCTATCTTATGGTAAATCCAATCGCAGATCGCTTCTACGCGATCATAGCCAGGCTGGCAATTGCCAAATTCATCTTGAGCTAGCTTCATCAGGCGATCGCTTTGACAATAACGCGACGGATATAAATAGGGAACAACATCTAAAGGTAGTTGTGCTGGAGATGTTTCTTCTATGGTCTTAATTTTGCCAGTATGATGCTTTAATTCCACTATTGCTTGATAAGCAATTGCCAACTTTCCTTCTGGTGCAATTAAGCGAAAGTAACTGTTTTTCTGGTCTTGATCAATAAATTCTTCTCTTTCACATTCAGGTTTAATTTCCAGACTCCGCTCTAAAATTTGCTGATATTCATTTTCAATCGCACAGATATTAAAGATAAACGTGCTGTCGGTGGCAAGATCATAGTCTAATTGGCAGCCTAGCTTGAACTTCATCGTATTAAATTAGGGAATAAAAAACATGATTTGGGCGACAAAATAGCGCAACTTAGTTAATGCTTGTCTAGCAAATTTGCCAAGTCGAAGGTACTCCGCCCTAAACGGACGGAGCCTGCTTCGACTTCGTCAATTGTCAAATACAAAGACTTATAGCTTATAGTTTATGGCTTTTACTTGACAAATACCTGAGCTTCGTATTCAGGTAAATCGATCATAATCTGACCATCACCCGCCTCAATGTCGTAGTTGCCAGTCCATTCATGCCAAGTTTCATCAGCAGGAAAATTAGGAACTGCATAACCAGCCAAATATTGATCGGAGAAGTTAGCTACAACTACTACGCGAGAACCTTCGTCATTCCAACGAGTATAGGCAATTACCTTTGATTCTGGATCTTCGTAGAAGAAATCAATATTTTCGGTATACAAAGCATGATTTCTTTTACGTAGATTGATCAAACCTTGGTAGTGAGCAAACAAATTTTTGTTATCTTCTCCTGCCAATAGCGTCCAATCAATTTTACTAGCTTCCTGATTTAAAGGCTGGTAGTCGCCAAATTCTTCCCCCATCCATACCATCGGAATACCCACGGCAGTCATTAACAAAATCGCGCCTAGCTTGACTCGCTTGAAGGCAGCTTCCCCAAGAATATTACGATTACCTAACTCTACCATTACCCGTTCGTGGTCGTGGTTAGTAATATAGTTGATTACGTTAGTTGCACCCAGGAAGCCTTGACGTTTACAGTCAATTACCTGTTTAAGTTCTTCAGGTTCATAGCGATCGCCACATATGTGTTCGACTACGGTATGGTAAAAACTATCATGCCAGCAGCTATCCATTGGTCCTTCTAAGTTGGTGATAGCTGGATTTTCAGGAATATGTTCGGCAATATTGATAAATGGTTTTACGCCGCCATCTTTTTTGGCGCGATTAACAATCCAGTGCATAAAATCATAGTTATCAATTTGTCTGGCTGCGTCGTAGCGAATACCATCGATATGGTACTCTTCAATCCAAAAATTCACGGTATCACCAACGAATTTCCAAGCAGGTTTAACGTCTAGGTTCTCATCATATTTTTCGTAGTTAAATTCTGGACCCCAGCTATTATCTGGATCGGTTGGCTCATGATGAAACCAATAATCATGATCAATCTGGGTTAGGGGACAATCAGTGTTGGCGTGATTATAAATCCCATCCATAATTACCCGCATACCTTTGCCATGACATTCATCAATTAGGTGCTTTAGTTCGTAGGTGGTACCATAATTGGACTCAGCAGCAAAGAAATGTTGGGGACTATAACCCCAGCTATAGGTACCAGGATTTTCCTTGACAGGCATTAGTTCAATGGCGTTAATACCCAAATCTAAGAGATAGTCTAGCTTATCAATGACGTGCTGATATTTTCCTCTTACTTTGGCATCGTCTTCTCCACCCGAAAAGTCACCAATATGCAGTTCGTAAATAACTAACTCATGATCTGGGGGTAATGGTTTGTCGTCGTGCAGCCAAACATAAGTATCGACTATTGGTGCGCCATCTTTAATAGTCATTGTGCCGTTTTGACTTTCTGGGGCAATATTGACGGCACAAGGATCGACTATTTCTACCCACTCATCTGCTTCTAGAAACCAACTCAAAGAACGAACGCGGAATTTATACTCATGTTCCCCATCTTCTAGTTCAATCTTAGTTCGAAAGTAACCGTCATCACCTTTTTCCATAGCTAAAGGTTGCCAATCGGTAAAAGAACCAGTCACAGCTGCCTCTTTATTGTAGGGAGCAAATAACTTAAACTCTATTGGACTTGCCATTGTAAAAATTGCTAAAAATATTGAAAATATCCTGGTTAATGTTGCAAGTATATTTAGTGTGACAAGCGAAAAACATCTATCGTGAGAATGAGCCAAACTTTTGTGTCAAGAAAACTAAATATTTATTAACGAATCAGCAGTTTGTATGTAAACATTGGCTATTTGAGGCTTTTATTGACCAATGGAAGATATTTTTATCTGTGAAACTTGATGAACAAAAAGCGGCAATAAATTAGCTTGCTTTTGCGACTTTTTTAATTATCTGAGCGCGTATTTTTCAGATTGAATGGTAAAAATGAGTAGCAGTAAATCAACTTGAGTCAGAGCGATCGCTCTGACTTTTGACTATTAGACTACTAACAGCTAGTATTTCTTGATAATTACTGACAAATCAATCTTATGATGGATGTAAAAAACGGCTTAAGACAGATATATTTAGCAAAACTATAGTATGAAAGGATTAACTTAAAATGAGTGTAGAAGATAGAATTAATGCTACTGCTAAAAATATTGAGGGAAAAGTACAAGAAGCAGTAGGTGAAGTAACTGGCAATCCTCAAGATAGAGCAGAAGGTAAAGAAAAGCAGACTGAAGCCGAAGTTCAGCACAGTGTTGAAAACGTTAAAGACGATATAAAAAAAATGATCGACTAATTTGTTAAAATCAATACTCAAGAAAATATTTTGTTAAGGGGTCTAGCATTCCAAGTGGCTTCAGTTAAGAAGCGATGCAGCGCGCGACGCGAAGGACGCGATATGCCCTAAAGGACTAACTTCGTGTCGCGAAGCTTATTCTAAAGCATTTGCGAAGCTTATCCTAAAGGACTAGTAGTTAAATTATCTCTTACGCACCTGTGTTGAAACTTTTATTTACTCAACTCAATCTGAGAAACTAAACCATAAACTTCTGAAGGTTCTTTGATCGGTGCTGGCGGTGGTTCAATCGACGGCCAAGCAAATCTCCAGCTAACAAAGGTAATCGCGCTATTAAGCTGTATAGGCGTGCTGTGAGCATACACTTCAAACTCTCTTACGGTACGCCCGTTTTCTTGCTTGAGAGTGCCGTAGTCAAAATCTCTCAAAACCAACAGGGGATCAAAGCTTAAACCAGAATCATCGCTTTTTGGTACGGGAGGAATTCTAGCTGAGTTAGCAGCCTGAGCTTTACCAGTATTGAGCTTGAGTGCTATCGCAGAAATACCCCCTGCCAGTAAACTTCCTTGGATAAACTGACGACGAGTCTTAAATGACTTTAAATGAGATAGGTCTGACATTTAAACTAACAAGATTGAGAAAATGAGTAATAATATTGGCGTTCTACTTAAAATAATTGCACATTATTACTAATAATCAATTAATAAATTTATTTAGAAGTAACAATTTTTGGCCAAAAATTGGCTGAGAAGTTTTTTATACCTCATTGCTGCTTCATACTTTTGAAGATTTACGTATATTTTCTATTAGACTAATTACTATATTGAGAGTAAATTAGATTCGACTTAGGTAAAGCGTTACTAGTTTCTTGGAGCGATAAATCACAGTGGGTTTTCTAAATCGTTTTAATCTTTCGCGGGACATGGGAATAGATCTAGGTACTGCTAATACTTTGGTATACATATCTGGTAAAGGAATTGTCTTGGAAGAACCTTCTGTAATAGCGATTGACCGTAAAACAGAAACTCCCAGAGCATTCGGTAAAGAGGCAAAATTATTATTAGGACGCGCTCCCGAAAACATTGAAGCCTTGCGTCCCCTAAAAGACGGTGTAATTGCTGATTTTGATGCGACAGAAGCAATGATCCATGAATTTGTTAAGCGGGCTTTTGAAGGCAATCCCTTGGTTCATCCTCGCATGGTAATTGGCATTCCTAGTGGGGTAACCAAATTAGAGCGTCGGGCGGTAATTGAAGCAGCTTCTAATGCAGGAGCTAGGGAAGTAGACTTGATTGAAGAACCTATAGCAGCAGCTATTGGTGCTGGTTTGCCGATTACTGAACCAACAGGCAACATGATTGTCGATATTGGGGGAGGAACAACAGAAGTTGCTGTAATTAGCTCTCAAGGCAAAGTAGTCAGCGAATCAATTCGGATTGCTGGAGATGAATTGACTGAAGCAATTGCTAATCACATCAAAAAACAACACAAGCTGGCGATTGGCGAAAACACGGCTGAAAACATTAAATTTACCTTGGGTTCGGCTTATCCAGTTGATGAGAATGAACGCACCTTAGAAGTAAGAGGCTTACATTTGCTATCGGGATTGCCCCGCACGATTGAAGTTAACGAAACAGAAATTCGTGAATGTCTTCAAGAATCAGTCAGAAACATCATTGATACGATTAAACGTACCTTAGAGCAAACTCCCCCAGATTTAGCAGCCGATATTATTGACCGTGGCATTATGTTAGCTGGAGGTGGCGCAATGTTACGCGGACTAGATGTCGCGATTAGTCACGAGACGGGTATTGTAACTCATATTGCTGCTGAACCTCTAAAATGTGTAGTTTTGGGTACAGGCAGGGTACTAGAAGACAAAACTTTGGATCGGGTATTTAGCGATCGCTCTATATTAACTTAAATAAGACGTACAAAATGAGTCGTTGGTGGGATAGATATGGTTTTCGCACAATACTGATTGTCGTCGCATTGATTATAGCTTTGTGGATCAAACAATCTCAGGCTGCATTTCTGTCGGAAGCTTATTATTTTGTCGTTAGTCCGTTTCAGTCTCAAAAACAGTTGGCTTTAGAGGATCGGCTTACTAATGCTCGCATTTTGGAGTTAGAGCAGCGCGTAACCGAATTAGATCGGCAAAATCAGCAGTTAAAGCAATTATTAAATTATGCTGAAGCTCAAACAGTCAAAACTATCGCTACGCCTGTAATTCAACGTAGTCGCGATCGCTGGTGGAGTAGAGTTACGTTAGGCAAAGGTAGCCAAGACGGCATTAAACCTGGATACATTGTTATGGGTATTGGGGGGTTGGCTGGGCGAGTTACTCACGTCACGCCCCACACTAGTCAGGTATTGTTAATTAGCGATAATACCAGCCGAGTTGGGGCAGTTTTAAGTCGTAACCGTCAGCTAGGATATATTAAAGGGAAAGGTTCCTCAACGGTAGTAATGCACTTTTTTGAGCAGGTAGCAGATATCAAGTCAGGGGATCAAGTTGCTACTTCTAGTCTTAGTAGACTATATCCTGCTGGTTTACCCATTGGTCAAGTCAAATCTACTAAGCAACAAAAAGATACCGCTTTAGAAGTAGAGATTGAGTTAACAGCGCCGATTGATATTTTAGAATGGGTTGTCGTGCAGTCTTTTGAACCAAGGTTAAATTAAAAGTCAGAAGTCAAAAGCCAGAGGTTAAATGGCTACTTGTCCTGGCTGAAGGTATTTATCTGATTTCTCGGTGTAACAACTATTAGTAAAAAGTTTAAATAATGCCACGTAAAAATCAAACATCTATTGATATTTTAAAAGTATTTAATATCTTATTTATTTTGGCTTCTGTGGTTGTATGTTCAATTTTAATGCTGGTTAATATCCCTGGCATGGAATTGTTAGAAACTAATCCTAATTGGTTATTAATTTGGGTAGTTGCTTGGAGTATTAAACGGACTGTTTGGCAAGGCGCGATCGCTGGATTAATTATCGGCTGGATTTATGATGGCATAACGGTCAGCTCTCCTTCTCATGCACTTAGTTTTGTTTTAGTCGGGATACTTACCTCCAGTTTACAAAAGCATAAATATATCGGAGAGGATTTTATTTCAGTAGCTTTTATTGTGTTTTTTATGACCGTTTTTGCCGAAGCTATTTTCGCTTTTCAATATGCTATGCATTACCTAATTAACATCTCAGAAGTTGTGCAAAAATACCAGAAAATAGTCTTTATTTCGGCAATTATCACTAGTATTTGGAGTCCCGCTTTTTATTATCCTTTTAATCTGTGGAATGAGAAAGTAAAATTACAGACTAAAGTAATTAGTGAATAACTAATGATTGGTTTTTTAGCTAATAGCTATTAGTTTTTAGTTCATTGCACAGGTATTTATCCAACGAACATGGTGCTAAATAATTCTGTAGCGATCATCGAGCAAGTCGTCGCTAAGTTACGTCAATTAGTTCAATTAGAGGTACAACAAACTTGGCGTGATATTACTCTTTTGAGCATAATTAATATTCACAGTAATTTAGCGGGAATTAAACTTCAAGAATGCCAAGCTGCATCGGTCAATAACCAGGGATATATTGTATTTCCTCAAGGAAGTCAAACAAAGTGGTTGGCACAGAAGATTATAATTCCCCAGACTTTAAATGATTATCCTTTATCAGGACTAAATTTACGTTTAGTCTTAACTTGGTGGGCGCAATCTGCTCAAATATTTGTTAACGGGAAGTTAGTCCAACAGGGCGACTTATTTGATTCCTCAGCGCGAGTACTTATTACCGATAATGCCCAACCAGGACAAGAATATCTGGTTACTATACGCCTTGTTAGTCCTAATCATGACATTGGGGCGTTGATGCGATCGCACTTAATTTACGAAAAGTCACATTTGGCTAAAATCGATCCTGGCTTAGTAGCTGACGAGCTTTCTGTCTTATTTAAATATATCTCTCAGTTTGAACCTGAACACCTGGACGTATTAGCAGCAGCATTAGATAAGTTTAATTGGCGCAATCTGGAAAATGCCAACAGGTTCGTAGACGATTTGAGACAATTGCGATCAAGCCTGTTACCTCTAGCGAAAAATATTAAACAGCGTTGCTTTAATTTACTCGGTCATGCTCATTTAGATATGGCTTGGCTATGGACAACCGCTGAAACTTACGAGGTAGCCGAACGTACTTTTAAATCTGTTCTTAATTTACAACAGGATTTTCCTCAGCTTACTTTTGGTCACACAAGTCCAGCACTATATCAGTGGATTGAACATAATCGTCCTGAATTATTTAAAGAGATCCAGAATGCAGTCGGGTTAAATAAGTGGGAAATACTCGGAGGTATGTGGATTGAACCTGAAACTAACTTGGTTAGCGGTGAATCGTTAATTAGGCAGTTGCTTTATGGACAAGAATACTATCAGTCAAAGTTTGAGCGCATTTGTCAGGTTGCTTGGCTACCCGATAGCTTTGGCTTTACTTGGCAACTTCCTCAGATTATGCAGCAGTGCGGGATTGAATATTTTGTCACGGGAAAGCTGCATTGGAATGATACAACCAAGTTTCCTTTGGGCTGTTTTTGGTGGGAATCACCCGATGGTACGCGCTTGCTTACGGTGATGTCTCCCCCCAACGTGACTGGAGTGATGGATACTAACCCGATTACCATGACTAACTACGCAGTCGATTGGGAAATCCAAACAGGCTTGCAGGATATTTTTTGGTTACCAGGCGTGGGCGATCATGGCGGTGGGCCGACGAGAGATATGTTAGAAGTTGCTGCTAAATGGCATAACTCACCGTTTTTCCCTGAAATTAAATTTTCTACCGCTATTGACTACCTGGAAAAGATATCTAATTCCAATAATCATCAAGTAGATCATTCCCCACCTTCATTTCCTGTCTGGCAAGACGAACTATATCTGGAATTACATCGCGGTTGCTATACCAACCATGCAGAGCAAAAAATGTATAACCGCTATAGTGAAAGACTGCTTTATCAGGCGGAGTTGTGGTCAACTCTCGCAACCCTGCTTTGTGGGGACAGGTTCGTTAGCCAGCCACTATTTCCCAATGTAAGTACAATAATCGAAACAGCAGGTTTTTGTCAAGGGGGTCATCAAAAGTTAATCGATCTTGCCTGGAAAAAGGTTTTATTCAATCAGTTTCACGATATTCTGCCTGGGACATCTATTGCCGAAGTATTCACCGAAGCCAATCAGGAGTGGTCAACAGCGATCGCCATAGGAGAGAATATCTTACAAAATGCTTTAAAAGCGATCGCCTTAAGTATTCAGTTACCTGAACCACCTCAACCCGATGCGCAACCTGTAGTGGTGTTTAATTCGTTGAATTGGTCGCGATCGGCAATAGTTACTATTGAAGCTACGGAATTTACCCTGCCAAATTCAACCTTCTGGTGCGAGCATACAGGAAAAGAAATACATTTAGAGGATAATCAAGAAGAAAATAAATTAACTTTTTGGGCTGCTAATATTCCAGCGGTAGGCTATCGTTT
>JBHJNW010000009.1:0-32934 GCA_050330395.1 Pleurocapsa sp.
AATCATGCGATCACTAAACTCAGCCCACAATTGTACTTGTTCGTCGGTCATATTTTGTTTCGCGATCGCGTCATTATCCTACTTTTCTCATTTTCTTTCTATTCATGCAAGAGGTCTAATGGCTTATCTCAATATTTTGGGGCTGATGAGCTAAATTGTTAATTTTTAGCAAGTATTTGGGAACAATCACATATAAGGCTAAGGAAGTTTTTCGTATTTCAGAATCAATCAACCCTTGGTTGCTGTGTTTACCAAAGTAAAGTAGTGACAACAAGTTACTAGCCTGAAAACATAACTTCTCTAATAAGTTAACTTAATATTGAATTTACCTAAAAATGGAATCAGCTAAAGTTGTTAATAAAATTCTGCTAATTTCTCTTGCTTTTGGTAGCGTAACTTTTGTTGCTGGAATGTTAGCAGAAACAGATCTTCAAAAAGCTTTAATAGGAACTGGCGCGGCTGGTTCTATGGCTAGCGTAGCTGGAGCTTTAGTAACTAATAGTAAAAAGCATGATAATCATCAAGAAGATAAACTATCAGATAGTCAGGTAGCTCAACTTGATAGTCAAGAGGCTCAATTACAAAAGTCTTTTAGCGAAGCCACTGCCAAAATGCAGGCGGTAGAAACTGATATTAATTCTCTTCAAACTGAACATAATCAGCTACTAGGCATTATCTCTGATTTAAACAGTCAAAAACAGCAGTTAGAAACAGAATGTGATTCTAAAAAACAAGAAATAGAAGCGATAAATATTGATATATCACTATTAGAAATTCGTAAACAAAATCTTCAAGTTGAAAACGATAGCTTAGAGTCAAAAATAGAGGAATTATCTGGTAAAAAGGAACAGTTAGAGCAAGTAATTGCACCTATCGAGGAAAACATAGCTGATGTCAGTATTGAAGGAAAACAAGAACCTTTTCACAAAACTCAAACAGATTCAGAAATTGAACATTTGGTAAGTTCCTTAAATGAATCGGAATTAGAAATATTCAACAGCGAATCAAAAATTTCTCAGGCTTCTGTAGAAGATATAGATGAAATTGCAGAAAATCTTGAAGTGGGTGAAGTGGATGTAAATCCATTCTTCTCAGAATCATCAGAATCCAATGAGACTGCGGAAAATTCTGATTCAGAATCAGTAGATAAATTAATTGGGGCTTTTGATGAATCAGAACTACAAATGTTCGAGTATCAATCATCTATAGAATCTGAACCGGTAGTTGATGAAGAGTCTGAATTTGATTTAGAAGAAGAAACTGTTGATGAACCAGACGATTATTTGGCTAGCTTTGAAGAAGAAGCCGAACACAAAATTTTGGCAAATCAAACATCCTCAGAATTAATTGAAGAAGATAATTTCCCAGAATCATCGGCAATAGAATCAGAATCAGCGATCGCTTCCGAACCAGAGGAGTTGATTCAACAATGGAATGACGAACCTGAATCTGAATCAGAAGAATCAGCGATCGCTTCCGAACCAGAGGAGATAATTCAACAATGGAATGACGAACCTGAACCCGAGTCTGATGAATCAGCGATCGCTTCCGAACCAGAGGAGTTGATTCAACAATGGAATGACGAACCTGAACCCGAGTCTGAGGAAATGATCAACCAATGGGCTGATGAAAGCAGCTTTTCTCAAGAATCTAATTTAGAAGATGCTTCCATAATTGAGTCTGAATCTGATGATTCGATGGGAGAGTTTGTCGATCATCGTGAGTCAGCTGATGAATTAGGTTTTGAAGATGAATTGGCGATCGCCTCTGAATTAGATGAATCTTTTGAAAAATTTAGTCTCGAACCAGCTTCCGTAGTTGAATCCGACTCTGAGGAGTTAATGGGTCAATGGACTGATGATAACGAATCTTTTGTAGCAGAATTGACGGCTGAATCTGACTCTGATGATTTTATGGACGAGTTTATTGATGAGAATCAGTCGGTTGAAGAATTAAGTTTTGAAGAAGTCTCGGTAGTTGAATCTAAGTCTGATCATTTTATAGAAGACTTTGATGATGATAGTGAATCTTCCGAAGAATTTGACCTAGAAAAAACTTCTACCACTGAATCAGAATTTGATGATTTGATGGGAGCATTCGCCGAGGATAGTCAACTCGTAAAGAATGAAGCAACTATTGATTCAGAAACGTTTGATTTTAGTTTTGAAGATACAGATGAAGATTTAGACAAACTGGATTCACTCGCTGCGATCGATCAAAAGCTAGATGAGCTGATCCAAGTCTCTGATGAATCTTTAGGAGAATTAAATGATTTGCTAGACTCTGTTCAAGCCGATGAATTAGAAGAAGATCAGGAGTTCAACAAAATTCACCAAGACAACAAGATTAACAATTAACAGTGTTTTAGAAAATTAAAACTAATAAAGACTTAGATTGTTTCTAGGTCTTTATTTTTTGCCAATTGCGAAGCTAGAGATTTAATCGCTCTATAATTCAAAGAGCGAGAATTGATAGACTAGATAGTAAATTAGCAATAGAACAAAACAGTAACAACATCAATGGGAACTGAACAAATTACTCTCCTCTCTAGCCGAGAAATTGAGAAAATGCGACGAGCAGGAGCGTTAGCAGCGGAATTATTAGATTTTTTGGAGCCAATGGTTAAGCCAGGAGTAAGCACCTTACAAATCAACGATGCAGCCGAAAAATGGACCAAAGAAAAAGGAGCTATCAGCGCACCATTAGGATATGGGCCCAAAGACAATCCTTTTACAGGTTCTCTTTGTACTAGCGTTAATGAGGTAATCTGTCATGGCATTCCCAACGCCAGACAAATACTAAAAGAAGGAGATATTATCAACATTGATGTGACTCCAATTTTAGATGGTTATCATGGCGATACTTCCAAAACCTTCTTTGTAGGGAAGCCCTCGGCAAAAGCCAAAAAACTGGTAGAAGTTACCGAAGAGTGCTTAAGAAGGGGAATTGCAGCGGTTAAACCAGATGCCAGAATCAATGATATTGGAGCAGCAATTCAAGAGTATGCTGAGCAACAAGGGTTTTCCGTAGTTAGAGATTTTGTCGGACATGGGGTTAGCCACATTTTCCATACCGCGCCTCAAATTCCTCATTACTACGATCCAAGACAAAAGAGAAAAATTAAACCTGGAATGGTATTTACCATTGAACCAATGATTAATGAGGGAACTTGGGAAGCTGTCATGTTAGATGACGGCTGGACAGCAATTACTAAAGACGGTAAGCTTTCGGCTCAGTTTGAACATACTATTGCCGTAACTAAAAATGGAGTTGATATTTTAACTTTAGCTAATTAATATTCTGAACGTCGAATATTAAAACAACACCAATCCTTCCTCTTCCATAATGCAGCAACAGTCCATCCTTGTTGTTCTACGACATCGGCAATTTGATCGGCTTGAGTTAACAGAATTCCGCTCAAAATTGCCCAACTTGTTTCGTGGGTGATCTGATTAAGTTGAGGAAATAATTCAACGATGGTATCAGCCAGAATATTGCAGATGATGCCATCAAAGATCTCTCCTTCTTCTGTCAACTTTTCAACACTGCCATCGCGAACTACTATTTTGTCTCGGTTGACTTGGTTGAGCTGGCAATTACTACGACAGGTTTTAGTAGCTAAAACGTCGGTATCTACTGCATAAACTTTTTTAGCTCCCAGTAACACCGAACCTAAAGCTAAAATTCCTGAACCACAGCCAATATCTGCTAAGGTTTGATTTTCGGCATTTTGAGATAGTCGCATCTCTAAAGATTCAAGACACAGTTGAGTTGTAGGATGAGTTCCCGTACCGAAGGCTGCGCCAGGATCAAGGCGTAATATTAGTCTATCTGTTTCTTCGGGGAGAGTTTCCCAAGCTGGATAAATCAAAAAGCGATCGCCAATTGTCATTGGTTTCCAATACTCTTTCCAGCCACTGGCCCAATCTTCTTCATCAATCAAATGCCACTGTGCCTCTGGTACCGACACCTCTAGCAACTTGGCATCTTGCTCTAACCACAACGACAGTGCGGCTAAGTCTAGTAATTGAATATCTATTTCAGGAATATAGGTTCTAATCAAGATTCGTTCGTCAATTAATTCAGATTCCAAGTCACTATCATCATCTAAAATTTTGACTTCGGTAGCTGTTCCTGAACAACCGAATTTTTCAAGTCGCCAAAAGACTGATTCTTCTTGTACTGGCTCGCATTTTACGACGATTTCCCACCAACGATTAGACATGAATTTTTTAGGTTATAAGCTATACAGGAATTATCTAAGTTGAACCTTTAATGGCTTCTCTTAACTACTACTTAAGTTGATAAGTCGATCAGTTGGTTTAATTTGCCAACGATCATCAAAATTAAAATATATTTCTTCACCACTGTATGCCAAGACTTTGGCTTTATCCACTTTTTACTGAGTTCTCTAATAATAGTTTTCCCAATATGTCTTGGAAATTTAGCTTTTGAATTTATTCAACTCTGATTCAGCTCAAAATTTTGGTTTCAATCTTTACAAATAGTTGACAAGGCTATAAAACTAGTAAAGTTGGCGAGAACTCTCACCAACTTTAAATTTGATAATTCAGCTATTCTTTTGTCACTCAGCCATCTCTACAGAAGTTTTAATCTCTATGTTTAAACAGATAACTTGACAGTATAAGCATCTCTAATACCTTCTACTTTAGTAATTTCTTGCAAAATTCCCTCAGGCAAAGGATCGTCAAGACTAAGTACCATAACTGCCTCTCCTCTAACAATTTTGCGCCCAACCTGCATACTGGCAATATTGACGTTATAGCTACCTAATAAGGAACCGATTTTACCAATAATTCCTGGCATATCTCGGTGTAAGGTAAACAGCATATGATCGTTAGGAGGAACATTAATCGGAAATTCATCGAGGTTGGTAATGCGTATTTCCCCTTCGCTGAGTAATGCGCCTGTAACCGAATGTTTCCCATTAGCTCCTTGGGCTTCAATGTGTAATGAACCACCAGAATAGTCGCGAGTTGAACTATCTTTGGTTTCAATTACTCTAATTCCTCGTTCAGCGGCTTCAATCGCTGCATTAACATAGTTAACTCTTTCCCGTAAAGCTTGAGACAACAAACCTTTTAAGGCAGCAACAATTATTGGCTGACTGTCATTATTAGCCAATTCTCCTTGTAAACGAATATTTAATTCATCAATTCTGCCTCCAGCCAGTTGACCAGCCATATTACCTAGCATTTCTGCTAGTCTTAGATATGGTCTAAGTTTTTCCATTACATCAGGATTTAGACCAGGAATATTAACGGCAGAACGAGCTGGAAGTCCTAATAAAACATCTCTAATTTGTTCTGCTACGTCAATGGCTACATTTACTTGTGCCTCGGCTGTAGAAGCTCCCAAATGTGGAGTTAAAATTAGATTAGAACCAATTTCAGTTAGTGGTGATTCTCCTAAAGGCTCATCGTTGAATACATCTAGGGCTGCACCACCAATTTTTTCGGCTTTGAGTGCTTCAGCTAATGCGAATTCGTCAATAATGCCACCGCGAGCGCAGTTGATAATTCTGACAAGAGGCTTCATTTTAGCCAGTGCTTCGGCATTAATTAAGTTTGCCGTTTCAGGCGTTTTAGGAATATGTAAAGTAATATAATCTGCTTCTTGAAATAAAAGGTCTAAATCGACCAGACTACAGCCTAATCTTTCGGCTCTTTCTGTGGAGACGAAAGGATCGAAGGCCAACAACTTCATCTCCATCGCGCGAGCTACCTTGGCGACGTGCGCCCCAATTTTACCTAAACCTACTATGCCTAAAGTCTTCTTGTAGACTTCATTGCCAACAAACTTTTTTCGTTCCCATTTGCCACTTTTAACAGATTGGTTAGCATCGGGTATTTGACGTGATAAAGCCAGCATCATTGCCAAAGCGTGTTCAGCAGCAGCAATAGTATTCCCTTCTGGAGAGTTAACTACGACAATGCCATGACGAGTAGCAGCGCGCACATCAATGTTGTCTACTCCAACTCCTGCACGTCCAATGATTTTGAGTTGAGTACCTGCTTCAATAACTTCTGCTGTAACTTTAGTACCCGATCGCAGCATCAAAGCATCATATTCGGGAATTATTTTGATCAGTTCTTCTAACGGTAGCTTGGTTTTAACATCTACCTCGGCTACTTGAGAGATGATATCGATACCAGCTTGATCAATAGGATCGGAGACGAGAACTTTTGCCATAGTCATGAATTGTAGTCTAATTCCCTCGAGTCTTGTTTGATTACCTATAAGCCCAATTATTCGGATTGGAGATTGATACATAGAACGTCAATCTCAGCAATACCGTGAAAGGTTTTGCCCTAGGTATAATGCTTAAGTCGGTGCAGTAAATTATTGTAGAGGTAAACGTAACCCTAATCTTGTATTTGTTAATAAGATTTTTAATTTACGTCGGTTTTCTAAGCTAAATTGCTAAATTGAGAAACAAACAGTAAACACCTAAATATTGTCCTATTTACACCTCATTTGGTAGCATTTTGGCTAATGCTTCAATTTTTTGGCGTAACCCCACTAGGACTTTTTTCCACCAAAGAGTTTTTGGGCTTGGCGATCGCTGAGATAGATTGTTTGACTCAGTTTCAGGAGCAGTAATGGCAATTTCCGATTCGGTTTCAGTTATCCCCACTGACTCTTGTTGAGGAATGGCAATAGTCGTCACGGGCTTTTCTTGCTCAGAATTAGCTGTAGTAATAATAATTGCTCCCGCAGATTGCTCAGGCTCGGCTGAATCTAACTCTGTTTCGGAGATTTCATTTCTAGGCTTCGTTTGTGAAACATTAGCAATGTTGCTCTGAGTCTTAGTTTTTTGCTCGGCGACAATCGTTTGGTTCGTTATGCTTGGTGAAGCTGATTTATTGCTGAGCGTTGGTTCTGTCCCTATAACCTTAATAGTTTCGGGCGCAGAATTTACCGATATGGTTGGCTCACTAACTTGCTCGACTGGCTGAATTTTTACTGCTGGTTCAGGTTCAGATTCAATTAAATTGTTGATCGGCTGATCAGCGAGCATTTCAGGCTTAGCGTTATCCTCAACATTAATCATTCCTGGTGTTCCTGCTGCCTGAGTGTTATGTTTTTGCTGCACTATAGATTGAGCCTCAGCTAAAGACACTTGGTTAGTCATAAGCTTGGCTAAAGTATCTTTCTGTTGTGGATCGTAAGTAAACACTCTAACTGTATTGTTAAAAGCGTTTTCAATATCATTGCCAGATTCATCAACAAGTTCAAGTTGAACCCAATTTTCACCTGGCTCTAGTCCCGTTAAATAGATAGGCTGCCAGTTTTCCAAGCTAAAACTTGTTCCACTTACTGTTGCCTTAACCCTCCAGTCTTGTAAGTTAGGATTTTCGTGGGCTATGGCGTGTAAAGGAGCATTAGTTAAATAAAAATCCAACAGCAATGGCTCTGCACCAACAACACCTGTAGGACTTCCGTACGTTAGCAAAGGTAAGCTTGGATTTGGACGGTTATCGTTGGTTTTAGTTAAAACATTAAAAGTCGTTTGAGCGTAGGCACCATCGTTTTTAAAACTTTCTCCCCAAGGACGAGCAGCAAAAACTCTAATAGTGTGTGTTCCTGGAGTTAGCCCTTTTAAAATTATTGGTTGCTCAAGGTTATATATTGGCTGGAATGCTTCGTTATCGACAATTAAGTTTAAATGATTGCCCAGCTGTAATTTCTCATCTCGAAATATAGGTAAATTTTCTACCTCTAATCGGACATTAACATCTGTCTGATTAAATATTTGTTCTGGTTGAGGAGCAATAATTTTAACCTGTGGTATATATTGTTCGAGATCGTGATTTAACTCTTGAATAATTTTAGGTGGAGCTACCTCAGTAAGATTACTGTTTGAATTGGCTAAAGTTACGGCATTGCTTCGATGATTGTCACTTAAAGAATTATTAAGATCGAGTCTTCCGCAGCCTATTAAACAACTAAACAAGCATAAAAACAAGCAAATTTTCAGAGTCTTCATTGATATATCTATATAGTTACAAATAAAAAAATTGATGTTTTTTGATAAACCTAAATTAATACATTGTCTAATATTAAATTACATCAGCATATAGAAGATTTAGAGCAAACTGGTAATATTGCCTTTTGTGAAGATAACTTGTGTTTTGTATAGTTTTACCGAAAAAATTTCGAGGTAGAAACCTTGTGGGAACGATAATTGCCTCCATTTAAAATTTTGTTAAGCTTTCCCTGGGTTGCTAAGATTTGAGCCTTATGATCAGATAAAGTAATGCCTGTAGCTTGAAACTAAAAAACCTATTAAGGGAGAGCAAGCTAAGGTTATATAAAAAGCAGTGATTTCCGATCTCGCTTTTTACATAATAAAAAACCTGTTCTTCAGAATAGGACAATCTAAATCTAAAATCTATTGCCCTGAGAGGAGAATCCTCATGACAATCAGTCCTCAAAAAGACGAGGCGAAGGTCAAGGTAACAGTTGATGTAGATCCAGTACCTACTTCTTTCGAGAAGTGGGGTAAGCCAGGTCATTTTGACCGAACTTTAGCCAGGGGGCCCAAAACAACCGCCTGGATTTGGAATCTTCACGCTGATGCTCATGATTTTGACAGTCATACCAGTGACTTAGAAGATATTTCGCGAAAAATATTTAGCGCGCACTTTGGTCATCTAGCGGTGGTTTTTGTTTGGTTAAGCGGAATGTATTTCCATGGAGCTCGCTTTTCCAACTACGAAGCTTGGCTGACAGATCCCACTGTGATTAAGCCTAGTGCGCAGGTAGTTTGGCCTATTGTAGGTCAAGATATTCTTAATGCTGATGTAGGTGGTGGATTCCATGGAATCCAAATTACATCAGGTTTCTTTTATCTATGGAGAGCTTCTGGATTCACTAATAGCTTTCAGTTATACTGCACGGCTATTGGTGGATTAGTAATGGCTGCTTTGATGATCTTTGCTGGCTGGTTCCATTACCACAAACGAGCGCCCAAGCTGGAATGGTTCCAAAATGTGGAATCAATGATGAACCACCATTTGGCTGGTTTATTAGGCTTAGGTTGTCTTGGCTGGGCTGGACACCAAATTCACGTATCTCTTCCAATCAACAAAATGTTGGATGCAGGAGTCGCAGCAGCAGATATTCCTCTACCGCACGAGTTTATCCTGAATAGGAATTTGATGGCGGAGTTATATCCTAGTTTTGCCGAAGGGTTAAGACCTTTCTTTACCCTCAACTGGGGCGTATATTCTGACTTCTTGACTTTTAAAGGTGGCTTGAATCCCGTGACTGGTGGTTTATGGTTATCTGATACGGCGCATCACCATTTAGCTCTGGCTGTACTGTTTATTATTGCTGGACATATGTACCGTACCAACTTTGGTATTGGTCACAGCATGAAAGAAATTTTAGATGGTCACAAAGGCGATCCCTTATTGTTCGGTGGAGAAGGTCACAGAGGTTTATACGAAATATTGACAACCTCTTGGCATGCACAGCTGGCAGTTAACTTAGCAATGCTCGGTTCACTAACAATCATTGTTGCCCAGCATATGTACGCGATGCCTCCTTATCCTTATATGGCGATCGATTATGCTACTCAGATATCGCTGTTTACTCACCATATGTGGATCGGGGCCTTCTTTATTGTTGGTGCGGGAGCGCACGCTGCAATCTATATGGTGCGCGACTATGACCCAGCGAAGAATGTCAATAACGTAGTTGACCGCGTACTTCGCGTTCGCGACGCAATTATTTCTCACCTTAACTGGGTATGTATTTTCTTAGGCTTCCACAGCTTTGGTCTGTACATTCACAACGACACCATGAGAGCTTTGGGTCGTCCCCAAGATATGTTCTCTGATACAGCAATTCAATTACAGCCAATCTTTGCTCAGTGGGTACAAAACCTGCATACTTTGGCACCAGGAAACACAGCTCCAACTGCGCTTGAGCCAGCGAGTTATGTTTTTGGCGGTGATGTAATCGCCGTTGGTGGAAAAGTAGCAATGATGCCGATCGCTTTAGGCACTGCTGATTTTATGGTTCACCATATTCACGCCTTTACGATCCACGTAACTGCTTTGATTCTGTTGAAAGGTGTACTTTACGCTCGCAGTTCTCGTCTAATTCCTGACAAAGGCAACCTCGGTTTCCGCTTTCCTTGCGATGGTCCTGGTCGTGGTGGTACTTGTCAAGTATCAGCTTGGGATCATGTGTTCCTTGGCTTGTTCTGGATGTACAACTCGATCTCGGTCGTAATTTTCCACTTTAGCTGGAAGATGCAGTCGGATGTATGGGGTACAGTGGCACCAGACGGTACTGTATCTCACATCACGGCAGGCAACTTTGCCCAAAGTGCAATTTGTATTAACGGTTGGCTGCGCGATTTCTTGTGGGCGCAAGCTTCTCAAGTTATCAACAGCTACGGTTCGGCTCTATCTGCCTATGGAATTATGTTCCTGGCAGGTCACTTCGTCTTCGCCTTTAGTTTGATGTTCCTCTTTAGTGGACGTGGATATTGGCAAGAATTGATTGAGTCAATCGTTTGGGCACACAACAAACTAAAAGTAGCTCCAGCAATTCAACCTCGCGCTTTGAGTATTACTCAAGGTCGTGCAGTAGGTGTAGCTCACTACCTATTAGGAGGAATTGTTACTACTTGGGCATTCTTCTTAGCTAGGACGCTCTCTTTGTAAGCACTTTTAGAAAGTTATGTCAGTCTTACAGGACGGATTTAATTATCTTGTAAGATTGACAAACCCAGATTTTGAGCTTTGGTTCAGAATTAATTGCAGTAAAGAAAATGTAACGGTGATTGGTCAAGATTCAAAACTAAACAGGCTTTTAAGATGGTTTTAAAAGCTCTGGACTTGAATTAACAGCCGTGTTTTAACAAAATTACTATCCAGCAATAACTAAATATTGACGGTAGTAACTAAAAGCCAGAAATGAGCGAGCAATAGTATTAGTACTTAGCTCATTTTTAACCTCAACAGGAGAATTCTACCCATAACCTATGGCAACTAAATTCCCGAAATTTAGCCAGGATCTGGCACAAGACCCGACTACTCGTCGGATCTGGTACGGAATTGCCACTGCTCATGACTTTGAGCTTCATGATGGTATGACTGAAGAAAATCTTTATCAAAAGATTTTTGCCTCTCATTTTGGTCACATCGCCATCATCTTCTTGTGGACTTCCGGTACCCTGTTCCATGTAGCTTGGCAAGGTAACTTTGAACAGTGGATTAAAGATCCCTTAAATACTAGTCCCATCGCCCATGCGATTTGGGATCCTCACTTTGGAGAAGGCGCGATCGATGCCTTTACTCAAGGCGGTGCCTCTAGCCCAGTAAACATTGCCTATTCTGGTGTATACCACTGGTTTTACACCATTGGGATGACTACCAATCAAGAGCTATACCAAGGATCGATCTTCTTGTTGCTCTTATCTTCGATCTTCTTGTTTGCTGGTTGGCTGCATTTGCAGCCGAAATTCCGTCCTAGCTTGGCTTGGTTTAAAAATGCTGAGTCTCGCCTCAACCACCATCTAGCAGGTTTGTTTGGGGTAAGTTCTTTGGCTTGGACAGGACACCTCGTTCACGTTGCTATCCCCGAATCTCGCGGACAGCACGTAGGTTGGGATAACTTTCTTTCCACCCCTCCTCATCCTGCCGGTTTAGGACCATTTTTTAGCCTGAATTGGGGTGCATATGCTCAGAATCCTGACACTGCTAGTCATGTATTTGGTACTTCTGAGGGAGCAGGAACAGCTATTTTGACTTTCTTGGGTGGTTTCCATCCCCAAACTGAGTCCCTCTGGTTGACAGATATTGCACATCACCATTTGGCGATCGCAGTTATCTTTATTATTGCTGGACATATGTACCGTACCAACTTTGGTATTGGTCACAGTATTAAAGAGATCCTTGATACTCACAAGCCACCTCAAGGCGGTTTGGGTGAAGGACATAAAGGACTATACGATACCTTAAACAACTCGTTACACTTCCAGTTGGCTCTAGCTTTGGCTAGTTTGGGTACTGTTACTTCTTTGGTAGCGCAGCATATGTACTCGCTACCGTCTTATGCCTTTATTGCTAGAGACTATACGACTCAAGCAGCTTTATATACTCACCACCAATATATTGCTGGTTTCTTGATGGTTGGTGCATTTGCTCACGGCGCAATTTTTCTGGTTAGAGATTACGACCCCGAAGCAAATAAAAACAACGTATTATCAAGAGCATTACAGCATAAAGAAGCGATTATCTCTCACTTAAGTTGGGTATCTCTCTTCCTTGGTTTCCATACCTTGAGTTTGTATGTCCACAATGACGTAGTAGTAGCTTTTGGTACTCCTGAAAAGCAAATCTTGATTGAACCTGTGTTTGCTCAGTTTGTGCAAGCTGCTTCTGGTAAAGCTCTTTACGGCTTTGACGTGCTTCTATCTAACCCCGATAGCTTGGCTTCTAACGGAGCTGCCTATCTACCTGGTTGGTTAGATGCAATCAATAGTGGGACTAACTCTCTATTCTTGACCATTGGTCCTGGTGACTTTTTAGTTCACCATGCGATCGCTCTGGGACTACACACCACAGTTTTAATCCTGGTTAAAGGTGCTTTAGATGCTCGTGGTTCAAAACTAATGCCTGACAAAAAAGACTTTGGTTTTGCTTTCCCTTGTGATGGCCCTGGTCGTGGCGGTACTTGCGATATCTCAGCTTGGGATTCCTTTTACTTAGCTATGTTCTGGATGCTCAACACCTTGGGTTGGTTGACCTTCTATTGGCATTGGAAACACCTAGGTATCTGGCAGGGTAACGTTGCTCAGTTTAACGAAAACTCTACTTACCTCATGGGTTGGTTCCGTGATTATCTTTGGGCAAACTCGGCTCAATTGATCAACGGTTATAATCCATATGGTGTCAATAACCTATCTGTTTGGGCTTGGATGTTCCTTTTTGGACACCTAGTTTGGGCAACTGGTTTTATGTTCCTGATCTCTTGGCGTGGTTATTGGCAAGAGTTGATCGAAACTATCGTCTGGGCGCACGAGCGTACTCCTCTAGCCAACCTAGTTCGCTGGAAAGACAAACCCGTTGCTATGTCGATTGTTCAAGGTCGTGTCATCGGTCTGGCTCACTTTACGGTGGGATACATTCTGACCTACGCAGCCTTCCTAATTGCTTCTACGGCCGGTAAGTTTGGCTAGAAATAGCTACGACATATCGGATATTTAAGCAACATTTCCCTCATCTTCGGGTGGGGGATTTTTCGTATGTATTCGAGAAGATTTAATACTTTTTGAGTTTAGCCAATATTGATGTTTAAGCAATTTAAAAATTGTCAGCTTTATTTTTTATAAGCAGAATCTCCCCAATGACCACTAGGTCTAGAACGAACTCTTCGCGCATTAGCTTCTGTGTGATTCTGCGCTTTCAATTCAGCTAGTATAGGCTTGACTAGCTTAACAATATTTTTCCAAGTTAAATCTTTTTCAGGTAAATATTCAGCTAGTTCTTGTAAAGCAGCCTGAGCTTCTTGAATAACTCGGTCGATTTCAGCCTCATTTACTGCTAGTAAAGGCGTAGAACTACGCAAAATATCTTGTTGAACTGCTGCAAATCCTTTACGTACTTCCTGAGTAATTTGAACGCTATATTCCGAACGTCCTTTAAGTTTTTGTTTATTAAAACCTTGTTGAGAGGAAGCATAGAGAGCGGGTAATCTATTGAGTGCATAAGTAGCTACTTCAATAGGATTAATAAATTTTTGGATATTATTAGGAAGTCGCAGCATTTGTCTATCGATTTCATCAGCAACCAATATTTCCATAACGTTGCGATTAATGTAATCGTTTTCTGGTCGGTTATTTTTCATTTAATGAATTTGGCTTATAAATGTTAACTGAGTAGATATGAATATGCGTTTCTAATCTGGCTTCCTCCATATATACACAAATAATCGCGATTGCCTAGAGAGTACTGCGGTCTAATAGCGTAAATTTACCTTATTTTTATTTTATTTCACCTTAAAACTACGTCTTTTTACCAAGGCATTAAATTTGTTGGGAGAAGAATATCGATAAGATTTCTATTTACTGTTTAATAAATGGGTTTCTTCGCCCCATTATTTATGACGATTGGTTAAAGGTTAAGGATTCATCTCTCTCTTTTTGCTAGCAAAGTTGCCACCGTATCAATTAATTGCTGTGGCTGGACTGGTTTACCGAGGTAATCTGTTGCCCCTAAGCGTTTGGCTGTTTGCTGATGGCGATCGCCCGTACGAGAAGTCACTATCACGATTGGCGTATTTTTAAAGGCAGGTAAGACACGAACTTTTGCTAGTAGTTCAAATCCATTTAATCTAGGCATTTCCACGTCTGAAACAATTAGATCGATTCGCCCTTGATATTGTTCTATCTGCTCGCAAGCTTCCTGTCCATCACGACACACCAGCACTTGATAACCAGCAGCAGTTAAGACTTTATCTAGCATTCTTCGGGTAGCAACCGAGTCTTCCGCAATTAGAATAGTAGAAACTGTATTGGCGATCGTCACCGTGCTATTTTTGACTGATACTGAGGAGATAGCGCCTTGGGCAATTCCTGGCGGCAAAATCACAGGAATCGCTTCTCCTGTTCCTAACACAGTACAGCCCATAATGTAGTTTGGTACGGGAACAGTTTCATCAAAAGGTTTGATAATTAATTTCTCTTCTCCTGCGATTGCATCAACTAAAATTGCTAGGGGGTCAAAAGCAGTTTCTAAGACAATAGCCACTTTGCCTTGACTTAATTGCAGCGGTTTTCGAGGACAGGGAAACAGATTAGATGCAGCAGCCAGAGGTATAGTCTGTTCTTGCCAGTTAATATATTCTTTACTTTGATTGGTAAAGTATAGTTCTTGATAGGGTAGTATTTCCAAAATACTGGTATGAGGAATAGCCAGCAGCCTGTTTTGTAGCTGAACCAATAAAAGCGATTGTAAACTAAGATTTAAAGGCAAGCTAATCGTCAAGATTGTCCCCAGACCAACATCGGTGGTGACATATAGCTGACCCCGCAATTGACGAATCAAGTTAAGAACAATATCTAATCCCATTCCTCGACCAGAAATATCACTAACTTGAGCAGCGGTAGAAAAATCTGGTTCAAAGATCCAGTTAACAATTTCTTCGGGTTTAAAATCTTTAATCGATTTGCCAGGAGGACAAATCCCTCTTGCTACCGCCCGATGATAAACCTTCTCAGGATTAATCCCGTCTCCGTCGTCTTGAATCGTAATTACTAGCTGATTGTTTTGTAACTGCGCTTTTAAAGTGATGGTCGCCGTTTCTGGTTTATTAGCAGCGATTCGGTCATACTTAGATTCAATCCCGTGGTCGAAAGCATTGTTGAGTAAATGAGTTAGAGGAGTTTGAAGTTGTTCAAGCAATATTTGGTCAATTAGAATATTCTTCCCCTCAATCTTTAAGTCCACTGGTTTATCAAAACGCTGACCTAGACCATGAATTTGAGGAATAAATCGTTTAGCTAAAATATCGAAGGAAACCAAGCGTGAATCGGTAACTTCCGCATAAAGGATATCTAGATTTTTCTCAGTTTGCTCCAGATTCTCGGCTAATTCTCGATCAACAAAGTCAATATCGGTACGAGTTTCCTGGATCTGTAACATCAATTCTTGGAAGGACTGTAGACTGGTGTGCAGGTCTGTATAACGATCCATTTCCAAGGTATCAAAATCATGATCTTCAGTTGATGATCTATCTATTGAACTAACAGCAAGCCGATTATATAAATCTTGGATCTGTTCGCGGATAGGTTCAAACTGGCGAGTTAGCGATCGCAAACGGCGATTAGCCTGATTTAAGATCTTTTGTTGACGATTGATGCGGGATTGACTCAGGATCAATTCTTCAACATTATTAGCCATCCCCTCTAGCTTGGCTAGGGATATTCTTACCTGGTTACTACCAGCAGGCTTTTGAGCTTCTACTACCTTGGCGACTATTTGCTCTTCAGATAAAGCAGGAGGCGCAAACATGACTGTAGATAGTTCGGCATCCTCATGATCTTCAGGAAAATCAAAGAACACCTCCTCAGAAGATTCTTCTAATTCAGCTACCTCATAAATAGCTTCTGCCTCTAAATCTGTAGATTCTTCTAGATAGTAATCACGCCGTTGGCGAATTTCGCCGACTAATTCCTGCACCATTAACAAAGCCTCTACAGGATCGCATTTAGCCAAAATATCTTCAATTGGTTCTACTGCCAAACTTAACCAGGGTAATTCTAAAGTTTCGCTCAAAAAGGTACATTCATCAGCAAAGCCTGCTACGGCTTCGTTAATTACCGCCTCTGGGGTATCCATGCCTAAATCAGCGATCGCTTGACACATCGCTTCCAGATCTTGGTTAAGGGTATTAGCTACTAAATCGCGATCTATTCCTTCTATTTCCTGCTGCGGTTCGAATTCCTGGACTACAAGTTCTAAATTATTCAGATACTCCCCAATCTCAGTCCGTAAGTGGCTGATAATTTCTTTGGTAACTAGCAATGCTTCAGCTGTATCTGTTGTCTCCAGTATTTCCACTATCGGGGCAACAGCTTCCCCTAACCAAAGCAGATCCAAAGTTTCTGCCAAAAAAGCGCATTCATCGACAAAACCTGATAATAATGGCTGAACTACTGCTGCTGGATCGTTGATTTCTAGTTCTTCAATAACAATAAAACTATTTTCTAATTCTTCGGTGAGAGTGCTGCGAATTAGATCGTGATTATCACCGCCAAATTCAGAGTCGGAGAACTCTTCTGTTGCAGAATTTGAGCCGACTAAAGATTCTAGAGCAATCATTAATTCAGGATTGGCGATCGCCTCATCTACACTGCGTGCCTGACTGATAATATATCCTACCTCATCAATACTTTTCTCAACTAAAGCCCAAGCTAGTTCAATTTCCCCAATTTGCGATTGCTGTAGTCCCACCAGCACATCTTCAAGCTTATGAGCTAAATGCTGCAAACTGTTTAATGATGCCAAACCTGCACCGCCCTTAAGAGAGTGTGCAGCCCGCAAGAGAGCAGTAAAGTCGGGATTAGCGCGGTCATTAAAGCCTGAGTTTAGCATTTGAAGATACTCTGGAGCATCTTCATCTAAAAAACACTGGCGCGCCTCGGCGGTAATAGCAGCGAGAATCGTGGGGTCTAACTGGGAACTCATTTTTGCTCAGATTTATTCTCTAAAAATATTTATTAATGCCATCAAGCAAAACAGTGAAGCAAATTGACGATTTAATCTGCTTCACTTTTACCGTCACAACCCTAGGCTTCTAGTTTAAATTGCGAGATTGAAGACTGAAGGTTTTTCGCCTCAGATACTAAAATTCGTAAAGATTGCACCACGTTTTGCGCTTCAGTCGAGTTAGTTCTTGCCAAAGTAGCAATGCCACTAATTTTCTGGTTAACTTGTTGAGATGTATTGGTTTGGTCGATCGTACTAGTAGAAATGTATTTAAGATACTCATCAATTTGTTTACTAGTGTCTGCCAAACTCCTCAGATTTAGTTTAGTCATGCGAACTAACTCGCTGCCGTTAACTACCTCTGTAGTACTGGTTTCCATTCCTTGCAGCACGGAAGTTGTATCCTGCTGAATTGTATCAACTAACTCTTGAATGTCTTTGGTTGCTTCGGTGATTCGATCCGCCAAACGTCGAACCTCTTCAGCGACAATTCTAAATCCTTCACCGTGTTCTCCTGCTCTTGCTGCCTCCACTGAAGCGTTAAATGCCAGTAAGTTGGTTTTTTCCGAAATACCCGAAATAATCTCGACAATTTGGGCGATTTCTTGCGAAGATTCAGCTAACTGCTTAACTTTTTTGGAAGTGTTAGCCACAGTATCGCGGATTTTTTCAATACTATTTACCGTAGCATCCATAGCTAAATCTCCTTCCCTAGCTTGAATCGAACCGTTACGAGCGATTTTAGCGGCTTGTTGAGCATAATTGGCTACGGTTTCGACAGACTGATTAATTTCATCAATACTGCTCAAAGCCTGGTTAATTTCTGCTGTCTGGCTAATAGCAGATTCGGAAAGCTGGCGTACCGAGTCCTCCCCTGCTAAAGATAATTGACCTACTTCGGCTGAAACCGTCTGGACCTCCTGTAGGAGTCCTCGCAGTTTACCCATAGTCGCATTAAAAGCATCGGCGATCGACCCTACTGCACCATCGGTCATTTGGGCCCTGACGGTTAGGTCTCCTCTTTGCGCGCCTTCTACGTCCAACAGCAAACTCATTACTCCTTGCTGAAGCAGCTCTTTTTCTTGACGCTGTTGTTTGGTCTCTGTTTCTTGAGTATATAGCAGGTCTTCGATTTGCCCTGCCATTTTATTAATATTGCGACCTAAATTTGCTAGCTCATCTTCTCCTGAAATAGATACGCGGGTTTTTAATTCTCCTTTACCCAATTTTTCAACCGCATCACCTACTTGCATAATTGGTCGCACTAACCGATTAGCCGCTAAATAACCAATTCCTGTGGTTACAATCGTTATTGCTGTAGTGTATGAAGCTAAAGTCCAAGCTAAATTTTGTGACGCAGCTAAATTCTCCTTTTCAGAAGTTGTTTCCGTCGTTAATTGATTAACTAATGAATAAGCTGTAGCACCAACAACAATTGTCGGCAATATGCTGAGTGCGATGATCAACAGCGGAACTTTCAGTCTTAAACTGAGATTTTGCCATGATTTTTTGGGAGAATTAGCTAAACTTACCTGAGACTGTCGAAAATTTGAAGACGATAACTCTTGCAAATTAGCTAAAGCCTGTTGAGCCACATCACCGTAGTTACCACCATGATCTAACTCTAAAATTTCTTGATATAAAGCGATCGCTGCTTCTGTTTCTCCCGCATTTTCTAAGGCGTTTGCTTCAACGATCTTGCTGACAAGATCATTAGTGTGATCAGACATAGACTTGGATTCCTGATAATTCAATAATAATTCAATATAGGCAATTTAATTTAAGCTGATACCAGAATTGATTGTTGGTGAAGCCGAGTTAGTAAGGCAGCAGAATCAATGATATAAGCAGTCTGCAACTCGGTTTTGACCATGGCAGAACAGTACTCACGCAGTGTCGGACAAACATTATCAGTGAGCGGCTTGAGAGAAGACGACTCAACTGCCAAAATTCCCAGCAGTTGTTGGGTTACTATGGCTACTCTTTTTTGATTAACTGACTGCTGATTTTTGAGAATTACCGTGGTAAGTTTGTGGAGTTGCCTGTTGTGGTGAGCGTTTAAATTCAAATTAAAAAAGCGATCGCTATCTAACACCCAAAGCAAAGAACCTTTAAAATTAACTACTCCATACCAAAAATTAGCTACTCCTGGCACGGTACAAATATTTGGAACTTCAAATTGGGCTATTGTTCCCATATCTACCAAAGAAAGCCCGACGTTGATCTCAGATGACAATGCAACGATAAAGTATTCTTGATTCATAAAATTAGAGTCGCTCACATTCTAGCTGACAAACTGTGTCACCTTGTCTACCAAGTTTTGAGGAACATAAGGCTTGGTAATATATTCATTCCCTCCCTGACGAATTGCCCAAAAGCGATCAAATTCTTCTGCTTTGGAACTACAGAAAAGAATCGGAATATTCTGCCAGTCGTAATGTTCTCTAATTTTGCGACACAAATCTAATCCGCTTTCTCCTGGCATGACAATATCCAACAAGATCAGGTTGGGTGCAGGATGAGTATTAAGCCATTGCCAAGCGGATTCGGCATCTTCGGCAACCGCAACATCAAACCCAGCATGAGTCAATAAAGCCGAACTCATCTGTCTTTCTGCGTGGGTGTCTTCAACTATAAGTACAGTTTTCATAAATTATAATTACTTTTTCCAATTATCTTAAAAACAAATAATTTGGCTATTACTATGATTCCCAAAAATTATCTTAAACTACCATTAAATCAATACTTGTTGCTTAACTAACAGTTGCTGCCGATTTTTCTAATGCTTTGGTCAGGGTAATTAATTTGTTAGGATCACAAGGTTTAGTTAGATAGTCTGTTGCGCCAACTAGTTTTGCTCTGACTCGATCAATCATGCCATCTCTGCCAGTGAGCATTACAATCGGAATTGCTTTGAATTTTTGTGATTTTCTTAAGAGACTACAGAGATCGTAGCCATTTAAATTAGGCATATTAATGTCGAGAAAAATCACCGCTGGTTGATGTTGTGATAGCTTCTTTAAGGCAAGAGTTGGATCTAAAATACCCAAGACTCTATAGCCACTTACTTCTAATGTCATTCTTAGCTGTTTTTGGACTGTTTTGCTATCATCAATACAAACGATTAAAGCTGATGAATTATAATTAGATTCAGAAAATTGCAGCTGATTAACCTGAGTTTGCTTAGAGGCTAAATTGCTTTCTTTATCTTGGCTTTTCTGCTTGAGTTTTTCGGGAGTTAGCTCTTTAAAGGGGAATAAGTTAATTAAACCCTCATCTATAGACTGTTCGAGGTATTTGGCTAAAAAATACTTGTCGACATTAACTTTAGTTGCTATTTGATAAAGACAATTTTTAGCTACAAACAAGCTGACAAAGGATGAAAGTTTATGTGTTTTAGCGATCGCTTCTAGTTCTTGATCAGCATATTTATTTTTCCAGATTTGATAAAATTTCAGGGCATTTTTTTGCTCTAAATATAGACGACAAAAAGAAGAAGTAAGGTAATTTTTAATATGCTTGGAAGCTGTAATTTGCTCTTCTGACCTTGATTTTATTTGTTCTAAGGTAAAGCCAATAATTGAGTTTTTGATTCGTCTAGTTGGGATTAAATTAATTTCAGCCTGTTCGATACTCAAAACATTAATTAACCCTTCCCTGGTAAATCGAAACAAATGTTTTTTGATCTCTGGATTAGATAACTGTTTGTTAGCTAAAGATTGACATAGCTGCACATACTCTGAGGCTTCTTGTCTGTCTAGTTGAGGACACTTTGAACCTAAGTTATATCTCTGCCAGAGATAGTCTAAGCGCACTTGCTGACCGATTGAACTATTAATGTATTGTATTTTTCCTTCTAGCAAGTAAACATTCCAACTAACAGAAGCATCTTGCGGTTCTTCAATTTCAATACAGCCAGACCAAGCTGCTTGAGATTTTGCTTGCAGAACCTGTAGTGGATTTTGAAAATTGTTGTTCATGATGTTGCTGAAATTGCTGAGAAGAATAGGCTAAAAACAGTGCGTGCGAAGTTTGTTCTACGAGTACCAGATGCGGGCTATACGCCTTTCTCGCGCTGAAGCGATGCCAAGAGCGGTCTGGGGAAGAATTCCCTGAACTCTCGCATCAAGAAGAAACTTGATTAGACAGAAGTTAAAATACAACTGACCTAAAATAAGCAAGATTTATCCTACTCTTGTTATAGTTCCCAAAAACTTGACTGAAATTCAGGTTCTAATTATTTATATTTCAGACAATAGATAATAATATGGGTTTAATAATTGCTGGCGATCGCTCGGGAGTAGGCAAAACTACGGTTACTCTGGCTATATTGGCTTATCTAGCAACAAAGAGTGATCGGGTACAGTCATTCAAAGTGGGGCCAGATTACATCGATCCAATATTTCATGGCGCTGTAACAGGTTTACCCTGTCGCAACTTAGATCCTGTACTGACTTCCCCTAGGTATGTTCAAGATTGCTTTGCTCGTCACGCAGCAGGTGCTGATTGGGTAGTAATCGAGGGTGTGATGGGATTATTTGATGGTATTAGTAACCCAAATGAATCAGCATCTTTAAATGATTATGGCAGTACTGCTCATATTGCCAGAATATTAGACTTACCTATAGTACTAGTTTTAGACTGTTCTAGCTTATCGACTTCAATCGCGGCGATCGCCTATGGTTATTCCAATCTAGATCCGCAAGTAAATATTGTTGGGGTAATTCTAAATAAGGTAGCAAGCGATCGTCATTTAGAGTTATTAACCATGGCATTAGCTGGCATTGACATGCCAATTTTAGGAGTTTTAAGACGCGACGCAGCAATAACTATCCCAGACCGCCATTTAGGTTTAGTTCCTGCCGCCGAACTTCCTAGTATTAATGGTATTTTTGCCCAATTAGCTGATTTAGCTACAAGATTATTTAACTGGGATCAGCTTTTTCCTCTTCTTGGTCAACAGTCACCCCGTCACCCTGTCACCCCGTCACCCTGTCACCCTGTCACTCACTCACCAATCAAAATCGCCATAGCTAAAGACCAAGCCTTTAATTTTTATTATCAAGACAATCTAGATATCTTGACCGAACTTGGGGCAGAACTAGTATTTTGGAGTCCGCTTAAAGATCGTAGTATTCCCGATGGTATTCAGGGACTATATTTTGGTGGTGGTTTTCCTGAAGTGTTTGCTCAACAGTTAGCGGATAATCAGCAGGTGTTAAAACAGCTTAAATATATAATTCAATCTGGCATGCCTACTTATGCTGAATGTGGCGGCTTAATGTATCTTTGCCAACAGCTAATCGATCTCAATCAACAAGCTTGGTCAATGGTCGGAGTTATTCCCAGTGATGTTACCATGCAAGCAAAATTGACCTTAGGCTATCGGCAAGCGATCGCCCTACAGGATAGCGCTTTGATTTCAGCCCAACAAAGAGTTACAGGACATGAGTTTCATCGCTCTCAATTAATCAAAAATTCAGCACGCCCTCAATGGCAGTTACAAGGATTTCATCAGTCTAGTCCTCAATTGACTGAAGGCTGGAATATCAATCAACTGCACGCTTCCTATCTCCATCTTCACTGGGGAGAAACAAAATCTCAGCCTCAAAGATTGATTCAAAGTTGCCGAAATTTTTCAATTTAGCTATATTAATTCAAGATACGTAGTGATCAAATTAGCCATTTAGGGATACAGGAGGTGATGCCCATGACAGAATACAGTAGTAACATGGGTCTTCTAGTTGATGATAGCCAGCTGCGCGCTGGGGCTGTTCTCTAAGCAGTCGCATCTTAAGCTTCTTCGGAAGTAACTAGGTAGACATTGTTGGAGTTCCTTCCAGCAGTTAGGTTTCAACTAAGAGACCCTCTAGACCGCCCTCACGAGTAATAACCATTGCAGCCTTGCTGTTCGCCGTTATCTACTTGTGAGGGCGGATAGTTTTGGGGTAAATCAAATATAAATGTATATATATTTATAGTTTCTTTCGGCAATCTCTACAAGAAATAAAGCTGAGAATTATAAACTATTAAGAAATTGCTCGCTCAAGCAGTTAATAAGCAAGCAAAATAAATAATACCGATCATCTATTGCGTCCTATGAAAATTGCGAAAAACGTTACCGAACTGGTGGGTCAAACTCCTTTAGTACAGCTTAATCGCATTCCCCAAGCAGAAGGATGTGTAGCGAACATAGTAGTCAAACTAGAAGGAATGAATCCTGCTGCCTCTGTTAAAGACCGCATTGGAGTTAATATGATTAACGCCGCCGAAGCCGAGGGTATAATTACCCCTGGCAAAACTATCTTGGTAGAGCCAACATCAGGTAATACAGGAATTGCCTTGGCTATGGCTGCTGCTGCCAAAGGGTACAAGCTAATTTTGACTATGCCCGAAACTATGAGCAAGGAACGACGGGCAATGTTGAAAGCTTATGGCGCACAGTTAGAACTGACTCCAGGTAGTGAAGGAATGGGAGGATGTATCAAAAAGGCACAGGAAATTAGCGAAAATCTGACTGATGCCTATATGTTGCAGCAATTTAACAACCCCGCTAATCCAGAAATACATAAAAGCACTACCGCCGAAGAAATTTGGGCGGATACCGAGGGCAAAGTAGACATAATTGTGGCGGGAGTTGGTACAGGAGGTACGATTACAGGTTTGGCAGAAGTTCTCAAAAGATACAAGCCAAAACTTAAGGCGATCGCAGTTGAACCGATTGGCAGTCCGATTTTGTCAGGAGGAAAAGCAGGTTCGCATAAAATTCAGGGAATTGGTGCTGGCTTTGTCCCAGAAGTATTAAAAGTAGAGCTAATTGATGAGGTGATTACTGTTACCGATGACGAGGCAATCGATTTTGGTCGTCGCTTAGCCCGGGAAGAAGGCTTGTTATCAGGTATTTCGACTGGTGCAGCTCTTGCAGCAGCAGTTAAGGTGGCACAAAAACCAGAAAATAAAGATAAGCTAATTGTGATGATTCAGCCTAGCTTTGGCGAACGTTACCTGAGTACACCATTGTTTGCCGATTTGGCGCAACCTGTCTTTAATTAATTGGTATTGACTCGGATATACCCTTGTGGTGCATCTACTCATCAGCAACGCCTTAAATTAAAGTAGACATTGTTGTAGTCATCAATGTATTCAAAGCGAAATCACCGAGCAGATCATGAAAAGCAGCCGTTGGATGGGTATCATCCCAGAACAGGTATTCATCTGGGTTGCCACTACTAGGATTAAGAGTAATGGGATCTAAAAATGGTTCCGAGATATTAGTAAAGCCAAAATCTTCTGGATTGGTGCGAACATCTTCAAAAAGACGGCTAATATCTACAGGAGTAAGGTAAATTTCACTTAGAGAGTTGTTCAGTTCGTCCAAAGTTCCCGCCAACAAAGAGTTATGTTCCTGAGTAAAATTAGTTAGAGCGTCGGCAAATTCTGGATTATCTAATGCTGTAACAGCAGGTATTTGACCCAAATCTGGTAAATCGGCAACTAAAAAATTACGTGCGCCAGTATCGTACAGGTTTTCGATGGATGCTTCTAGGTTGTCAACTATTGGCTAATTCTTCCCGCCAATGGCTGCCTGAACTTTTGGCGGTTGCTTTTCTTCTCGGCGCCGTGGCACTGCATAAGCATAAAAATCATAAGCCAGCTTAGTCTTGGGAAAAATTGCCCTTGCTTCCTGCTGCAAATCATCTAGCTGAATTGGACTTCCAGGAGCATAACGAGGGCTAAAGTGAGTCAGAATTAATTGCTTGACCCCAGCTATTAAGGCTACTTGAGCTGCCATAGTAGTCGTGGAGTGCATCTTTTCAAACGCCATCTGGGCATCCTGATGGGCAAAGGTAGCTTCATGAATTAGGACATCTGCATCTTGAGCTAGTTCTACCGCCGCCTCACAAAATACTGTATCGGTGCAGTAAGCTATTTTGCGACCTACTTCTGGTTGACCGCAAAGATCTTTACCGTTAATTTGACGACCATCTTCTAAGGTAACTACCTGTCCCTGTTTTAATTTGCCATAAATTGGGCCAGGGGAAATACCTAAAGATTTGGCTTTTTCTAAGTTGAACATTCCAGGGCGGTCTTTTTCGACGATGCGATAGCCATGAGCAGGAATACGGTGTTTTAATAAACGACAGCTAACGCTAAATTCATCGTCTTCGTATAGTAAACCTGTTTTGACAGTATGAATCTTGAGACGAGAACCAAAGTTCATATAGGAGTATTTAGCCGCAGCATAGAGATACTCTTTTAAACCCTCTGGTCCATAAATATCGATCGCTTGACCAGTTCCAGCTAAACCGCAGCTAGCAATTAATCCCATTAAGCCAAAAGTATGATCGCCGTGCATGTGAGTCACAAAGATGCGACGAATCTGCGAGCTTTTAAGATCGCTCCGCTGTAGCTGATGTTGCGTTCCTTCACCGCAGTCAAACAGCCACACCTCAGCACGTTGGGGCAGCCGTAGGGCGACACTTGACACATTTCGCGATCGCGTTGGTACTCCAGAACTTGTACCTAAAAAAGTTATTTCCACAGGGATTTATCAATGAATAGTCAACAATCAACTAATGATTATCTTAACAACAAGCGATGTAACCGTTCACTCCCCCCCAGAGTTGGCAGTGCGCTATCGGATGAGTCGCTCTCAAACCCAGAATTTCTGATGGATTGGACTCAAATTGAACTCAGCACAGGAACGATTGATCGCTGTATCCGAGAAGTAGGAATTGCTTGTGTACCAGTGGTCGAAAAACTCGCGATCGCTTTTGAGGGGGAGTAAACGGTTACGGGCTGAGTAGTTCGTATTCATGTTGGGCATTAGTAATTATGATGTATGAGATACAAAATGCTTTACTCCAGATTTGACATTTGTTTTAATCTTCGTACCAACTAGATCGCCAAGCAGCTTGAGCTTCAATTACCGCAGCCTCTTGCTGAATTACTTTGTATTTGCTGTTAAGTTTTTTAATTTTACCGATTAAATTGCGAATCTGACCTCTTTTTGCATTTAACAGGTGATCGTAAAATTCAACTTCTGCCAAACGCAAACGCAATAAACTAATCTGAAGATTTTTAGCCGACTTAGACTTTTTATCCTGGTCTGTTTCAATCGCTAAATAGAGAACATGAGGAATATCAGGCTGCCGATAATTATTTCTAACTCCTTTAGCCGAATCTGCCTGCATCGCTACATCAATAACTTTGTTAGGAATGCGATCGGGAAGTATTTTTGACTCTTGGAGACATTTATTAACCTTTCTAGAAGTAACGTCTAATGTTTTTTTGATGCTTCTTTCTATCTGTTTGTACCATAAAATTAAATGCTCTGGGTTTTCAAAATCAATCTGTTCTTGGGATGATTGTTCTGAAGAGGTCTTGAGATTAACATCGTCAGCAGCAGTATTTATTTGAATGAATTCAACATTTTCTAAATTTTCTAAGTTTTCTAATTCAGCCTTAACTAGTTCAAGATCAATTTCACTGGCACTATCTTCGCTGTCTTCGGCTCTTCTTTTTGGCTTGGGCAGGTTTTTAATCAATTCTGCCATTAAATTGAGGTCAATTGATTCTGGCTCTAATTCTTTTTGTTCGATAATTTTAGCTAAGTTTGGTTCTAGTTCCAAACATATCTGTCTGAGGTTTTGCTGTAAATCTTGCTTTTCGCTTAAAGATAAATTTAGAAATGATTGAGGATAAAGTTGAGTACAAATTTGATAGCTAGCCAATATAAGCTGCTGTTTTAAGGACTGACTTAGTAGCTCTAAGTAGTTACGTTGTAGCTCCTCAAGCTCAATGGCAATATCAGCTACTGTTGATTTGAGATTGCTTAGGTCTTGTTTAACTTGCTGAATTGATTTTGTCATTCTGTGTTCAGTTATCCCCATGGACATTTGCTTAAGACTTGGAAATAATCTCTAAGCAGATGGCTAGTTCATCTTAGTTCTATCTTTAAAAAAAAGCAAAAGCCGTAGATGCGCTACTTAGACCCAAATAAGATAAAATTCTCTTGAGTTTAATTCAGCCTACGACTAATTTTCTGGGTAATTTATTACCGCTAATTATTTCTGCCCTGTTTGAGCAGCTACTTCATCAGCAAAGTTAGATTCTTCTTTTTCAATTCCTTCCCCCAGTACAAAGCGAACAAAACGACGAACCTGAATATTTTCTCCCAATTTGGCAATACTTTGTTTGACTAACTCTTCAACAGTAATACTTTGGTCGCGAATATAAGGCTGAGGTAGTAAAGAAATTTCGTTTAACCGCTTGCTGATTCTACCAGCAACAATTTTCTCTTTAATATTTTCGGGCTTGCCTTCTAAGTCATCTCGACCCATTTCAATCTCTTTTTCTTTGGTGACGATTTCTTGAGGAATATCGTCTACCTTAACAAATTCTACGTTAGGGCAGGCTGCAATTTGCATTGCCACATTTTTAACTAATTCTTGAAACTCTTCACGACGAGCTACAAAATCTGTTTCGCAATTAACTTCAACCAAGACACCAATGCGCCCGCCAGTGTGAATATAACTTTCAACCAATCCTTCGGCTGCTACACGACCTTGTTTCTTATCAGCAGAAATAGTTCCTTTTTGACGTAACCATTCTATGGCTTTGGTCATGTCTCCATCATTTTCTGTTAATGCTTTCTTGCAATCCATCATTCCCGCGCCAGTTTTTTCGCGGAGTTCCTTGACTACTTTTGCCGATATGCTTGCCATATTGTTTACTGTTTTGATTCAAATTTAGTGACGACAAAATAATTTTAAATTAGCTTGACAGGGGCTTTAAAGCTTTGCCCCTGCATATGGTTTAGTGGTGAACTAAAATTTATTCTTCGCTATCAGAGCCAGATTCTGATTCAGAAGCTTCCTCTTCTACATCAGGATAATCTTCGACATCGATTCCTTCTTCTAATTCATCGTAATCATCTTGATTATCTAGTTGACCATGACGACCTTCATAAATTGCATCAGCTAATTTACCGACAATTAACTTAATTGAACGGATAGCGTCATCATTAGCAGGAATAGGTACATCTGCAACCAAAGGATCGCAGTTAGTATCTAAGATAGAAACTACGGTAATACCAAGTTTTTGGCATTCAGCGATCGCATTATGTTCACGCTTTTGATCGATAATAACGACAATATCTGGCACTTTACGCATCATTTTGATGCCACCAAGATATTTTTGCAGTTTGCCCATCTCACGGCGCAGCACAGAAGCTTCTTTTTTTGGTCTTCTGTCTAGTGCGCCAGTTTCTTCGAGGTTTTCTATTTCTTTGAGTCTTTCTACTCTAGTTTTAATCGTTTCCCAGTTGGTTAGCATTCCACCCAACCATCTTTGGTTGACATAGAAAGCTCCGCAACGAGATGCTTCTTGGGCAATAATGCCAGCTGCCTGGCGTTTAGTACCGACAAACAAAACTCTTTTACCACGCTCAGAAGAAGAGCGCATATAGTCATAAGCCGATTCCATTAACTGTGCTGTCTGCACCAAGTCAATGATGTGTACACCGTTACGAGCGGTATAGATGTACTGAGACATCCGAGGATTCCAGCGGCGGGTTTGATGACCGAAGTGAACCCCAGATTCTAAAAGTTCTGCGAGAGAAACTACTGGCATATTATTTTTTACTCCTGTTTCGGGTTAATCCTCCATTCAGGGACATTTTCTCGATGCGAAAACACCCGAAATCCTGAATGTGTGAATTGTTTTTTACTGCGTATTTAGTTTAACACTATTGTTTGTCAGGTTTTTCAAGTTTTTCAGTAATTTATTTAGCTAACCATTTTTAGCTTGCTTAAAAGCAAAAGTCTTGATTAGCGATCGCAACCTAGTTGAAAATCGCTTTAGTGTTGAGTCCCGAATTCTCAGTTTTATTCCCAATTCACAAAGCCTCGATCAGACTACCCAGGCTTTAAAAGAATACATTGGTATGCTGATTTATCGCTTGCAAGGATGGCTATAAGAAAACCCCAGAATTGAAGATTTATTGGTGGAGAATACTTTCAGAATTGCGATGATCAATGATATCTTCTGGTCTTTGGTCATTTTGACAGCTACGAGTTGTTGCTGCGGCTTCGGCTTGCATTCTAGCAACTAATTGGGAGTTTTCGGATGCCACCATAAACTCACGAGCGGCTTTAGGAACAGACTTAATTTTTAGGGATTCTAACTGTGGGTTTAATTCAATACTCTTTTCAATCGGAATCGCCAAGCTAGAGCGAGTAATTAACTCTTGTAAAGCTGGGCATGGTTCTGAACCATCTTGGTAAACCTCTGGTGATTCCCACAAAGGATAAGCATGTTTTCCGTTTACCCCGACTACTTCCCCATCAGAGTTGAGCAGAGGACCGCCACTCATACCCTTTTTGACATTGTTGGTATATCCAATTTGATAACCTTCTTGCAAGGCTTGATTCAAAACAATAGCAACTCTACCTAATTTCAGTGCCAATCTGCTAGATGAATTTCGATTTGATTGACTAAAAATAGCAGGAGTTGAGAGTTCTAGTTCCTGGGAGGGAAATCCTGCGGCAAAAATGATTTCCCCTACCTCCAAATCAAGAGAATTACCAATTTTCGCCGTAGGATAATTAGCATCAGCTTCAAAACTTAAAACTGCTAAATCGTATTGGTAATTGGTGGCAGTTAAATCCGAAACAATCTCTGCGGAGTAGATTTTGCCATCATAAGTTTCAATTCTATAAGGAGATTTTCCTGCTCTTAAAACATGCTGGTTAGTGATGACCGTATATTTTCTGCCTGATTGTTGGACGACAAAGCCAGAACCGAGAAAGTCCTGATCCAGAATTTTTACACTAATTTCAGCAGCAATCTGGTTAATTTCTTGCGGTAATTTTTGAGGAGAAACTGAAGCCAAAGTTTTCAGCTTCAATTCAGAAGCATCTCCAGACAAAAACATCCCAGTTCCAACTAGACAAATCATCAGTTTTGTTACCTGGGACGTTAAGTTCACGCTTGAACGGTTGATATAGTTTCCGTATATATCCTGATTTTGTGACCCTTTACTGGGTAGCCATTTCATTCACTATTTTTAGTCTAAGTATTCTTGTGCCTATATTTTTAATTGTTTACGGGTACTGTGTCGAGGAATTTGTCCATATCGACATAGAACTCGCCATCAGAATAAAAGCCAGGATCATCAGCACTTAGGGTCAAAGTTTGTCCACTAACGCTACGACGAAAATCCACAAGTTGAACCAATACTCCTTCAGGATCTGTTCCTGATTTGAGAGTAATTAAGACATTTTCGTCTGGACAGCCACCACCGCGGGCATTAGCAACACATAAGACTGGCTGCTGGTTGATGTTACCCGTACGAATAAACTTTAAGTTTCCCTGATCGAGGAAGTTTTGAAATCTTTGTGACACCGCAGAGCATCTTTTTTGGGGAGTCCAGTCTGGAGCAAATTGATTTGCCCAATTGATTAGGGTCACTCTTCCTCTGGGGGTATTGACAAAAGTATTCCAATTGCCGTTGAGTTGAGCGCAATAATAAGTATTGTTGATTTTAGTTTGTGCTGTAGCTGAAGGAACGATCGCGCTGCCAATTGCGACACTTAATCCAGCCAGTATACCAGCTAAGTATTTAATCTTCATAGTATTTTCTGAGATATATGAGCTATTAATCGAGTAGACTACAAGCTTACTCCACGGTAATTTTAGCGAATATTGTTCGACTTACACTAGCTTATTTTGTCGAACTAGGCAAATTTTACCGTAAATTTACATACCTGCCAGTAGGTTTATTGTGTTACTTGTATATTTGCTTGAGACTTAATAATTTTCGTTTCAATGAGCTGACGGTTTAAATGATGTCCAATCAATACCAGACGAGTCTGCCGAGATTCATTGGCTGTCCACAGGCGATCATAAAAAGTGTCAAAGCGATTGCCTACGCCCTGTAAAACCAATCGCATCGGCTTGTTTGGCACATTAACAAATCCTTTAACGCGGTATATCTCTTGTTCGGTTAAAAGTTCTTTGAGCTGTTGGAGCAAAATTGGCGGTTCAAAGGCTCGCTCTAAAACCAGTTCAATGGAATTAATTTCTTCATCGTGTTCGTGTTCGGCTTGGTGGTCATGGTGGGAATGACGATTATCTAAGTCATCTTCTACTGCCGCATTAAAACCCAACAACAGATTGGGATCGATCTTTCCTTCCTTCACGGGAATAATTTTGACCCCAGACGGCAATTCTTGATTTAACCAAGTCTTAACTTTATTCAAGGTCTCGGCATCTACTAAATCGGTTTTAGTCAGCAGTACCAAATCAGCACAGGCTAACTGATCTTCAAATAGTTCTTCAAGTGGAGTTTCATGGTCTAAGCTAGGATCAGCTTGTCTTTGGGACTCCAAGGCATCTATATCGCCGACTAAGTTTCCTGTTGCCAAGGCATGACAATCAACTACAGTTACTACTCCGTCTACGGTGGCACTATTACGAATTGCTGGCCAACGAAAAGCCTGAATCAACGGCTTTGGTAGGGCTAAACCTGAAGTTTCAATTAGAAGACAGTCAATTTTATCCCGACGTTTGAGCAATTCTTGCATGGTGGGATAAAATTCTTCTTGAACAGTGCAGCAGAGACAGCCGTTAGTCAATTCCACAATGTTGTTAACTGGACCTGATTCTTCGTCACAAACCTGACACGATCGCAACAAATCTCCATCAATGCCTACTTCGCCAAACTCGTTGACTAAAACAGCGATGCGTCTGCCTTGATTGTTTTGCAATAAATGGCGCACTAAAGTTGTCTTGCCAGCGCCAAGAAATCCTGAAATTACGGTAACGGGTATTTTGTGCATTTTGAGCTATTTAAAACTGAGAAAATTTAATTTAAGATTGCCTGAGAGAGGAAGGCAAAACCGATGCCACAAATAGTAAATCCAGCAAAGCGAAGTAAGATAGAAGACTTACTGGGTTGATTGATTACCCACTTGCCAAGGTAAAAAGCGATCGCGCTAATCGCTAATTGAATTGAGCAAAATCCCAACAGGTATGCTCCTAAAGCCGTATTTTCTGCCCCGATAATCGATTCGCCATAGGCATAGCCGTGAAAAATACCAGCGATCGCACTAATTACCGATAATAAAGCTAAATTCGTTTGATTCTCTCTAGCCAAGAAGATGCCCATAACCAACACTGAAGCAGAAATAACTAGTTCTGGGGCAGGTAGATTTACACTTTGCAAGTGAATTACCGTACCGACAGCCGTAGCTACAACAAATACTGTGGGAATAATCATGCCTAGTCTTTGGCTTAAAGCAGCCAGTAAGCCAATGGCAACGATAAACACGAGATGGTCGATACCAATTACAGGATGACCCAAGCCAGACATAAATCCTTCGCTAAAAGTGCTAGGAATTTTTCCCCCACTAGGATGATGAGCGAAAGCGGGAGATGTATTAAGCAATAGACCAAAGACCAATAAAACACTGGCAACAAAACCAACTAAGGCGATCTTTTTATTCTTGTTCATAATTATCATATTTTGTTTTAAACCAGACATAACTAACAGCTACTGTATTTAAAGGGAAGGATGCTTTTGAGAGGATTTTAGCGAGATACAAGGAGAAAAATGTTCTGCATAGCAGGGCTACGGAGGTTATTTTTCGACGCGGTAGGTCGTTAAAATACCGAAGAA